>JACQGW010000312.1 GCA_016199325.1 Chloroflexota bacterium
ACGAACAACGGCGCTCGTTTCTCTGCGATCTTCTCTGCGTTCTCTGCGCCTCTGCGGTTTCGTTAGGCGCTCTCAGTCGACCACCGCGCGGCAGCCAGCGGGCATCGAGAGCGCCGCCGGGCCGGCACGACGAACAGGAGCACTCCGATGAGCGCAGCCCTCACCGGCTTCATCCGCGCGTTCGCTCGGCGATGGCCTGGGGGCCCGATGCCTCTTTCGGCCATCGCCGCGTACGCCATCGCGCTCGCCTACGGCGGCGGGCTCTGGCTCCACCTGCTGCACGACCTGGCCGGCGCCGTCGAGCAGAGCGCGCCGCACGGCGCCCTCCACTGGCTGCGCGATGCCACGCTGGCGCTGCCGCTGATCTTCCTGGGCGTGTGGCTGGCGCTATGGGTGACAGGTCGGCTGCTCGAACGCGACGGCCGGGGCCTCTGGCGGCTGTTGTCGAGCGCGGCAGCCACCGCCTCCATCGCCCTTTGCACGAGCACACTCCTCGCCGTGGCGAGCCCGATCCACGATGCCCTGTTCGGGGCCTCCCACGCGGGACACGAACTGCTCTCGCCCAGTCATATGGTCCAGAACGGACTGTTGGCGCTCGTCGCCAATCTGCCGCTCGCCGGGCTCGTCTCGCTGGTGCTGCAACGTCGGGAACGGGGTTTCTGGTTTCTGGTTCCTGGTTCCTGGTTGGGAAGGCAACAACCAGGAACCAGGAACCAGGAACCAGAAACCATCAAATGGCACCCGATTCGGGGGTTCGTCAACGTCGTCACCGCCGCCATGCTCGTCGCGTCGCTGGTGCCGGTGCGGGCGTTGACCCCAGATGGGCCGGCGCAGCCGGCGCCGGCGGCGGTCGTGCCGGCGCCCTGCACCGCCGCGACGGTCAACCGGTCCTACGAAGTGGAGGCCATCAGCGTCGACGTCCCGTTCAACCGCTGGGGTGACCACAATCCGAACGGCCAGATCTACGTGCTCTCGGGTGACAAGGCAGCCGTGCAGAACTGGTGGGTGCCCCTCGGCGACCCGGCCAGTCCGGGCTCCCGCCGGGTCCGCCCCCGCCCCCTGGTGCTCCGCGCCAACGAAGGCGAATGCGTCGAGGTGATGTTCAAGAACGAGCTGAGCGCGACGCCGGGCGAAGAGCTGGCCCAGAACCCGCGCGCCTCGATCCACGTCCACGGCCCGTCGTACGACGCCCAGAGCTCCGACGGCAGCCGGGTGGGCTGGAACGCCGACACGACCGTCGGCATCGGCGAGCACATCTTGTACTACTGGCGGGCTCCCTCGAAAGAGGGCCTCTACTTCTTCCACGACCACGGCAACCTGGCCGGCTCCGAGGCCGATGGCGGCAGCAACGCCCACGGTCTCTACGGTGCCCTCGTCGTCGAGCCGGCCGGCTCGGAGTGGTACGACCCCGTCAGCGGCAACGAGCTGTACACGGGGACCGGCAGCCAGAGCGGCGATCTCTACATCGAGGCCATCATCGTCCCGCCCGCCGCCCAGGGCAAGGCGCACAACGGGTCGATCCCCGATCTCCACGGCCCCAACGAGGTCGCCTTCCGGGAATCGATCCAGATCTCCCAGGATGAGATCCCCTCGGTCGGGCTCGGGTTCAACTTCGGCGTCGAGCCGCTCCTGCAGCGGCAGGCGCCGCTCAACCGCTGCCCCGACTGCGTGGGCGAGGAGACCTGGCTATCCTCGTGGCCCCACGGCGACCCCGGCCTGGTCAAGCTGGCCAGCGGGAAAGGACCCTGGTACCCGACCTGGCACCCGCTCTATCCGGGGAACAACGGCCAGCCGAACGTGAGCCGGGTGGCCGACCCCGAGGACTGCGGGATTCCCACCGGCTGCTACGCCGCCAACGTCACCCACGCCTATACGTTCGACGCCATCAAGATTCGCTTCGCTCACGCCGGGCCGAAGGAGACGCACGTCTTCCACCTTCACGCCCACCAGTGGCTGAGCGACCCCTTCGACGTAGGGAGCTCGGGCAACACCCCCGGCCAGCCGGGCGCGCCGCCGAGCGATCCCGCGAACGTCAACGCTCGCCGGCCCCAGGCGACGACCATCGACTCCCAGACCATGGGGCCGGGAGAGGCGTTCACGGCTGACCTGCTGTTCGGCGCCGGCAGCAAGCCGGGCACCGTCGGCGACTCGATCTTCCACTGCCACCTCTACCCGCACTTTGCCGAGGGCTTCTGGGCGCTGCTCCGAGTCCATGACGTGCGGGAGGACGGCACCGGGCGGACACCGGACGGGATCAAGGTGCGGGCACTCGTGTCACTGCCCGACCGCGCAGCCGCCGCCGACGTGGCGCCGCTCCCAGACGAGTTCAACCCCGGCTACCCGCGGTTCATCCCGGGGCAGTTTGGCTGGCGGGCACCGCAGCCCTTGAACGGCGTCAGCGAGTCCAACGGCAGCGCCGACGTCCCGAACACCGTCGCCCGTGAGGACCTCCGCCCGGCCACCCGGATCGTCGCCGGCAAGGGCCTCGCCCCCGACATCCTGGAGAAGACCCAGTCGATCTGGAACGATTCGGCGCCGCGGAACGAGGTCCAGGCCATCGCCACCGACGCGACACCGGTGAACGAGGTCCAGGTCGTCTCGAACGATTCGGCGCCGCGGAACGAGGTCCAGGTCGTCTCGACCGATTCAGCGCCGCGGAACGAGGTCCAGACGGTCTCGACCAGCGCCGGGCCGGTCCGGGAGGTCCAGGCAGTCTCGACGACCTCGGCGCCGCGGAATGAGGTTCAGACGATCTCGACCACCTCGGCGCCGCGGAACGAGGTTCAGTCGGTCGCCACCGACGCGACCGACGGCAGCTTCACGCTGACCTTTGACGGCCAGCCGACCGGGGCCATCGCCTACAACGCCCTGGCCGCGGCCGTCGAGGCCGCGCTGGAGGCGCTGCCCAACATCGCCGACGTCGTCGTGACCGGCACCGGTACGACGGCCGATCCCTGGCTGGTCACGTTCGTCGATCCGGGCGGTGCCAACGTCGCTCAGATGGTGGCCGATGGCGCCGGGCTGACGGGCGGCACCGTCACCGTTACGACCACCACGGAGGGTGCCGACGGCGGCACCTTCGTGCTCGCGTTCGAGGGCCAGCCAACCGGTGCCATCGCCTACAACACCCCGGCCGCCACGATCGAGGCCGCGCTGGAAGCGCTGCCGAACGTCGTCGACGTAGCTGTGACCGGCACCGGTACGGTTGCCGATCCCTGGGTCGTCACCTTCGTCGACCCCGGCAATGCCGACGTCGCCCAGACAGTGGCCGACGGCACGGGCCTGACGAGCGGCGCCGTCGGCATCGCGACGGCGACCGAGGGCGGGAATGGCGGCAGCTTCACCCTCACATTCGAGGGCCAGCCGAGCGGTGCCATCGCCTACAACGCGTCGGCCGCCGCCGTCGAGGCCACGCTGGAGGCGCTGCCCAACGTCGCCGACGTCGCCGTGACCGGCACCGGTACGACGCCCGATCCCTGGCTGGTCACGTTCGTTGATCCGGGCGGTGCCAACGTCGCTCAGATGACAGCCAACGGAGCCGGTCTGACCAGCGGCACCGTCGCCGTCACGACGACAAAGGAGGGCGCCAACGGCGGCACCTTTACCCTGACCTTCGACGGCCAGCCGACCGGCGCCATCGCTTACAATGCCCCCGCCGCCACGATCGAGGCCGCGCTAGAATCGCTGCCCAACGTCGCTGATGTGGCTGTGACCGGCTCCGGCACGGCGGCCGACCCGTGGTTCGTCACTTTCGCCGATCCCGGTGGCACCGATGTCGCACAGATGACGGCTGACGGTGCGGGTCTGGCCGGCGGGAGCGTCAGCATCACGACGGCGACCGAGGGCGCCAACGGCGGCACCTTTACCCTGACCTTCGACGGCCAGCCGACCGGCGCCATCGCTTACAATGCCCCCGCCGCCACGATCGAGGCCGCCCTCGAAGCATTCGCCAACGTTGCCGACGTGGCTGTGACCGGCTCCGGCACGGCAACTGACCCGTGGGTCGTCACCTTCGCCGACCCCGGCGGCGCCGACGTCGTCCAGATGGTGGCCGACGGCACGGGGCTGACGAGCGGGACCATTGCCATCGCGACGACGGTCCAGGGCGGGAATGGCGGGACCTTCACGTTGTCCTTCGAGGGCCAGCCGACCGGCGCCATCGCCTACAACGCCCCGGCGGCAGCGGTCGAGGCGGCGCTCGAAGCGTTGCCCAACGTCGCCGACGTGGCCGTGACCGGCGCCGGCACGACTGCCGACCCCTGGCTGGTTACCTTCGACGATCCTGGCGGCGCCGACGTCGCTCAACTGGTGGCGAACGGCGCGGGCCTGACCAGCGGCACCGCCACCGTGGCGACGACGACGGAAGGCCGCGATGGCGGCAGCTTCGTGCTTACGTTCGAGGGCCAGCCGACCGGCGCCATCGCCTACAACGCCCCGGCCGCCACGATCGAGGCCGCGCTGGAAGCGCTGCCCAACGTTGCCGACGTGGCCGTGGCCGGTACGGGCACGTCGGCCGATCCCTGGACGGTGACGTTCCTCAACCCCGGCGGGGCCGACGTCGCCCAGATGACGGCGGACGGCACCAAGCTGACGAATGGCACCGTTGCCGTCACCACGACGACCGAGGGCGCCGACGGCGGCACGTTCAGACTGAGATTCGAGACGGACAGGTACGGCATCGAGACGACGGAGCCGATCGCCTACAACGCGTCGGCAGCAGCGGTCCAGGCGGAGCTGAACAAGCTGAATGGCGTCGTCCACGCCACGGTCACCGGCGCCGGTCGTGCCGGCGATCCGTGGGTCGTGAAGCTCGGGCTGTGGAGCCGGGCGGCGTCGCTCTTGTTCACCGCGGCCGACACCCTCACGAGCGGTGCGACGACCATCAGCCCCGACTTGGCGCTGGTCCGGCCGGGCGCCGCCGAGATCGCGTACCAGTTGGCGGTCGAGCGCAACGTCTCGCTCCTCCGCTACAACCCCGGCTACGACCCGGCCAACCCGCCCGCTCAGCTCAAGCTCCCCAAGCCGGGCGGGCCGCTGGTCGACCCCTGCCGGCCCGGCTCCCGGGAGGTGACGTACAACGTCTCCATCATCCAGCTCGACATCGTCTACAACGAAGCCGGCTGGCACGACAACCAGGGGCGCATCCTGGTGCTGGACCAGGACGTCGACGCCGTCCTGGCCGGCCAGCCGCCGGAGCCGCTCTTCTTCCGGGTGAACGCGGGCGACTGCGTCAACTTCAACCTGACCAACCGGCTGCCCAACTGGGTCGGCAACGACGACTATCTGAGGCTGATCCAGACGAACATGGTCGGCCAGCACATCCACCTGGTCAAGTTCGACGTGACGGCGTCCGACGGCGCCTCCAACGGCTGGAACAACCAGCAGGCGGCCTTCAGTCAGGAACAGAGGGAGTTCGACGAGCGGGTGCTGGCGGGCACGCAGAGCTGCGATCCGGATAGCTTCAACGGGGACCAACCGGTTGGCGGTGGCTGCCGCGTGCCGGCGCCGCCCTCGTTCGATCCAGCCTGGAGCTGCTCGTCGGCGGCCACCTGCCCGCGGGGGCAGACGCTCCACGAGCGCTGGTACGCCGACTACGAGCTGCGGACCGTGTTCTCCCACGACCACCACTTCCCGGCCGAGGACCAGAACCGGGGGTACTTCAGCGCCCTGGTGGTCGAGCCGAAGGGGATGGACATCCGCAACTCGTTCACCGGCGAGTACCTTCAGCCCATCAACGATCCCGCCCACGGGACCGTCTGTGAGTCGGCCTCGGAGGTTCCGAACGCCTGCGTCGGCACCGCCGTGGGGACGCACCGCGACGTCGTCGGCCCTGGCTCCAGCGACGACTTCCGGGAGTACAGCCTGGCCATCCAGGACTTCGTGTCCAACTACCGGCCCTGCCTGCCAGGGGAGGTGGACTGCATCTCTGCTATCCCCGGACAGAAGCCGAACGGCGCGCCGGGTGAGCCGGAGGAGTACCCCGACGACGATCCGGGCGTGTTCGGAGTCAACTACCGGAACGCCCCGCTCGTCCTTCGGGGGGAGAGAGACGGCGTCCCCGTCGATCCCGCCTATCGCTTCAGCTCGTGGGTGTTCGGCGACCCGATGACGCCGCTGCTCCAGGCGTACGCCGGCGATGGCGTCCGGGTGCGCCTGATTCAGGGCGCGCAGGAGGAGCAGCACGTCCTCCAGATCCACGGCATGCGCTGGCGCGACGAGCCCGACGACCCCGGCTCACCGCTGGTGAACGCCCGGGCACTCGGGATCTCCGACGCCTTCAACTTCGAGATCCCGAGGATGGAGTGCAGCGCCGAGGAGGACGACTGTCTCGGGGACTACCTGTACTCGACCACCTCGACGGACGATCTATGGCTCGGCGTCTGGGGCATCCTGCGCGTGTCCGGAAAGGCGCGCTCGGGGCTGCTGGCGTTGCCGGACAACGCCCTGCCGGTCGCCAATGGAGGCGGCAGCTCCATCAATTGGAGTGCGAACGGGAAGCCGCCACAGAAGGCGAGCAAGCCCGGCAACCCCTGTCCTTCGGGGTCGCCGCTCCGCCAGTACCACGTCGTCGCGCTCGAACGGGAGATTGCCTACAACGAGTACGGCTACAACGACCCGTACGCGCTGATGTACGCGCTGGTCGAGGACGGGGAGGCGCCCCAGCAAGCGGCGGCGCGCGCGGCAGCGGACCCGAATCCGGAGCCGCTGGTCATCCGGGCCAACGAGGGGGACTGCATCGAAGTCACCCTGACGAACCTGATCGACCCCGGCGGCCGGTTTGCGACCGAGCACGGGCTCTTTGGGGCGCACGACACCGACTCCCGGGGCGGCGACCCGCCCCTCGTCGTGGAGCCGCTCACCGGTGTCCCGGCCGGACTGCGGGTTTCGCTCCATCCCGCCCTCCTGCTCTACGACGTCCGCGGCTCGGATGGCGCCACCGTCGGCTACAATCGTGACCAGACCGTGGGCCCTGGCGAGTCGACCCTGTATCGCTGGTACGCCGACGACGTGGCACCCGGCGAGCTGGGCGCCATCAACCTGACCGACTACGGCGACGTGCGCGGGCACCGCCACCACGGCCTCTTCGCGGCGCTCAACGTGGAGCCGAAGAACGCGACCTATCACCATCCGCTGACCGGCAAGCCGATCCGTAGTGGTGTCCAGGCCGACATCCGGGTGCCCGGCCAGCCCGACTACCGCGAGTTCACTCTGTTCTTCCAGGACGGGCTGAACCTGCGGGACCGCGACGGCTACCCGCTGGTCGACGCCTTCGACCACCCGCCGACGCCGGAGGAGCCGATCGCGGGAATGCCGGATGCCGAGGACCGGGGTGAGAAGGGCTTCAACTACCGGAACGCCTCGTTCGCCGGCCGGCTCGGCAGGCAGTCCGGCGATGCGCTGGACGGCATCGAGAACGGCGCCGACCTCGCCTACGTCTTCAGCTCCTACGTCCACAGCGAGCCGTATACCCCCATCTTCCGGGCCTACTCCGGCGACCCGGTCCGGCTGCGGGTGCTCCAGGGCGGCGACAAGCCGCGCCAGCACACGTTCCAGGTCTCGGGCCACGCCTGGCCCCGCCAGCCGTTCGATGAGCCGGGCGAGACCGAGCTGATTGGGACGAGCGGCGGGTTCAGTGTGGGCCGCGCCCTCAACATTCACTTCGACGCCGGCGGCTCGACCGGATCGTATGGCGATTACAAGTACAACTGCGGCGTCTTCTTCCACCACCAGTCGGGCGGCCTCTGGGGCATCATGCGGGTTTACCCGCGGCCAGAGCCGGCCCCCGTCTCCTACCCCGACGACCTGAAGAAGGGAACGACCGCCGACACCGGGGATAACCCCCACACCGCGGACTACCATCCGCTGATGCTCCTGGAGCAGGTGCAGATCGAAGCTCAGGTCTTCGACGACCGCAACATGGATGGGACACGCAGCAATGGCGAGTCCGGCGTCGAAGAGGTCGAAGTCCAACTCCTCGCCGCCGATGGGACCGCCGTGCTCGACACGCGGTCGACCGAGCCCGGCGGGAAGGCCCGGTTCCTCGTGGCGCCCGGCGCCTACGACCTGAAGCTCGTGCTGCCGGAGGATGCGACGAAGCCAAGCGGGAGCGACTGGGCGGCGACGACGCCGACGACGTACCGGGCCGACGCGACGAGCCAGTTCGAGCGTCCCGAGGTCAAGTTCGGGATGGTCCGCCTCGGCGACCTGACCGTCCAGGTCTTCGCCGATCGCGACGGCGACGACGTCCTCGAACCCGAAGACAGTGGCCTCTCGGGCTGGCCGGTCGCCATCAGCGGTGGCGGCCAGCGCTGGTCCGGCGCGACGGCCGCCGATGGGACCGCCAGGTTCGACGGGCTCAAGCCAGGCTCTTACACCGTCGAGGTCGTGCCGGAGCCGGGGCGGAAGCCGACGCGGCAGGTGCCCTTCACCGTCGGTCTGGCCGAAGACGAGAGCAGGCACGAATACGCCGGGTACACCCTCGATGCCGGCTTCAGCGTCAAGCTCTTCAACGACAGCAATAATAACGGCATCCAGGATGCAGGCGAGAGCCGGCTGGCCGGCTGGAACGTCACGATGTCCGGCGGCCCGCCGAACCTGCCTCCCGAGGAGAAGACCGTCACGACCGATCTAAACGGCATCGCCGATTTCGGACAGCTCACGGCCGGCTCCTACACGTTGACCCAGGCGCTCAAGCCGGACTGGTTCTTTTCGAGCGCGACGGCCACGACCAACGGCACGACGCAAACGCCCAACTTCACCTGCACGGTGGCGTCCTGCACGACGGTGCTGATCGAGCAGACGACTCAGGCGGCGACCATTGGCAACCGCAACCCGAAGGTCTGGATCGTCGTCGAGCCGTTCAACGATACGAACAACGACGGTCTGCGCCAGAGCAACGAGAAGAAGCTCGTGGGCTGGTCGGCCGAGCTCTGGGTACCCGGTGGGGCCGCGCCCATCGCCGCGGCGACGACCGGGAACAACGGACTCGCCGTGTTCTATCATGACCCCGGAACGCCGCCCGACACGGTCAACACGTTCACCGTGAAGCTGCGGCAGCCGCTCGACGCGGACCTCGACTGGCGCCCGACGCGGGCGACGGAGACGACCGCGCCGGCCAGGGGCGACACGCCGGCCGTCAGCGCCGTCTCCGTCATCGCCGGCGAGACCGCCGTTGCCCGGGTCGGCTTCATCCAGCTCGGCACCATCGGCGTGATGGCCTTCCACGACCAGGACCGGGACGGCGAGAACGACGACCACGAGGTGCCGCTGGCCAATCGGACGGTCCGGCTCTTCGACCGGACGGGCAAGACCCTGCTGGGGCAGAAAGCGACCAACGCCGGGGGCCTCGCCTCCTTCCAGGTGAAGGCGAACACCGAGTACAAGCTCGAAGTCCTCTTGCCCACCGGCTGGGTGGCCACGACGCCGCTGGCGTCGAACGGCAAGCCGACGACCAATGCCAGGGTCACCAGCGCCGCCGACCCGACGCTGAGCGTCGACCCGGTCGAGTTCGGCCAGTACGCCCTGAACGACGTGACGCCGCCGCCGCCGCCGAAGGCAAATCCGGAAGGGGGCACATTCGTATCGCCTCAGTCGGTCACGCTCACGTCGGAGGCGGGCGCGACTGTCCGCTACACTCTTGACGGGACGAACCCGACGGCGACCTCCGGGATGGTCTACGGCGACCCCATCTCGATTGCCAGCTCGAGGACGCTGAAGGCGCTGGCGGTCGACGCCGCCGGCAACGTCAGCGCCGTGACCACGGAGACCTACACCATCGAGCAGGCCGGTACTCAGACGGCCGCGCCGGCCGCGCCGAAGGAGTGGAAGGTCCTGAAGGGATCGACGTACGGCTCGCTGGGCGACCTCACCGCCGACGACGGCCAGTACTTCTACCTCCGGTCGGGCAAGGTCGGCGGCAAGCAGGTGGTGGACGGCTACGGCTCCTACACGGTGCCGGCCGAGCAACGGAACCTGGTGGGGCTGACGGTCGTCTACGACGGCGGCGCGAGCGCCGGCGGCTTTGACCGAACGCTCTCCCTCTACAACTTCGCGACGAGCTCCTGGGAGACGCTCAACACGACTTCACAGACAAGCGCCGATGCCAAGACCACGGTCGACGTGAGCGGCGATCCGACACGGTTCCTGTCCTCCAACGGCGAGCTGCGGCTGCGCGTTCAGGCAGCCAACCGCAACACCTTCGACCTGAAGGCGGACCTGATGATGTTCACTGTGACGTACCAGCCGTGAAACGCTGTTGTGGTCCGTCAGGTGCGGCCCCGCGCGCGGCGTCCAGTTGCGCCCCAACCATCGGGGAGATTCCTCGCTACGGCCCGGAATGACAGACGGTGGTCCGCCGCACACACCCACTAGCTCAAGAGGAAGTAGTAGTGTACCCGATGCGCATCCTCGGTGCAGCGAGGGCGCTGCCCTCTTCCAGAGCAGCGCCCTCGCTGTCACGCGGTTCCGGTCGCGTGCCGGCCGATTCTCCGCTCAGGGACACTGCACCGGAGCGTTGCGTCCCCCATCGCCAACGTCGAGGGGCGAACTAGCCACATCCCGAACGATGAGACCGGTGATGGGGCCACCTTGTGCGGCGTTTGCGCCCGAGTTCGGGTTGTCTACGGAGCACTCGGACAACGGGGTAATGCCGTGGACGTGCGCAAAGGCGGGGACAGCCATCGCCATCAGCAGGACCAGGACGAGCGCGAGAACGACACCAAGCTTCCTCATGTACACCTCCCTGTGGGATGATCACCGCAGCCTGATCACTCAGAGGAATGATCACTTTCAGTCTATCAGTACCAGCGGGTGGTGCCATCCGTGCCAGTACTCATTTGGAACGCCGTGGAAAACCCTGGGGTGAGCGAATCCATAGCTTGCCTGCTGGCGCGGCATGTGCTACGATAGAAGCATGTGGCCGGGCTGCTGGTTGTCTGAGCCTGTCGGCGGAGTGAGCGGTGGATCCTGCCTCTATCGACGCTGAGTCGTGGAGCCAGCTCTTCAGCGCGACGCGCCATCTGGCGCTGGCGGTGGGACTGACCATCAACGGCGCTATGGCGCTGCTGCTTGGCCTCGGCATCATCCCGTCGCTGCACCTGAGCGACGAGGTCACCGCCGCCGAGTCGTCGCTCCGGCCGGTGCTCTATCTGATCGCAGCGGGCTCCTGGCTCGTCGCGCTGGCGTCCTGGGGCCGGGGGTTCTCGATCGCCATCGGCGTGCTCCAGACGATCTATCCGAGCTTCTTGATCTGAGATGCTGCTCGACGCACGCGCGTTTCGGCGAGCGCTCTACCTGGTGGCGATCGCCTTGCCAACCGCCATCGCGCTCGTGGTCG
Source organism: Chloroflexota bacterium (assembly GCA_016199325.1). Next base: position 11,336 of record JACQGW010000312.1, read on the forward strand.
TCGTCTGGCCGGCCATCGCCGCGGTGCCGAACCCGGTCACACCGCAGCAGCCGATCGATTTCAGCCACGTCGTCCACGCCCAGCAATACGCCATTCCTTGCCAGTTCTGCCATCGCGGCGCCGATCAGGGCATCAACGCCGGCGTGCCCTCCGTCGAGCAGTGCATGTTCTGCCACAACGTCGCCGGCACCAGTCTGCCTGAAGTGCAGAAGCTCATTCGGGCCTGGCAGGAGCAGCAGCCGATCGATTGGATCCGCGTTCATCGCCAGCCCGATCACGTGCATTTCGTCCACCAGCCGCACATCAGGGCCGGCGTCACCTGCAGCACCTGCCACGGCGCGGTCGAGTCCATGGCTCGGGTGAAAATGGCCCAGCCGCTCAACATGGCGCAGTGTCTCGACTGCCATCGGAGCCAGAACGCGCGGACCGAGTGCTCGGTCTGCCACTATTGACGAGTGATGGGTGATGAGTGATGAGTGATGGGTCATACCTCATACGTCAAGCGTCAAGCGTCATGCGTCATACGTGGTGGGTGACGGGTGACGCATGACGCTTGACGTATGACGCTTGACGTATGACGCTTGACGTATGAGGTATGACGCTTGAGATGAGATCGATGCGGACGAGTCGACGTTCGTTCTTGAAGACGGCTGCGGTGTCGGCGGGGGCTGTCGCGTTCGTGGGGTGCCAGCCGCCGCCGCGTGAGATCCGGATGCAGAGCCGGCTTCGGGTGGCCGAGGATGAGCTGACGGCGCTTGAAAACTGGTACGCCACGCGCTATCGCGCGCCGGGCGACAGCGCCGGTTATGGGATCATCGTTCGGGTCGTCGAAGGGCGCGCGGAGAAGATCGAGGGCAATCCGCTCCATCCCGTCAACCTGGGGAAGACCGGCGCCCGCGCGCAGGCCGCCCTCCAGGAGCTGTACCACCCCGACCGCATCCCGGGACCGCTGAAGAGGACGGGCGAGCGTGGCGCCGCCGAGTTCACCTCGGCGAGCTGGGACGAGGGGCTGAAGACGATTGGCGACCGGTTGCAGGCGCTCCTGGCGGGCCGGAACGCCGGGCAGGTGGCAATCCTGACGGGGCCGGGCGACGGCTTCCGGGGCGCGCTCGTCGAGCGGTTCGTCCAGGCGTTCGGTGCCCGCCACCTCGTCCTCGACCCGCTGCCCGACACGCCGGTGCGCGCGGCGGCGCGCCGGGCGCTCGGCGCGGACCGCCTGCCGGAGCTCGACATCCAGAACGCGGCGATGATCCTCTCGTTTGGGGCCGACTTCCTCGGCACGTGGCTCTCGCCGGTCCACTACGCCATCCAGTACGGCGAGTTTCGCCAGGGCCGGCCCAATCGGGGCTACCTCGTGCAGGTCGAGCCGCGCTTCTCCATGACGGCGGCGAGCGCCGACGAGTGGATCCCGGTCAACCCCGGCAGCGAGGGCGTCCTCGCGCTCAGCCTGGCCCAGGTGATCCTGGCCGAGCATCTCGACGCCGGCGGCGGGCAGATCTTCGGCGCCGCCCTCGACGCCTACGAGCCGGAGCGGACCGCCAGGATCACCGGGGTTCGCGCCGACCGCGTGCGCGCGCTGGCTCGGCTCTTTGCCCAGCGCCGGCCGGCGCTGGCCATCGGCGGCGGCCCGGCCGGCGCCCAGACGAACGGCAGCTTCAACCTGGCCGCAATCCTGGCGCTGAACCAGATCGCCGGCAGCGTCGGCCGGAAGGGCGGCATGCTGTTCAATCCCCCACCGCTGCTGCCGTACGCGGCGCCCACAGCGCAGGCGGCGCCGCTCGACACCTGGCGCCGGCTCGCCGACGACCTCCGGAGCGGAGCCGTCGACACCGTGCTCGTCCTCGGCGCCGATCCGGTCTACGGGCTGCCGGCTGAGCTGAAGCTCGCCGACGCGCTCGGTCGCGCCCAGCTCGTCGTGAGCTTCGCCGGCATCGTCGACGACACGGCCGCGATGGCCGATCTGATCCTGCCGGTACACCTGCCGCTGGAGGATTGGGGGGCAGAGGTGCCGGATCCGGCGCCCGGCATGGCCGTCGTCACGACCCAGCAGCCGATCGTCAACCCGGCCCTCGACACCCGCTCCTTCGCCGACGTCCTGCTGGCGCTCGCCGAACGGCTGGGCGGCGACGTGCGCAGGGCGCTGCCGTGGAAGACCGGCTACGAGGCGCTCCAGGACGTGATGCGAGACCTTCAGGACCGGATCCCGGGCGCGGCGGAGCGCGAGGGCTTCGAGAGCTTCTGGAACCGCCTGTTCGCCCAGGGCGGCTGGTGGGAACCGGTTGCCGGGGTTGCGCCGGGGGGCGCGCCGGCGCTACAGATCCCCCGCGAGCCGCCGACCCCGCGGTTTGCGGGCGATGCCGCCGAGTACCCGTTTCACCTGATCGTCTTTCCCTCGCCAACGCTCGGCGCCGGCGAGGGCGCCCGATTGCCCTGGCTCCAGGCCGCGCCGGACCCGGTGACGACCGTCGTCTGGCAGACCTGGGCCGAGATCAGCCCCTCCGTAGCCGCCGACCTGGGCCTGCGGGAGGGCGACGTCGTGGAGGTGGAGTCGCCCGTCGGGAAGATCGAAGTGCCGGTTTATATCAACCCGGCGGCGCCCCCGCAGGTCGTCGGCATCCCGCTGGGCCAGGGGCATCGCCGCTCGGGACGGTACGCCGCCGGCCGCGGCGCCAATCCGATGGCGTTGCTGGCGCCGCTGGCCGACGAGGAGACCGGCGCGCTGGCCTGGGCGGCGACCCGGGTGCGCCTGAAGCCAGCGCGCCGCTCCCAGCGCCTGCCCAAGCTCGAAGGCAACGTCGAGGCCCGCCAGCTCGAGGGGCTGGAAGTCGTACCGGTCACGAAGCAATGAGCATGGAGCCGTCGGCCTACAATTGGGGCATGGTTGTGGACGTCGACCGGTGCATCGGCTGCCAGGCGTGTGTCGTCGCCTGCCAGGCCGAGAACAACGTCCCCATCAACACCGAGGACCAGTTCCACCGGCGGCGGGCCATCGAGTGGATCCGGATCGAGCGGTACTGGGAGGGCGAATATCCCACCATCAAGGCGCGGTTCCTGCCGGTGCTCTGCCAGCACTGCGACAATGCGCCCTGCGAGCCCGTCTGCCCTGTCTACGCCACCTACCACAACGACGAAGGGCTGAACGTCCAGGTGTACAACCGCTGCGTCGGCACGCGGTTCTGCGGCAACAACTGCCCGTATTCGGTCCGGTTCTTCAACTATCGCGAGCCGGAATGGCCCGAGTCGCTCCACAATCAGCTCAACCCGGACGTCACCGTCCGCATGCGGGGCCTGATCGAGAAATGCACGTTCTGCGTCCAACGGATCCGCCGGGCCCAGCGCACGGCCCGCCGGGCGGGGCGGCAGGTCCGCGATCAGGAGGTCCAGCCCGCCTGCGCCCAGGCATGTCCGACGAACACCCTCGTCTTCGGCAATCTGAAAGACCCGAACAGCCGGGTCTCCCGGCTCGCCCGGGACCGCCGCCGGTATCGGCTGCTGGAGCATCTCGGGACGGAGCCCTCGGTGATCTATCTCAAGAAGGTGGACCCCAATGCACCCGCCGGATGAACGGCCGGCCCATCCCGACCGCGCGGCCGCCCTGACCCGCGGCCTCCTGGGTCGACTTGGCGGCGCCCCGCTGCTCGCCGCCGCGGCGGTCGTCTTGCTGTTGGCCGTGCTCCTGGCGCTCGTCCTCCGGCCGACACCGGCGGCGCCGGGGGGACGGGCCGTCTGGGCCTACCTGACGGCCGCCGCCTTCTATCTGCTGGCAACGTTCCAGTCGGCGCCCATTCTCATCCTGGCGACGCGGTACGGCAAGGGGAACTGGGCGGCGCCCGTCCGGCGTGCCGCCGCGCTCTGCGCGGTGCCGGGCGTGCTGAACGCCGCCATCTTCGTGGCCCTGATCAGCCGCCTGCCGTCGTTCGAGAACCGGCCGAGCCTCTGGTTCGGCTGGCCGGGGGCGCCGCGCATCTACGATACCATCGCCGTCGTCGGGCTGGCGGTCCTTGGCCTCCTGATTCTCTACCTGGACGCGCTGCCGGACCTGGCCGCCGCCCGCGACCGCGCCCTGGGTGCAACCTATCGGACGCTCGCGCTGGGCTGGCGCGGGACCATCGCTCAATGGCGGACGCTGGAGCGCGGCCTGTTCCTCCTCAGCGCCCTATATTTCCTGTTCTACGGCTACGTCGTCCTGCTCCTGACGTCGGATCTCGGCCAGAGCCTGGTGCCGGGGATGAAGAGTGCCATCTTCCCGCCGTACCACGTCGTCACCGGCTTTCAGGGCGCGCTGGCGACGATGATCCTGCTGCTCGCCGCGCTCCGGGCGCTCGGCTACCGGGCCTATCTGGAGCTCGACCAGTTCTCGGTGCTGGCCCGGATGCTCCTCGCCCTCTCGCTGCTCTACTTCTACTTCTTCTGGTCGGGCTTCATCGTCCAGTGGTACGGGCGAACGCCCGCCGAGCAGCGGGTGCTGGAGCTGACGGTCTGGGGTCCGTACCTCGGCGCCACGATCGCCGCCTTCGTCGGCAGCTTTGTGCTCGCGGTGGGCCTGCTCATCTGGCGTCCCATCCGCCACAGCGTCGTCCGGTCGCCGATCCCGGCCGCCATTGTCCTCGTCGGGCTGCTCTTCGACCGGATCCGGCTATACGTCGCCGCCTGGTCCATCGAGCAGGTCGAGCGCGGACCGGTCGGGGCCGAGCATGGCCCGGCGTCGGCGGTGCTGACGGTGCCGCCGACGCTCTGGCCGGATCCGGTCGCGCTCGTCGCCCTCGTCGGGCTGATCGGCGGCGCCATCGTGCTCTACTTCCTGGCGATCCGGTTCGTGCCGGCCGTCGCCATCTGGGAGATGCAGCTCCAGCGATACCTGCGGACCCGACAGGAGTTCCTCCAGGGCCATGTAGTCGTGATTGGCAAGCCATATTGACCGGATCCGAGATGTCAGAAGCGAGAAAATGAAAGAAGTGCCATGCGAGAGCGCCTGATCCTGCCGGACAACGTCATCAACTCGGACCTGCTGGACTTCGTCCTGCACCCGCCGCGCTGGTTCTGGATCGCCGCGGCGGTGCTCGGGCTGATCGTCCTGGCCGGCCTGACCGCCTTCGGCTTCATGATGGCCTACGGCCTCGGCCTCCTCGGCTACAACTGGCTCGTGTACTGGGCGGTCCTGATCACGAACTTCGTCTTCTGGGTCGGCATCAGCCACGCCGGGGTCATGATCTCCGGCATCCTCCGGCTGACGCAGGCCGAATGGCGGCGGCCGGTGACCCGCGCCGCCGAGGTGCTCACGTTCTTTGCGCTGGCGACGGCGGCGACCTTCCCGCTCATGCACACGGGTCGGCCCTGGCGTGTCTATTGGATCTTCCCGTACGACTTCAACCGGGACATCTGGCCGGCGGTCCGGTCGGCCCTCGTCTGGGACCCCAGCGCCATCGGCACCTACCTGACGGGCACGTTCCTCTTCATCTACGTCGCCATGCTCCCGGACCTGGCCGTGCTGCGGGACCGAACGACGGGCCTGCCGCACCGGTTCTACCGGACGCTGGCCATCGGCTTTCGCGGCACGACCCGCCAGTGGCGGCTCCAGGAGACGGCCAGCTTCCTGCTTTCGGCGCTGATGCTCTGCGTCTTCGTCTCCGTCCACTCGATCGTCTCGTGGGACTTCGCCACCGCGCTCGTCGCCAACTGGCACTCGACGATCTTCGCGCCGTACTTCGTCATCGGCGCCGTCCACTCGGGTGTGGCGGCGGTGGCGACGATCATGGTGATCCTCCGCTGGGCCTTCGGATACCAGCGCTACATCACGAGCGACCATCTGGACGCCCTGGCGCGCCTGCTGATCGTCGTGGGGACGGCCTGGCTCTACTTCTACATCTGCGACTTCCTCTTCGGCGTCTGGGGGGGCGAGCCGGAGGAGGTCCGGCCCTGGGAGCTGCGCGTTTTCACCTGGCCGTATAGCCTCCTCTTCGCCATCTTCCTGTTCACGGCGTACCTGATCCCGGTGCCGCTCTGGCTGTTCCGGCGGGTCCGGCGGAGCCCCATGGGGATGTTCGTCACGACCCTGCTCGTCAACGTCGGGATGTGGCTGGAGCGGTACCTGATCGTGATCCCCAGCCTGGAGCACAAGTCGGCGTTCACGTTCACGTGGTCGTATTCGTACAGCCCGACGATTGTCGAGTACATCCTGACGCTGTTCGGCTTCGGCCTGGTCGGCTTCGGGTTCCTGATCTTCTCGAAGGTCTTTCCGATCATCCCGATCTTCGACGTGAAGGAAGCGAGAACGATGGTGACCGAGGTGATCGTGGGCGAGGCCCACGTGCCGGCCGTGCTGCGGGAGGCCGGCGAGGAGGTGCCGCATGGTTGACCCGGTCGATAGGCGGCGCAGCGCCGCCATCATGGGGCTGTTCGCGGTCGAGGCGGCGGCGGCCGACGCGACGCGCCGGCTTCGAGAGGTCGGCTTCACCCGGGCCGATTACGAAGTCCTCAGCGGCACGCCGTTCCCGCCGGGGGCGTTCGGCGAGGCGCACCCCCGCGAGCGCCTCTGGGTCTTTCCGCTGATGGGGGCGATCTGCGGGTTCGCCGTCGGCCTCCTGATCACCGCCGGCACCCAACTCGCCTACCCGCTCGTCACCCACGGCAAGCCGATCCTCTCGATCCCGCCGATGGTGAACATCATGTACGAGGGGACGCTGCTGGGCGCCATCATCCTCACGGTCATCGGGATCATCTTCGAGTCGCGGCTGCCCGATCTGAACGCGGTGCCCTACGATCCCCGGATCAGCGAGGGATACGTCGGCGTCGTCGTCACCCGTCCCGAGGGCCGCGCCGCCGCCGCCGAGCAGGTGTTCCGGGAGACGGGTGCCGCCGACATCATCCGGGCCGGCGGAGGGTAGGATGCCGGCGAGGGATACGGCTGTCAACGGATTCGGGGAGCGGATTGAGCGGATGGCCGCCTCACTTGCGGCGTGCTTCCTGTTGCTCTTGCTCGCCGCCTGCGTGCCGGGCCAGTACCCCATCGAGGTCTTTCCCGACCTCCATTACCAGCCGTCGCAGCGGCGCTTGGAGCCGACGCGGGGGTATCCGCCGGCCAGGTCCGTGCCGATCAGCGGGCGGGCGGCCGAAATCGGTCCGGCCGAGATGGCGATGCTGACGAGTCCGATCACCCGGACGGCCGAGGTCGTCGGGCGGGGCGCCGCGCTCTACGCGGTGAACTGCTCCTTCTGCCACGGGCCGCTCGGCCATGGCGATGGAGCGGTCGGCGACGCGTTTCGGAACGCGGGGACACAGGTGGCGAACCTGACGGCGCCCGATCGGCAGGCCAAGAGCGACGGTGTGCTCTATCGGTCCATCACCAACGGGCTGGGAGTGATGCCGCCCTTCCGCAACCTGCTGACGGACGAGGAGCGCTGGTCGCTGGTCGCCTACGTCCGTGAGCTGGGAGGACGGCGGTGACCGGACAGATCCTGGAGCTCATCGCGGTCCTCTCGGCGCTATCGCTCGCCCTGCTGACGCTCGGGTCGTACGTTGCCATCCAGCGCGATGGGTTCCCGCCGCGGTTCTGGTTCACCGCGCTCACCATCGGCATGGCCGGCGTCCTCCTCGCCGGGCTGCTCGCTCTGATCAGCTTCTCGACGTAGCGGCAGGCCGAAGCATGCGTCATGGGTCATGCGTCATTACGTCATGCGTCATTACGTCATGCGTCATTACGTCAGTTTTGGACGGGCGCTACCCACCAATAGTCCTGTGGTGTTCCATTGGTTGGAGGCGGATTGGTGCGAGAGCCGGACCGTGTGCTAACATGGGCTTCAGAACACCGAATCCAGAGAAAGCGGCCGGCATGGCTGACGGAACGACGCATGACGCAATGACGAATGACGCATGAAAGCTTCAAAACACCGAATCCGGAGGAAGCGGCCGGCATGGCCCTGTGGCTACAGGATCTCGTTGCGCTCGTCGAAGTCATCGCTCCCCTGCGTTGGGCGGCGTTGGGGGATAGCCCCGACTGGCAGGTCGGCGATCCGAGCAACCCGCGTGCGGGGGCGCGGCTGACGCTCGACGTCACGCCGGGGGTCGGCGCCCAGGCTCGGTCGGTCGGCGACAGCCTGATCGTCGCTCAGCATCCCCCGCTGTTTCGCCCGATCAAGCGCAACGACCTCTCGGCACCCGACGGCGGCCACGAGCAAGGGGGGAGAACGCCATGAGCCGCGCCCAGGCGCTGTACGATCTACAGGTCATCGATACGGCGATCGACGAGCGGAGCCAGGCGCTGGCGGCCGTCGAAGCGCAGCTCGGGGAGACCGAGGCGCTGCTGGCCGCGCGGCAGGCACACCAGGAAACGGCTTCGTCGGTTCAATCGCTGGAGAAACGGGTCCGCGATCTGGCGTGGGAGGTTCAGGACTTCGAGGCCAAGATCAAGCCGCTGGACGAGAAGCTGTACAGCGGCAGAGTTCGGAACCCGAAGGAGCTGAACGATCTCCATCGGGAGATCGAGGGGCTGAAGGTACACAAGCGCCAGCTCGAAGACGCCGAGCTGGATCTCATGGTGCAGCTCGAGGACGTCCAGCAGGCCCGGCAGGCCGCCGCCGGCGAGTTGGCGCGCGTCGAGGCGGACTGGCGAGCCGAGCAGGAGCGACTCACGGCCGAGCGGGAGGCGCTCCTCCGGGAGACCGCCCAGCTTCAGGCCCGTCGGGAGCAGGCGCTCCTGCGGGTGTTCCCGGCCGACCTCCACCAGTACGAGCACCTGCGCCCGCGGAAGGGCGGCCGGGCCGTCGCCCGGGTGGAGCGGAGCCTGTGCGGCGCCTGCCGGATCGCGCTCTCCTCGTCCGAGTTCCAGCGGGTGCGCAGCGCCTCCACGCCGATGACCTGCACCAGTTGCGGCCGGATCCTCTACGCCGGATGACGACGCCAGAGGCACCGGTCGAGCGGGTCACGGTCTACACGGATGGCGCCTCGCGTGGCAATCCGGGGCCGGCGGCGATCGGCGTGGTCGTCGACGACGGAGCCGGGCGGCGGCTGACCGCCTTCGGCCGGCGGATCGGCCGGGCGACGAACAACGTCGCCGAGTACCGGGCGCTGCTGGCGGGCATCGAAGAAGCGCGGCGGCTGGGGGCCCGGTGGCTTCGTCTCTGCCTCGACTCCGAGCTGGCCGTCCGCCAGCTCACCGGCCGGTACCGGGTCCGCCACCCCGACCTGCTCCCCCTCTACGAGCGGGCCATGCGCCTGCTCGGCGAGCTCGACGGGGTCGAGATCGTCCACGTGCCCCGTGAACGCAACCGTGAGGCCGATGCCCTGGCCAATCGCGCGCTGGACGCCAGGACCTAGAGCGGTGCCGAGAGAGAACGAACCGCCAAGACGCCAAGATCGCCAAAAGGGGGATCAGATCATGACGACGAAAGAGCGACTCCATCGGCTGGTGGAGGAGCTGCCCGAAAGCGAGTTGCACGCCGCCCTGCGATTCCTTGAATACCTGCGGAACGTCGGTTGCGACCCGGTGCTGCGCGCACTTCACCAGGCGCCGGAGGATGACGAGCCGGCCACGCCGGAAGAGGACCAGGAAGCCGCTGAGGCATGGCGGGAGTACCTGCGCGGTGAGGCCCGTCCCTGGGAGCGAGTGCGCGAGGAACTGGCCCGTGACTGATGGGTCGACGTGGCGAGTCGCCATCACTCCAAGGGCCGAGAAGGAGCTCAAGCGACTGCCTCCTGGGGATCAGGCCCGTGTCAGACGGGCCATTGACGCGTTGAGTGCCGGCATGGGGCGAAGTGACCTAGAGAAAGACCTTGAGGCCCTGCCGCTCTGTTTGCTTGCGTCCGACTGTTCGCCTATGGTACACTTAGGTGCTTGTCCAAGCCGGTCGGGTGGCCGCGAGCCTTCGGGCTCGAGGAAAGTCCGAGCTCCCACGGACAGGGTGCTGGGTAACACCCAGGCGGGGTGACCCGACGGAAAGTGCAACAGAAAAGATACCGCCATCGCCTGCCCAGCTCCGTGCGGATGGCCCGATACGAGGCGAGACGCCATCGGCGGGAGGCTCGGTCGGCGATGGTAAGGGTGAAAAGGCGGGGCAAGAGCCCACCGGCAGTCCAGTGATGGGCTGGCCTGGCAAACCCCACTCGGAGCAAGACCAAATAGGAGGACCAGGCGAGGGGTTTCCCCTTGCCGAAGGGCGTGTCCGTCCTGTCCTCGGGTAGGTTGCTAGAGACGGCCGGTAACGGTCGCCCGAGAGAGATGGCCGCCGCCCCGCAAGGGGTACAGAACTCGGCTTACAGATCGACTTGGACAGGCACGATCTGACCACCGGCCCGCCGAGGCCGGACAAAGCGAAGGGGGCAGCGCCGCACGGCGCTCTCCCCTTCGCCGTTTTGTGAGGACCCCTGGAAACGACCGGCCGACCCGGCGTGCCGCCGGGCACCCACCGCCCGCTCGGGCGCCGGGTGATCGCCGCCCTCGTCCTGCTCATCGGCGCGCTCCTGCTGGGCGCCGTCACGACCGCCGCGCCCGCCCTGGTGCTCGTGCCGCTTGCGGGCATACTGGTCCAGGAAGCGCCGGCCCGCCCGGCCGATGCAGTGGTCCTGACGCCCGACATGAGCCGGCACGGCTTCCGGGAGGCCGTCGGCCTCTGGCGGCGTGGCACGGTCGGGTATCTGCTCGTGAGCAACGGCGCCATCGACGGACCGCCGGGGACCGGGGTCGACCAGTGGTCCGACCTGGCGCGGCGCGAGCTGGCCCTCGTGGCGGTGCCCGACGCCGCGCTGGTCGTCGTCGAGCGGCGGCCATGCACCATGGAGAAGTACGCCGAGGCTGTTCGAGAGACGGCAGTGGAGCACGGCTTCCGGCGCCTGATCCTCATGGCGCCCCAACTGGAGACGAGGCGGCTCCAGCGCGTCTGGACCGCCTTCCTGGCGCCGGCCGGCCTCGAGGCCCAGGTCGTCGCCTACGAGGACCGGCGGGTTGCCCTCGACCGCTGGTGGACGTCCCGGGCCGGGGTCAGCGCCGTCTTCAACGGCTACCTCGGCTACGTGATCGATCTCATCCCGATGGGGCCGTTTCCCGGCTGCGCGTAGAGCGGTGCCGAGAGACAACGAGCCGCCAAGACGCCAAGATCGCCAAGGCAGACGCCAAGAATACAGGGCAGTCGCTTGGTCAATCCCTGCGCATACCGCTCAAGGCAGAACGAAACGAACCGCAGAGACGCGACGAGGTTTCTGGTTTGGGGCTGCGTCGATCTCCCTCGAACCAGAAACCACAGACCCGAAACCCGTTCCCGCCGCTCCTACCCGCCGATCACCGTCCGCACGAAGACGCCGCTCACCGCGTGGTACTGCCCGGTGAGGAGCAGCACCGCGAAGGCGATCATGATGGCGCTGCTGGCGAGCGCCATCCAGGGGGCGACCCGCTCGAGCCGATCGAGGAGGGGGAGGAGGCGGGCCAGGAGGAGCGCCGCCCCGACCAGCGGAATGCTGATACCGAGCGAGAAGAAGAAGAGGAGCAGGGCACCGGTCAGCATCGACGCGCTCGAGACGGTGTACATCAGGAAGCCGAGCACCAGCGCCGAGCCGAAGCAGGTCATGCAGCCGGTCGCGAAGGCCAGGCCCATGAGCATGGTGCCGACCGGACCGGGGGCGCCCTTCCCACCGACGTGCGAGAGAAACGGCATCTTGCACACCAGCGGCGCCCGGGCCCGGATCGCGACCCGCACCGCCATTCCGATCATGACGAGGGCGGCGATCGCCGATACCGGCCGCTGCCACGTCTGGAACACCTCGGTTCCGGAGAACGACTGGGCGGCCAGCCCGATGATCGCACCGGCCGCAGTGTAGACGATGACGATGCCGGCGACGAAGAAGCCGGCGGTCTTGAGCACCTGCCGCTGGATCCCCGGGGCGCCCCGCTCGGTTTCCTGCGCCAGTGAGAGCCCGGCCAGGCTCGGGATGAAGTAGACAGTCAGTTGAAAGAGGCACGGCCACATCGAGGCAAGCATCCCGCCGAACATGCCGAGCACGATCGCGAGGCTGAGCGACGATCCGGAGGCGACGGACGCCGGGCCGGCCAGATCGCGCTGGCCGGTCAGCACCGGATTGGCCGGGAGGCCGCCGGCGCCGTACCGGAGCGGCAGGTCCCAGGTGAGGACCGTATCCGGGTTGGACGAGCCTGCCGGCGCCGAGAAGACCAGCTCCAGTCGCTCCCCCATCCCATGGCTGAGGTGGGCGAGCGAGCCGGTGAGACTGTAGCGGACCACAAGGGCGCGGTGGTGGGGGGAATCGCTGAGCACTCGAACGTCGGCCGGCCGCTGCCGGGAGCCGTCGAGGCCCCCGCCGGCCAGGCCGAGGAGCGGCTCCGGTGCTCGCAACGGGAGATCGTCGTGGTTCTCCTCAGACAGGTAGAGCAGGAGGGACGGCTCCTTGACGCCGTCGAGGATCTGCTCGTTCCCGCTGCCGGCGACCAGCTCCCGCGTCACGAGCAGCGCGCTGACCTCCGGGTGGGTCCCCTCGGGCCGGAGCCCGTAGCGAGTCAGGCTGGCGACCATTTCCTGCTGGCTTCGGGAGCCGCCGTCCGAACGGACGGCGGCTCCAGGGGAAACGGTCGGAGCGAGCACCCCGGTGGCCAGGAGGAGTGCGGCGACCGCTCCGACGGCGGCGACGATCAGGAGATCGAGTCGGAGCGCCCGGCGCAGGGGCTTGAACAGCCACTGGTCGATGCTCCGGGTCGGCTGGGTCTGAGAGACGGTCGCACGCATGGCTCTGTTCTCCTTTCCTTTCCAGAGATTCCGATCTATGGCTGCGTGTTCAGCCACGTGAGATACGCGACCACCGCCGTGATCTCTTCATCGTTCAGCTTGACGAAGCTCATCATCGGCACACCGCCTGAGATAGCGGTGCGAAGATCGCCCTCATTCTTGCCCCGAATGTTGGGGGCATTCACCTGGGCAGGTCCGTTTCCTTTTCCATCTAGCCCGTGGCACTGGGCGCATCCCATTCCACCAGCCGTCTTGTCAAAGAGGAGCTTTCCTCTTGCAAGGGGATCATCGGTAGGCACAGGCGTGGCTAGTGCCGACGCACCTACTGCGGATGTGGGGGCCGAGGCAGCAGCGGACGCGGGTTGCACGGTTGCCGCCGTGGTCCTGGGTACGGATGCGGCTGAGGTTTGCCCTACGCAGGCAGCCAGCACGGCGAGTGTGACGCCTCCCACTAGAATAGTGCCAACCAGCCTGACCAGGTCCCTCTTCAACGTCGTCTCTCCTTCTCTTGGTGGTGCATCCGGCAGATCTCTGATGCGCCGCTTGGGTTCAGCAACCTTTCTTGCCTTCCGTCGACTTCGCTGCCCTGTCGGGCCCATTGGCCCGCCAGAAGTCGAACAACACTGTCTCGTCGAACGCCTCGTTGAGGGAGTGCCGCTGGCCCTCGAACTCCACGTACACGGACGCGATGCCCATCTTCAGCAAGCCCTCGTGGGTGGTCCTCACGTCCTGCTTCCAGTCCTCGTCCTGAGCGCCGACCCCGTTGAAGACCGCGTGGCCGCACAGCGCCTTGGCCCATTGCTCCGGTGTTGTTGGCCGCGGGAACAACCCGGGGGCACCCAGCAGCGTCGCGAAGCGCTCGGGGTGTTCAAGCATCAGCTCGAAGGCGACATAGCCGCCGTTGGAGAAGCCGGCGAGGTGGACCTGCGCGGGGTCGCCGCCGTAGCAGGCGAGTACCTCGTCCACCACCTTGAATGTACGCCGCGCCTCGTAGTAGTCGAGGTATTCCACGTCGATCGAGTACGGAAGCACGATGCGAAAGGCGTCGACACCCGCGCCGCCGGACAGGTAGTTGGTCCATATCCGCTGTGCGCTGCGCCGGTTGCCCGAGCCCCCTCCCAGGAACACGACGGTTGGGGCGTCGGGGTTGTCCTGTATGGGATGCCGGACGAAGTACGGGCTCGCGGGCGTGCCAACGATGCTCTGCGGCTGTCCTTTCTCGGGCGCCACGCAATGCTCCGGCGCACCCGCCGGCAGCCAGCGCGCGGTGGCGGCCGGCGTGGGAGCAGGCGCGAGCCCCGATGGCGGGGCCTGCGTGGACGACGGCGCGGGCATGGTGGGCGCCGGTGGGGTGACTGCATAGGGACCGCAGGCGGCAGCCAGAAGGGCCACCACGCCTGCCAGTCTGACCAGACCCCTCGCCATCGTCACGTTCCTTCGCATCGGACGGGCTCCTCTGCTCCTCTGCGACGTCGCCTCCAGCCCTTCCAGGGCTGGAGGCGACGCCCATATCCCTATTGCTTCTTTGGCGCGGCGACCGCCGCCGCCCTGGCGGCATACTGCTCCGGCTGGGGGCCGCCGTGGTCGGCCAGCACCTTGCCGGTCCAGTCCGCGTTGTACTGCACGAACGCGCCCGAGTGGGTGTTCCCCTTGTTGGGGGTGGGGATGCGGGCCTTCACCGTCCGGGTCTTCAGGTCCAGCACGATGGTCTGATCGCCGGCCATGTTGCTGACCCAGAGCTCGTTCAGCTTGGGGTCCGGGTGCAGGAGCGCATGGTCGATGCTTGCGACCTTCCCCTCCCCTCCAAGGGGGATCGGGTTGATGATGCCACGCTTGGTCCTGAAGTCCACGAGGTCGATGACCCCCAGCACCGAACCGGTGTTGTGGCTCCCCTCGCCCTTGCCGACGGAGAAAAGCTCGGTCTCGTCCCAGTTGAGGGCGAGGCCGTACGGTCCGGCCACACCGGCGCTGGTCTTCCCGACGACCTCGTTCTTCTCGGTGTCGATCTTGTAGACCATGCTATCGTGGCCGTCGTTCACGTAGAGGAACTTGCCGTCCGCCGTATGGGACATGCCGATGAGATGCTCCCCAACGCCGGGGATGATGGTGACCGCGCGCGTATCCAGGTTGATCTTCGCGAGCCCACCCACGTCTTTCGTATGGTCCGCCCACGCGGCCATCTTGAGGCCCACGTAGAGGAACTTGCGCGCCGGGTCCACGGTCAGGAACGGGTGGCCCATCCAGTACCCGGTGTCCTCAGTGGTGATCGCCATCACCACCTTGTTGTTCTCCTTGGGGTCGATCAGGAAATGCGGGCCGCCGCTCGAGCCGAACCCGTATTCCAACACGACGCGGTCCTGGCCCTTGGTGTCGACGAAAGAAATAACGTGGTGAAGCCGCTGGACACGCGTGGCCCCCTGGAAGAGGCTCTCCTGCTTCAGGATCTTGTCCAGCTTCAGGGTCCGGGCGTTGACGATGAGGGTCACGTCCTCGTTCTTCCCGTCCACCGTGCGCCCGCCCTGCAGATACGCCCACTTCCCGTCAGGCGACACGCCCACGGTATGCGGCGAGACCTTGTAGGCACCCAGCTCGTACCGCGCCGACGCGACCACCGTCTTGCTGGCGGCGTCGACGATGTGCAGACCCGCGTACAGGTCGTTCCCACCTTCGCTGCTGAAGTACACCATTGGGTGGTCTTTGGCGCTCCAGGCATCGGGCCCGCTGGAGTCATACGTGGCGACGAGCTTCAGCCCCCCTCTGATAGACTCCTTCGTGTCCCATCCGCTTGGCTGGGCGCCTGCCGGGGAAGGCTGAAGCTGGCCGGCCTGCACCACGGTGGAAGGGGCTGCGGCCTTCGGCGCAGCGGCCTCCTGGCCGGGGCCTTGACAGGCTGCCGCCAGCAGCACGAAGAGCGCTATCAGGACGCCGCCACGGAAGAGAGGTCGTTTGATCATGCGTTGCGACACGTTCTTTCTCCTTTCATGTCATGAGCTGAGGTTCTCTTGCCAGTTCCGCGGGTTGTTATCGGCCTATCGCCTCACCTTCCTCTCCACTTTCGACCGTATCGGTCGTTTTCTGGCCGGACTCTTTCCTGCCCAACCGCCTGCCCCGGATCGCCTGCAGGAGCCCATCGAGGTCGGTCGCGCCGACGCGGCGCACTCTGTACACCTCGATCTCTGTTCGGTTCAGGTCCACAGCAACCACCCTCGCGTCGGGATACTGGTCAAGCAAGTGGGTGATGACGCCCTCGCCCAGCGAAGGATCACCCGCGTCCAGCACGATCACCTCGGGAGCCGGTCGGCGCAGCGTGGAAATGGCGTCCGGCTCCCCGGCTGCCACGATACAGAGATCCAGGCTGTCAACTCCTTGAAGAAGACGCTGCACTCCGGCAGCCAGGAGAGAACGATTGCTCAGCAGAACGACCCGTGTAGCTCGCATCAAGCCACTCCTCGGTAACCCGATGGAGCCAGTGTACGGCGCGGGCCGCCGGAACAGAACACCCGTTACAGTGGTTTTCTCCCTACAGGAAGGGGGCAGGTTTCCCACAGCGAAACCTGCCCCCTTCCTACAGATCAACCCGGCACCGGTAGGGCCAGGGCTACCAACTCGGGTAGGTCTCGGAGCTACCAGCATCTGTAGGGTGAGGTCGCGAAACGGGGCCTGGCACCGCCAGGGGCGGGTGCCAGGCCCCGTTTCGCAGTGGGGATCCTGACTACTCGAGGGGACGGCGACTGAACCCGTGCTGGACGGCCCAGGCGATGACCTCGGCGCGGTTGCGCAGGTGCAGCTTGCCGAGGATGTTCTTCATGTGGAAGTTCACCGTGTTCTCGCTGATGAAGAGACTGGCTGCAATCGCCCTGTTTCCGGCGCCGCCGGCGACGAGCTCGAGCACCTCTCGCTCGCGGTCGGTCAGGTCGGCTTCG
Organism: Chloroflexota bacterium; assembly: GCA_016199325.1. The sequence goes on from JACQGW010000312.1 coordinate 27,981, forward strand.
GCGCCGGCGGGGCGCTGCATCGTCTTGAGGCGGGCAAACTCGAGCAGGAGCTTCCTGGCGAGGCCGGGGGACATCGTCGGCTCGCCCCGGCTGAGCTGGCCGACGAGCTGGGCGAACTCCTCCTCCCGGAGATTCTTGAGCAGATAGCCCTCGGCGCCACTCTTGATCGCCTCGAAGAGGTCCTGCTCGTCGTCAGAAACGGTGAGGATGACGACTCTGACGGCGGGGAATTCGGCCTTGATGGCCCGAGTGGCGTCGAGGCCGTTGGCGTTCGGCATTCTGATGTCCATGAAGACGACATCCGGGTGCAATGCGCGCACCTTGGCGATGGCCTCCTTGCCGTCGCCGGCCTCGCCGATGACCTCGAAGCCCCAGGCGCGCAGCAGGCTGGCGAGCCCGGCCCGAAAGAGGGCGTGGTCGTCGGCCAGGAGGATCTTCACAGCTCCCCCCGCTGCTCTGGCGGCAGGGGTACATGGACGACGACTCTCGTGCCCTGACCAGGGCTCGTCTCGATGGCGAAACGGCCGCCAACCGCTTCGGCGCGCTCTCGCATCGTCTGAAGGCCGAACCTGGGCCAGCCGGTGGGTGCCAGGTTCGCCGGATCGAAGCCCTGACCGTCGTCGGCCACTGCGACCGACAGGCCGTTCCCGTTCCGGCCGACCGCTACGCTCGCCGTCGTCGCTCTGGCATGCTTCCTGACGTTGCTGAGCGCTTCCTGGACGATGCGGATGAGCTGGAGCTCGGCGGCGGGAGGAACCCGCAACTGCGCGATCTCCGGCGAGGCTTCGAGCCGGACGGCGACGCCGGACATCTCCCGGTAGAGCTCCAGGTACTCGCCGAGGGCCGGCAGAAGGCCGCGCCCCATCTGCGAGGCCGTCCGCAGCCCGACGATCCCCTCGCGCACGTCGGCATAGAGCTGCCGTGCCGTCTCTTGCATTCTTGCCAGCTCGTCAGTTCCGTCGCTCACCCGACCATCTGCCAGGAATTTCTTCACGGCGAGCGTCTGCGTATTGATGTAGGCGAGGACCTGGGCCATCCCGTCGTGCATCTCCCGGGCGATCCGCTCGCGTTCCTGTTGAACCGCCAGATGCTGGACCTGCCGGTGGAGCTCGGCGTTGGCGATGGCAACTGCGACGCGCTCGCCGATCGCCTCCAGAAGATGAACCTCGCCGGGCCGCCGCAGCGCGTCGGGCGACAGGGCAGCAACCGCCAGGACGCCGACGAGCCGGTCTTGATATCGCAACGGCAGTGCGCAGAACGTCTGGTATCCGGCCTTGATCGCCTCCTGGCGGAGGAACCTGGGGTCGGCCGGAAGATCGTGGACGAGGATGGGCGACTGGCTGATGGCGGCACTGCCGGGGAGCCCCTCGCCGATGGAGAAGTGCGCCCGATCGAGGAAGGCTTCAGGGTGGGCGCCGCGATGGCCCGCCATAGCGAGCCCATCCTCGTCGGTCAGCCAGATTTCGGCCGTGTCGGCCGAGGTGACCTCGAGAATCGTGTCCAGCGACTTGCTCAGGAGCTCGTCCAGATCGAGCGAGGAGGTCGCCGCCCGGCCAACCGTCGCCAGGGCGCCGAGCTCTCGATTTCTGCGCTGGGACCGCTCGAAGAGGAGCGCATTCCGAGTCGCCATGCCGAGCTGGCCGCCGATGGCGGCCAGGAAATCCTGGTCGGCCGGCGTAAAGTGCCGCTCGGTTCGGGTCGCGACGACGAGCAGCCCGTTGACCTCTCCCTCCGACTTGAGAGGGACAGTAATGGACGAGCGGATGCCCTCGCGTCTTGCAGCCTCGGCGACCCGGGGGTCATCAAACGTCCGCTCCAGCGCGACAGGCCGTCCGGTCCGGACCACTTCGCCGGCAATCGTGTCGTCTTGCAGCTTGACCCGCCGGATCTTGCCGACAATCTCGGGCGAGAGCCCTCGATGGGAATGGGCGGTGTGCTCCTCCCGCTCGGCGTCGACGAGGCAGATGAGCCCGGCGTCGGCGGTCATCACCTCTAAGACGTGGTCGAGGCCGGTCTCGAGGAGCTCGTCGAGCTCCGGCTTCTGGGCCGAGGCGACGGCGATGGCGTTGATGGCCGAGAGCCGGCGGTTCTGCTCACGGACCTTCGCCTGCAGGCTGGTGACGAGGTCGAAGATGGTGTACGCGAAGAGGACGACGCCGGCGGCGATGACGAGGTAGGTCGCCAGGAAGCCGGGGAGCGTGTGCAACTGCTGGGCGAGGAAGGTATGTCGCAGGACGTCGACGAGGATCAGGAACACGATCGGGAGCACAATGGACGCTTGTCTGAGCAGCCGCGTGTTCAGACGCCACCTCCCCACCTTCGGCTCTGCATGTCCAGCATCCATGCCTGTACCCAGACCCACCTCGCCTCGGCGCGCAGCCTATTGTACCACAAGGCGCACCACATTGAGCGTCGACGGCGCCAGCGGTAGAATGGTGCTGGCGTGAATCCGACTGGCTATCCTGAGAACCGTCCTGAGAGGCGTATGGCCGACACGCTCTCGCTGCTGGACGCCGGCGCCCTTCCGGTCACGGAGCTGGCGGTGCTCGCCCGACGGGAAGGCTGGCGGCCCCGGCCGATCTACCAGGTGCATCGCTGGTTCGCGCGCCGCTTCCCGTCGGCGTTCCGCGCGCTCCTCACCGCCGCCGCCCTGCCCGCCGCCGCCGATCTCTGGCAGCCCTACTACGACGGCACCGATTGGCGCGGGCGCACGGTGCTCGATCCCTTCGTCGGCGGCGGTACGTCGGTCGTCGAGGCGCAGCGCCTCGGGGCCAACGTCGTCGGCGTCGACGTCGATCCGGTCGCCTGCGCCATCACCCAGTTCGAGACCCACGCGGGGGAGACTCCGGACCTGCTCCCTATCCTCGCCGAGCTGCAACGGTCGGTTGGCGCCCTGATGGCTCCGTTCTATCGGACGACGGCGGCCGACGGGGCGCCCCGGACTATCCTCCACGCGTTCTGGGTGCAGGTCGTCGAATGTACCCGGTGCGCCGAGCCGATCGAGGTACACCCGCACTACCGGCTCGCTCATGAAGCGGCAGGGAGCCGGCAGTGGGCCTTCTGCCGGCAGTGCCATCACGTCGCGGTGCTCGACCGGTCGGCGCAGCTCCTCGGGTGTGAACAATGCGGAGCGACGACGCCGATCTCGGCCGGCCCGGTCCGGCTGGGCCGCCTCACGTGTCCGCACTGCGGCACCCGCGAGCGGCTGATCGACGTCGCGCCCCGGACGGGCCGTCCGCCGGCCTGGCGGCTCTTTGCGCTCGAGACGCTGGGCGCAGACGTCGGACGGCGAGTCGGCCTGGCCGACCGGCACTTCCAGGCCGCGACGTCCGCCGACCTTGCCGTTCTGGACGAGAGCCGGCGGGCGCTGGCGGCGCGGCTGGGAGCCGACGGAGCGGTCACGGGCATCCCCGAGCGGCGTATCCCCCGCGAGGGTCGCTCCGACCGGCGGCTCATCGCCTACGGCTACGAGCACTACCGGGACCTCTTCAATCCGCGCCAGCTCCTTCATCTGTCGCTGCTCGCCGAGGCGATCGATGGCGTGCCCGAGCCGGCGCGGCGCGCCCTGGCGCTGGCGTTCAGCGACCACCTGACGACGAACTGCATGCTCACCTCGTACGCGTCTGGCTGGCGCCGGCTGGCACCGCTCTTCTCGATTCGGGCCTATCGGCACATCACCCGGCCGGTCGAGATCAACCCCTGGCTCGACGGCACCGGCCGGGGCACGTTCCCGAACGCCGTCCGCCAGATTCAGCGGGCCGTGGCGTCCGTCCGCCGGCCGCTGGAACCGGATCGGGCCGGCGGCTTTCGCCCGGTCGCCAGCCGGCCGGGCGCGGCGCGGATCATCCACGGCAGCGCCCGGCGCCTGGTCGCGATCTCCGACGCGTCCGTGGACTTCGTCCTGACGGACCCGCCGTACTTCGACAACATCGCCTACGCCGAGCTGTCCGACTTCTTCCTGCCCTGGCTCCAGCGCTTCGGCCTGGCGCCTGCCGATGGCGACGGACCGTCGGCGCTGAGCGAAAGCCTCACGGCACGGCGGCGAGACGCCGCCGCGACCCGGGCGTTCGAGCTGGCGCTGGGCGATTGCTTCCGTGAGATCGCGTGCGTCTTGATCCCGACCGGCCGGCTCGTCTTCACCTACCGCCACCGGACGGCCGCCGCCTGGAGCGCCCTGGCGGGCGCCCTGGCGAGTGGCCGCTTTCGGGTCATCCAGGTCTTCCCGCTGCTCGGCGACGGGCGCGGCGGCCTCCACGCCCGCCGTGGGACGAGTCGATGGGACGCCGTCTTTGTCGCCCGCCACGCCGATTCGGTCGAGCCCGACCCGACGACACTTTCCGGCGGGGCCGCCCGGCAGGCCCGCGCCCACTACGCCCGGTGGGCGGCCAGGCTCGCCGCCGACCCGGCGTCGGACTTCGGTCCTGCCGATCGCCAGAGCTTCTTCCGTGCCTGCCTGGTCGCCAGCGCGCTGGGCATGTTTCCCCCGGAACCGTCCGAGGACGACGCCGGACGACCGCTTGCCGCCGCTCTTGCCGAGGAGCCACCGAGCGAGGAGATGCCACGATGCCACACCTGACCAAGGAAGTCCTGTCGAAGTACGTCACGTCCGAGTGCAAGCGCCAGCTCCGGCTTTCCCTCTCGCCGGCGACGAAAGCGCACCAGGCGGAGCGCGCGGCCCTGCACATGCCGCCGCCCCAGCCGCCGCGGCCCGGCCTGGAGCAGTTTGCCCAGGCCGGCGAGGAATGGCAGGCGGCAAAGCTCCACGACCTGACCGAGACCTTCGGCGCCGGCGCCGTTGTCGGCAGGGCGACGGTCCAGCCGACCGGCCGGATTCGCTACCAGCCGGTGCCGCTTCTCGATGCGCTCGTCCAGGCGAAGCCCGGCCAGTTCCTGGTCGAGGCGGAGTTCGAGATCGGCGCTGCGTTCGTCCAGGCCCTCGACCTGGCCGGGCTGGTGTCGGCACACGGCCTGGCCTTCGGCCACGTGCGGCCGGACCTTGTCGAGGTGCTGCCACCGGGCACATTCTCCACGCGGGTGCTGCCCGCCGGAGACGTCGAGCCGCTCCCGGCCGGGGACCAGCGCCGGCAGCTCCGCGTCATCGACATCAAGCTGACGGCCAGGCCATCCACCGGGTACTTCGCCGAGGTCGCCTATTACACGATGGCGCTCGCCGCCTGGCTCGTCGATCGGCAGATCGACGACGCGTACGCCGTCGTGCCGGATGGGGCCGTCTGGCCGGGGTCGCACGACGCCGCGCGCCTGACGGTGGCGTACCGTGCGCTGGTGAAGGAGGGCAAGACGCCGACGCTCGACGACCTTCGCCCGGCGCTGGCCGAGGACCTGGAGCCGGTCCCCTTCGAGGTGCTGGCGTACCGTATCCGGCGGTTCCTTCAAGAGGTCGTGCCGGAGGTCCTGTCGGCGGACTGGCCTGACCTTCCCTGGCACGTCGACCATCGGTGCAAGCAGTGCGAATACCTGGGCTACCCCTGGATCGACGCGCACGGACAGCCGACGGCCCACCCGGCCCACTGCATGCCAACGGCCCTCCACGACGACCACCTGAGCCGTGTCGCCTTCGTCAGCCGGGGCGCAGGCGCGGCGCTTCGGAGTCGGGGCGTCCAGACCGTGGCCGGCCTGGCGGCGCGGCTGCCGGCGGACGCCGTCTTCGACGCGCATCAGACGCTGCGCGCCGGCCGCAGCGTCGTCCCACGGCGGGCGAACGCACTGGTGACCGAGCAGCCGGAGATCCCCGCGGACAGCGGCACCTCGGCCGTCATGCCGCGCTGGGCCGACCTCAGACTCTACCTCTCCACCGACTTCGACGCCAGCAGCGCCATCACGGTCGCCTTCGGGCTGAAGGCGTTCTGGGTCGAGCCGCGCCCGTACGGCTCGACGGACCTGACGCCGCGAGCAACGCAGTCGTGGAAGGCGCGGGTTCTGGTCGTGGACCAGCGGGACGTCGCGGTGGAGCAGCGCGAGCTGCTCGCCTTCCTCGAGGCGATCAACGACATCCTGACGTGGGCCCGATCGCGCTCCCAGGACACCACCATGCAGGTCTATCTCTGGGATTCGCTCCAGTACGAGCACCTGGCGCGGGTCGTCGGCCGGCACCTCCCCGCGATCCTGGCGAACCAGTCGATCCAGCACCTCGCCTGGCTCTTCCCGCCGGAGCAGCTCCTGCCGAACCCTGCGCTCGCCACCCGCCGGTCGCCGATCACGATCGTCCGCGAGGTCGCCCGGTGCGTTCTCGCCGCGCCCATCGCCCATTACTACTCGCTCCTCGCCGTCGCCCGAGTCTACCACCGGCCAGACCTTCCCGAGAACGTTGCGAACTTCAGCGTCCACCCCCTGTTCGAGGACGCGCTCTCGGACCAGATCCCGTCTGAGCGGGCGCACGGAATCTGGACGCGGGCCACTCGGCCGCGCCACTGGTCCGACCAGGTGACCGTCCTGCAAGAGACGGTGGTCAAGCGGCTCAACGCGCTCGAAACCGTCGCCGAGCGGTTGCAGAGCGACCTGGGGAACCGGCTGGCGCAGGTGGCGCCGCAGATCGCGATCGGGCCGCCCACACGCCAGAGCCGGGTGAGCGCCGACGGCCAGCTCTGGCACGCCTTCGCCAAACTGGACGCGGCGCTGGCCGCACTGGACGTCCACACGGTCCGGGCGATGCCGCCGCACGAGCGCGAGGCGCGCTTCCACAGCGCCCGGCTCGTCCAGCGGCTCACGGGCGCGGCCGAGCAGGAAGCGCTGGGCAAGCTCAAGATCGGGCCGGCACCGCATCGCCGGGTGTACACCCTGTCGCCTCGGTCGCGCGAGGTCAAGGCCCGTGAGGGAGACTTTGGCTTCGCCCTGGCACCCGAGGCGGAGGTCGGGTTTCTCGACAGAGGCCTCGCCACGCTCGCCCGGGGCACCGCGCTCGAGCCGAACGTCCCCAATCCGGGGACGCGCGTCGAGGAGATCACCCAGGTGACGGTCGTCGCCCTGGATCGGGACCTGGGGCTCATGGCCCTGGACCCGAACGGCCGGTCTGCGACGTGGCTGGACGATCTCGAAGCGGCAGGGATCGCCGACTTCTCCCAGAACGCCGTCCTCGATCCCACCTACCACGACTACTTCACGCCGAAGCTCCTGAAGGCGCTCCAGGCGATCGGCAACCCGCTCGCCGCCCAGCAATCGCCGCTCGTCCAGCAGGCCGTCGGCCTCCTGATCGGCAAAGGCGCTCGCCGTACGCCCCCGACCCCCGTCGCGGATGTGCTCTGGAACGGTCCGGCCATGGCCGCATCGCCGGTCAACCGGTCGCTTGACCCGGCCCGCACCGCGCTCGAACAGGCGGAGTTCGGCCTGAACGGCGTTCAGTGGGAGGCATGGACGGCAGCGCTCACCCACCGGCTCCAGCTCCTCTGGGGGCCGCCGGGCACCGGCAAGAGCCGGACGGCGGCGGCGGTCGTTCTGGGCGCAGCACTGGCCGCGCTCGCCGAGCGGCGGCCGATCCGCATCCTCGTCTGCGCCTCGACCTACACCGCCGTCGACAACGTCCTCCTGCCCGTGGTCCGGTGGGCGGAGACGCTCCTGTCGTCGGAGGCGGTGGCGATCGTCCGCCTCCGGTCGTACCTTCAGCAGCCGCAGCCGGGCGTCCCGCCGGCGGTCGACGTCCCGCTGAATCGGCGCCAGCCGTCGCCTGCCGTCACGGCGCTCCGTGCCCGACTTGCGGAGCCGGATGGAGTGACCATCGTCGGAGCGCCGCCGGAGCAGGTCCACAATCTCATGACGATCGAGGGAGGCTCGGCGCAGCAGGAATGGTTCGACCTGATCCTCATCGATGAGGCGTCGCAGATGGACGTGAACCACGCCATCGTCGCGCTCTGCTCCCTCGCGGCGGGCGGGAGCGTTGTCCTGGCCGGCGACCCGAAGCAGCTCCCGCCGATCCACCAGGCCCAAGCGCCGGCCGGCCTCGAGGCGATGGTCGGCTCGATCTACGCCTTCTGCGAATCGGTCCACGGCCTCACGCCGATCATGCTGACCGAGAGCTATCGGTCCAACGCCACCCTGGTCGCGTTCGCCCACCGGGCCGGCTATCTGTCCGGCCTGCGCAGCTACTCGCCGGACCTCCGACTGCACTTCGTCCAGCCGCTGCCCGGCTCCAGGCCGGCCGACTGGCCCGAGATGCTCTACTGGACGCCCGAATGGTCGGCGCTCCTCGACCCGGATCGTCCGGCGGTCTGTTTCGTCTACCGCGAGGGGCGCAGCAGCCAGTGGAACGCCTTCGAGGCGGACGCCGTGGCCGCCCTGATCCACATCCTCGCCGGGCGGCTGGGCAAGCAGCTCGTGAACGAGCGGGATCCCGCCACCGGAATGCTCATTCCGACCGTGGACGAGCCGTATGCGCCGGGCGAGTTCTGGGCGAAGGCGGTCGGCGTCGTCACGCCGCACCGAGCCCAGCAAGGGCTTATCGTCGGTCGGCTGCAGCAGGTGTTCGCCGGCATGGCCGTCCCGCAGTCGGCCATCCGAGACGCCGTCGACACCGTGGAACGGTTCCAGGGCCAGCAGCGGGACGTGATCATCGCGACCTTCGCGCTGGGCGATCCGGACGCCATCGCGGACGAGGACGAGTTCCTTCTGAGCCTGAACCGCTTCAACGTGATGGCGTCGCGTGCCCGGGCGAAGCTCGTGGTGCTGGTCTCCCAGGAGCTGGTCGACCACCTTTCGAGCGATCCGGACATCCTGCGGGAGTCCCGGCTCCTCAAGACCTACGTGGAGTCGTTCTGTCGGAACCCGGAGATGATGGTCCTGGGACACATCGTTCAGGGTCTGGTCCATCCGGTAGAGGGCATCGCCAGGTACCGGGGTGTTCCATGACGCCGGGTCCACCAGAGAACGGTTTGCAGAGGCATTGACCAGGCAAACAACCGACCTTCTCGGCGTCGTCCCTGGCGCCCTGGCGGTTGGTTGGCTCTCAGCGCCGCTCTGGTGGCATCGTCGGGGCAATTGCCTCACCGACAACTGCATCGCCTTGCTGCTGTAGCAAAATGTACGCTGAAGCCGTACAATATGCTGCGGTAGCAAATCGGAGGTCCGCTGCATGCTCGCTCTGGTTCCTCTTGAGCCCCTGTTCGTCGACAGAGTCTCCGAGCTGGCGGAGTTCGACGCACTGCTGGAAGCCCTTGCCCTTGGGCGACGACGACACGTCGCCCTCCTTGGCCTGCGCCGCATCGGGAAGACTTTGCTCCTAGACGAGGTGCGACGGCGCCATCCCAGATCCGCCATCGCTTACCTCCCCTTGGACGAGGTCGTCTCCAGCCCTGAGGATTTCGCTCGGTCGTTCGCCATTGAGACACTCCGGCAGGTTGCGCGTACGGCAGATGGCCGAATCACGCCGGATATCGTGGATATCGCCTTCTACCAGGAAATCGTCGGAAGGGTCGCCAATATCGGCCAGAACTGCCGCTACCTGATGGAAACGGCACTGCGTACCGATGCCGAGGGGATGCGCAATACCCTGGAGGCCGTTCTGCGCCAGGTGGCGCGCTGGCAGCCTATCACGCGAGCCAGCATCGAGCGTCGACTCCGGCGCCATCACGCGCACACGCAGATACACAAGGCGATCAATCTCTTGATCGACACCGACTTCCTGCGGGAAGCCGCTGGCGTGCTGGAGATGCCTGACCCGGTCTTCGCCCTATGGCTCGTTGTGGAGCCGGAGAGACGCGATCCGGAGGCCATGTCGCGCAGTGCGAGAGCGATCCAGCGGCTCATCGCGTGGTATGAGGCCCAACACGGCCAGGACCGGCAGGAGATGGGCACCTTGTTCGAGCGTCGCGTGGAGAACGTCGCTCGTCAGTTCAACGGGCACACCGTTGAAGGCAAGCTGTTTGGAATAGATGGAGAGGTTCGCTTGCCGGTCGTGCGGAGCGCGGGGAGGGTACGGGTGGATGATGCCTCGGGGCACTATGGCGAAGGCCCCGACAGCTACGAAGTCGATATCGTGACTACTGGCGACCGGCCCTCGGACTTCTGGGCAATCGAGGCCAAACATCGGCAAGGGGCAATCACCCGCGCAATGGTCGAAAGATTCCTAAAGAACGCGCGGGCAGCCTCCGTGGCCCACAACCTATCGTTTGCTCGCCTGTGGATAGTCGCCCCGCGTGGTATCCGTCCGGACGCCATGGAACTGGCGAGGGGCGAGGGGATACTGACCTCAGGGCTTCGCCAGTTGGAACAGTTGGAGCGCCAACTCGCAGACTCCTTCACGACCTCGCTTCGCCTCGTCGGCGAAGGTCGTGATCCGGTCACTGGCTCCGAAACGCATCAGCAGCCCGGAGAGTGAACTTCGAATTCGAATCACCTGGCTGGTCTTGCTCCGGTTGCGAGTCTATGCCGCCTCGTCGACGACGTCGATCGCGATCGCCTGGGGGTGCGCTGTTTCCTCGGGGACCGGCAGCCCCTCGGCGATCAGCCCTTCGACATGGAGGCTGATGGCCTCCCGGGCATGAGTGATCGCCTCTTCCAGCGTATCGCCCTGGCTATAGCAGCCGGGGAGAGCAGGCACGCTTACCCAGAAACCGCCTTCCTCGGGGTCGGGGCGCAACAGGATCGTGTAGGTGCGTACCCGTGGCATAGAGCCTCCTACAGGAGCGTTCGCAGCTCGTCGCCGGTCAGGTCGGCGTCCTTCAGAATGTCGGCCAGCGTTCCGGCCGGGATCGTCTTGTCCGCGTGCCGAGGCACCGTTACCAGACCGAGCTTCGTCGAGTGCTTGAGTTGCACGTGACCCCCCCGCTGACGAACCGGCGCCCAGCCATCGCGGCTGAGCGCTCGCAGCAACTCGGTGGCGGTGATCCGTGGCAATGGTGGCATCACTCACCCCCGATTGGTGGCTCTATGCCTCGCCAGCCTTTCCGTCGTCGTGCGGCGCCGTCAAGGGAAAGGCCCCGATTCTCCGATGGATCGTCGGGGCCCTGGAGCGGGAGACGGGACTCGAACCCGCGACAACCTGCTTGGAAGGCAGGA
>JACQGW010000327.1 GCA_016199325.1 Chloroflexota bacterium
CTGCACGCCAGCCAGCTCAAAGTGTCAACCGATTGGCGGCATGATCTGAAACATGCCCAGACACGGCGATCACCCGCTCATCAGCGCCCACGACATCGGCCCCGGCCGAGTCCGGGTGATCGGGTTGGCGCCGAATCCCGCTGCCGGGCGAGTCGAGATCGGACGCCTGCGGCTGCGCGTCGCGCCCACGGCCGCGATGGGGGCGAGGCAGACGATCGTCCTGACCGGCGAGATCATCCGGTCCGGCAGCGGCGTCGAGGCCATCGCCCCAGTCGTGGCGACCTTTCGCGTGGGCTATGGGCCATATCGTCTCTATCTCCCGGCGTTCCTCCGATCCGGGCCATAGGCCGGTGTGGTGGGGCCGCGGCCCCAGCCGACGACCGCGATGGCGGGATCGGACGGGTCGATCTGCGCAGCGGTCAGTCCCGGGGGAGGTATCGTAGCCGACAGCCGCGATGCGTCCCGACGATCTCTCGGAGTCGGTCGTCGATGGGCTGAGCGGCCAGCACGCGCTGGTATTCCTCTGGAGAGACATCTTCGTACCGCCAGATCTCGCCGTTCCAGAAGACGACCTCCATCGCTCGCTCGGCCGGATCATAGCCGAGCGCGAAGGCCGTGCTGGAGTCGACCTTGACCAGCTCGTCGGCTCTCCCTCGGTCCGGCGGCCGTCTCGACTGCGGCTCGCCGGCAAGCACCTGGTCCTCGGCAAGCAGGGCATGGAGGATGCCCCAGGCGTAGGAGGCCCGCTCGTGCCGGACTCCAGCGGGGACCAGGTCGTACGGCTTCGGGAGAAACCGCCCTTGCCGATAGGCGTCCAGGATCCTCTCGAGCTCGGCGGCAATGCTGATGTCGTACCGGCGCCTGCTCGTGGCCGGCTGGACGACCACACTGCCAGACGTGACGTTGACGACCGTGAACGTTGCACCCTGGATCGTCCTGAAGGAACGTCCGCGGAGGCTGGGCCAGTCGATCATTTCATTCCCATCCCATCCATCCGGCCCATCCTCTTGCGAATCTCTTCAACCGCCTCCGGGGCGCTCTACGCGAAGAGCAGCCGCCCCCTGGGCCCCGGGATCGGTCGGCCCAGCTTGTGCGCGGTCTCGATCCATTCATGGGCCACGATTCCATCACCTCTCCATCACCTCTCCACCTCACCTCTCTGCGTCTCTCCTGCCCTCACCTCTCTCAAGTCTAGCACTTTGCCGGCGCACCGTGAAGGATGTCTGCCGGTTGGCCCAAGGCTTCTGCGTTCTGGTAGTCGGGCGACTGGAAGTCGCCGGCTACCGCTGCGAAGCCCACCTTCGTGGGCTGATTGGGGAGCTCGTAGTCGGCGAAGGCCGACTTTGCACCGGTAGCCTCCGGTTTCAACCGCCAGGCGACTCAGAACGCATGAGCCCCTTGTATCCAGAGCGTCGTTTTGCCGTTGGGATCGTTGGCTGATAGACTCATCAGCCAACGGTCAGCAGGGAGCAGGGGGCATGGGGCAGGCAGGCGAGCAGGTTCTCACTTCCCGAGGCGAGCGGGATGAAGGCTGGTCCGCCCGCCGGATTCCCCTGATGGTCTGGGTCGGCGGCGCGGTGGCCGTGGGCTTTGCGTCGCGGGCGTACGCGCTCGACCGCCAGAGCCTCTGGTACGATGAAGCGGTCAGCCTCCTCTACGCCCGGCTGGCACCGGCGGAGTTGCTGGAGCTCGCCGCCGCCGACAACCACCCGCCCCTGTCGTACCTGCTGCTCGCCGGCTGGCTGCCCGCCGCCGGCGAGACGGATTTCGCTGCCCGGTTCCTCTCCGTCCTGGCCGGCATACCGGCGATCCCACTGGTGTTCCGGCTCGGCCGGCAGGTCTTGCCGGCCTGTTTCCGGCACTGGGCCCCTGTGGCCGCGTGGCTGCTCGCCGCCTCGCCCTGGCATGTCTGGTACAGCCAGGAGGCCCGCATGTACAGCCTGGCGACCACCCTCGCGCTGGCGACCGGCGTCCTCTTCCTGGCCGCCTGGGAGGGCCGGACCCTTCATCGGTGGGGGCGCTACTCGGTCGCCGGCGCCGCGCTCCTCTACACCCACTACTACGGCGGCCTGGTGCTGCTCGGCCAGACGGCGTTCGCGGTGGGCCGCTGGCTCGCCGGCGGATCGCCGTTGCTGCGCCGCTGTCTGGCCGGCTGGCTGGCCGGCCAGACGGCGATTGCCGTGATCTTCCTCCCCTGGGTCGGCGCCCTCGTCGCCCGTGCGGCCGAAGACGCGACGGCCTGGCCCGGCTCCATCGATTGGCGTCTGTTCATGGGCCAGATCGCCACGGCGCTCGCCGTGGGGCGGACATTGCCGGCCGAGGACGCGCTGGCGCCAACGCTGGCGGCGCTTGCCCTCGTCGCGGTGGGCGCGGTGGCGCTGCTGGCATGGTCAGGAGACTCGCGCAGCAGGAGCGCCTTCCTCCTGGCCGGCGTCGTCGTGCCGCCGATCGCCCTCTTCGGCCTCGTCAGCGGCCGGCCCAAGTTCGATCCCCGTTATCTGCTGGCCGTGCTTCCGCTCGTCGACCTCCTGGCCGCGACCGGATTGGCGGCGTTGGCGCTGGGCGCGCTCCTCTCACGGCGTCATGCGTCATGCGTCATCCGTTATCCGTCATGCGGGGCAGCCGTCCTCCTGCTGGCGCTGGGGGCGCTCCTGCTGGGCGTCTGGCAGGCCGGGGCGCTGCGCTCGCTGGCAGCACTGTACGGCGATCCTGCGGCGGCGCGCGAGGATTTCCGGGGCGCCATGCGGTTCATCGAAGCCCAGGCACGGGCCGACGACGCCGTCGTCGTCGTCAGCGGCCACGCCGCGGTGCCGCTGCTCCACTATCGAACCCGCCCCATCGACGTCTTCCCGCTGCCGGAGCGGATCGTGACCGACCTTCGGCGCCCTCTGCGGGCCGACGAGGTGGTCGGCCGCCTGAACGACATCGCTGCCGGGCACCGGCGCGTCTGGTTGGTGCGCTGGCAGGTCGAGCTGGCGGATCCGAGCGATGGCGTGCTCCACCAGCTCTGGCTCCACGGTCGCGAGCAGACCGTCAGCCGGCGCTTCCACGGGTTAGACGTTCGCCTGTTCGATCTCCCGTCGGGAATCCGGTTTGTCGCCGAGCCCCAGCCGCAGCGCCTGCGCCAGGACCGGTTCGGCGACCTGATCGAGCTGCGCGGTGTCGACGCCGACCGGACGGTTGTCAGAGCCGGCGGCACCATCGCCGTGACCCTCTATTGGCGAGCGTCGGCGCCGGCGTCGGGCGATCCGGTCGCGTTCCTCCATCTCCTCAACGGCGCCCAGCGCGTCTACGCCCAGATCGATCGCCGGCCGGGCGGCGACTTCAACCCGCCGAGCCGCTGGCCGGCCGGTGAGATCGTCCGCGACCCGTACTACCTGACCGTGCCGGCTGGAACGCCGCCGGGGCGCTACAGCGTGGAGGCGGGGCTCTACTGGCCGGCGACGATGGTGCGGCTGCTGCTGCCCGACGGCGCCGACCGGGCCGAGCTGTTGGTCGTCGACGTCGAGCGCGACCCCGACGCCCCCGGCGAGCCGGCCATCCAACGTCCGCTTGCCGCCGACTTCGGGCCAGTTCGCCTGCTCGGCTACGAGCTGGAGCGGGGCGAGTACGTCCCGGGAGAAGAGATTCGGGTGCGCTTCTGGTGGCGGGCGCAGCAACGCCCGCAGGACGATCTTCGCCTGCAGCTCGTGCTCGCCGCCGCCGACGGTCGGCCGATGGCCGAGCGGACGACGCCACCCGTCGACGGACTCTATCCGACGAGCCGCTGGTCGCCCGGCGAGCTCATCCGCGACCTGGTTCCCCTCTCGCTGCCTGCCGCCGCCCCGCCTGGCCGCTACTGGCTCCGACTCACCGTCATCGATAGCCAGGGGCGCATCCTCGGCGCCTGGGAAGACCGAGAGGGGGCGATCGCCGTTCGCCGACGCTAGAGCGGTTGGCGGGTCTGGCATGGGCATTGCACCACTTGAACGGCGATTCTCGACAATCGGCCATACGCGAGTAGCCCGGCGGGCGAGATTCGAGCCGCACGCAAGGAGGCAACGTGGAGAGCCACTTCAAGATCGCCGGGCATCCGGCGCACCCGATGTTCATCCGGTTCCCGGTCGCGCTCTATCCGACGTCGCTCGTGTGCGATCTCCTGTACGCGGTGACCGGCAAGAAGCACTGGCGTGACATCGCCTTTGTCAACTCGGCGGCGGCGACGGTCATGGCCGTCCTGGCAGCTGTCCCGGGGCTGACCGACTGGCTGGCGATTCCGGCACGCTCGGAGGCGAAGCGGATCGGGCTGATTCACGCCGCCATGAATGCCAGCCTGGTCGTCCTGCAGGTCGTCAACCTCATGCTCCGGACGCGTGAAGGGCGGCAACCACGCACCGCGCTGCCGGCCAGCGCCCTGCTGAACTTCCTCGGCGTCGCCACCATGGCCGTTTCGGCGTATCTGGGCGAAGAGCTGGTCGTCCGCCACCGGATCGGCATCGAGCGGCCTGGACTGCCAACCCAACCCATTGAGATCCGGCCCGAAGTCCACCTCCTCCCCGAGGAGCTGCCATCCATCCGAGTCGACACGGGACACGCGTAGCGAGTGATGAGTGATGAGTAATGAGTGATGAGTGGGAGCGCGACTTCATCACTCATCACTCATCACTCATCACTCATCACTCATCACTCGTTCCCCGAGCACGAGGAGCTGCTCGGCCAGGCTGAGGAGGTCGACCGGCCAGCAGGGGCGTGGCCGAGGATGGGCGATGCCCGGCAGGCTGACTGCCGGGCGGCAGCTCAGCAGGAGGCTGCGCCACTGGGTCGGGACGGCGGCTCGACCGTGAACGGCGCCGAGGAGCGCGCCGGCGATCGCGCAGTTCGTGTCGGCGTCGCCGCCTGCCATCGTCGTGGCGGCGACGCCCTCCTCGATGCTCGGCGCCCGGAGCAGCCGGTGGAACGCGTTCTGGAACGCTACCAGGACCCAGCCGGCCTGGCGCTGAAAGCTCGACGGCGGCGCTGCCGCGGCGGCCTCAAGCGCCCGCTGAACGGCCGGCTCGCGGCCGTTGCGCCTCATCCACTCCAGTGTCCACTCGTAGGCGGCCCGTGGCCCATCGCCCGTCCGGATGGCGTGTGCGATCGCCACGGCGAAGGTGGCGCAGGCTTCCTGGCAGACCGGATGCGGGTGGGTGAGCGCGCTGTCGGCGCGAGCGGCGGCAGCCACGGCGTCGACCGGCGCCAGCGCGCCCCAGACGCCGATGGGGCTGATCCGCATGAGCGAGCCGTTTGCCTGGCTGTCACGCACGGCCGCCTGCCGAGCGATCTCCACCAGCCGATCCCTGCTCGGGTCGGCCGATGCGATGGCGCCGAGCGCGACGCGCGTCGTCGTGCCCAGGTCGAAGGGCGCCGATCGATACCACCAGCCATATGCGCGGGCGGCCACCTCGGGATCGGGCCGGCGAGCATGGACGATCGCCCGGGCCAGCATGAGCGCCAGCTCCGAGTCATCCGTTGGCTGGCCGGCGGTGGTGTTCCAGGTGCCGCCATCGGCCAGCCGGCGCACGCCGTCGGGATACCGGCGCGCGATCTCCGCCGTCGACTGGAACTCGACCAGGCTACCAAGCGCGTCGCCGGCAACCTGGCCGAGGAGGCAGCCCTGCGCCCGGCGCAGGATGGCGGCATCGGCTATCGCCAGACCGGGCCGCGGGCGGATCGGATCGAGTGGAAAGGGGGTCGGCGGCACCGTCGGCGTGCTGTGCCGGTGAAAGACGTCGGCCCAGGGCCGATGGACGAGCTCCGGCAGCACCGCCGGTGCGCCGCCAAACGCCCAGCGCACGGCGCCGCGTCCGTCCATCCCATAGCGGATCGGCCGGCCCTGCTCGTCGACCAGCTCGCCGCCGGCGGCGCGAAGCAGCGCGTGGCCGCCGGCCAGGTCCCACGAGCAAGGGCCGCTCAACG
This sequence comes from Chloroflexota bacterium, assembly GCA_016199325.1. Next base: position 5,935 of record JACQGW010000327.1, read on the forward strand.
CCGAGGTCGCCACCGCCTCTCCGGCGGCGACGAGGCCGAGGCGATAGGCGATGCTCGGGACGGCGATGAAGCGCGCCGGCGCGACGCAGCGGAGGTTTGCCTCGGTCGCCCGGTCGGCGCTGTACGAGGTCAGGACGACGTCGTGCCGGCCGAGCGCCCTCGGCCAGACCGGTAGGGCAACCGGCAGGCCGTTCCGGCGAAGCGGCCCCTGGCCCTCTGCCCAGGCGAAGCCGTCGCCATCGTCGTCCGGCGCCAGGGCGGCGTAGACGACACCCAGGACGGGGAGGCCGTCCCGGAGCAGCGCAATCGAGACGGTGCCGCCGCGATAGCCCTCCTGATACGCCTTCGTGCCGTCGTTGGGATCGACCAGCCAGATGTGGGGCGACGGCTGCCCCGACGGAGGCGGCGATGCACCCGTCTCCTCGCCCAGATAGGCGTAGTCGGGAAACGCCGCCAGCAGCCGCTCACGAATCAACCGCTCGGCCACGGCGTCGACCTCGGCATGGTCCGGATCGGCCGCCTCGCCGGCCAGCCGGTGGAACTCGTCGCGCAGCAGGGCGCCGGCCGCGCGCGCCGCCTCGGCGGCGACGGTCAGCGCGCGAGCGTAGTCCGTGGTCATGTTTCCTCCCGACATGGACAGGCTCGTGGTGTGTCAAGGCGCTGGACTCAGCGGTTCGCAGTTGGCGCTTGAGCGCCCGGCCCCCGGGGGCCGGGCGCTCAAGCGCCAACTACGAACCCGCAAATCACGATTGGCGGACGGGTGGAATCGGCCAGGCAAACAACCGGCATTCTCGGCGTCTTCCCTGGCGATCTTGGCGTCCTGGCGGTTCGTTGTCTCTCGGCACCGCTCTAGGGCGCCGCCGGCCGCTGGACCAGCTCCAAGGTGATCCCGTCGGGGTCCGAGAAGTAGAGCGCCCGGCCGCCTGCCGGCGCGTGGCTGAAGGTGGCGGGCTGCGATCGGCAGGCGACGCCGTGGGCAATGAGGTGCCGGTACACCGCCTCGATGTCGTCGACGAAGAAGGCGATGTGGCCGTTGCCGGGGTTGCAGGTTCGCATGTCGGTCGCCGTGCCCCTGGGGGCAACGTACTCCACCAGCTCCAGCTCGTGGCCGGTATCGTCGGGGAAGCGGAGGCGGGCGATCCGGAGATGGGCACCGGGAAAGCCGGTGATCTGCGCGATCGCCGGCCCCTGGCGCTCATAGGTCGAAGTCACCCGAAGCCCCAGGACCGTCGTGTAGAATGCGATGGACGCGTGCAGGTCGCGGACGGTCAGGCCGGTATGCGCGAGCCCGAGAAGCGGCATGATCTCCCTCCAGGTATCTGCTTGGCTTGTCGTGGTGGCCTGTGATTCCGGACCTCCAGCCACGAAGCACAGACCACGAGCGTGCATGCGCAACTCCGCGAGCTGGCGGCCGCTCGTCATTGTACTCCGGCCGATCGAAAAAGGGAACCCTCATGCAAACTGCGGACGCGCATCCGATCCATTGTCTATGGGAGGGCAGTGGCGATTGGCCCTTGCGAATGGTTCTTGGTCAAGGGCAAGCGACACGATGCCTTGCAGCCGGAGCTGATACCCACTACAATGACGATCAGCAGGAGGTACGCGGTGAGCAAGATCGATACGCCACAGGTCGTGGGCGAGACGACAATCACGGGGAAGAACCAGGTCACTCTTCCGACCAAGAGCCTGCGTGATCTCGGCTGGGAGCGCGGCGACCGCCTGATCGTCCAGACGCTGGGCCCCGACATCATCCTGCTGGTGCGGCGGCCACGCCGTTGGACCGACGCCGATGCTGGCCGGCTCACGCACGTGTTCGGCACGCATGAGGAGACGGTCGAGTGGCTCGCCCAGGAGCGCGCCGCGTGGGACGCGGAGCCCTAACGATGTCGGCAGCCGGCCTGGACCGGGCGCTCGCTGGCGTCGAACGCATCCTCCTGGACAGCAGCTCGGTCATTGCCTACCACACCGCCGGCGAGGCTGCGCACGGCCTCGCGAAGCATCTGCTGGACCGCGTCCAGGAGGACGCGGACCCGCTCCGGGCCTCCATCTCGGTCATTACCGCTGCCGAGGTGCTCATCCGCCCGCACCGGACCGGGCTCGCTGAATTCACGTACATGCATGCCTTCCTGACGACGTTTCCGAACCTCACGGTGCTTCCGATGGATCTGACGGTCGCGGCGCAGGCGGCAACGCTCCGCTCCGTGACGGGGCTGAAGCTTCCCGACGCGATGATCGTCGCTTCGGCGCTCCTGGCCGGCTGCGAGGCCGTAGTCTCCAATGACGCACCGTGGAAGCGCAAGCTCGCGCCGTTGTTCCCACAGGTGCGCTGGATTGATTTGAGCGATCACATCGACGTGGCCGATCGCTGACCGCGTTGTCAGCGGCCAGCGATCAACAGGGGGACAGCTCGACCGGTGCTCCGCCGACCGAGAGCTGAATGGCTGGGTGACTCGTCAACCTGCGTCGACCGGAGTTGTCGGCGTAGAATTGACGATCGCGCAGAGATAGCAAGCGTTCAGCAATCAGCGGTCAGCCTCCCGCAACGACGGGAGTGTGGACCTGGCGAGTCGTCGCTCTGCTGAAGGCTGACCGCTGACTGCTGAACGCTCACCAGAGGTGGTCCAATGGCTCAATCAGAACGTCGCGAAGGCAAGTCCATTGGCGACGCGAGCATGTGGATGCTGGGGCTCACGCTCCTGCTCTTCTGGCTGCCGGGCCTGGGGCCGTTCATCGCCGGCTTCGTCGGGGGGCGCAAGGCGGGCGGCGTCGGGCCGGCGATCGTCGCGGCGCTGATGCCGGCGTTCCTCCTGGCAATCGCCGTCATCGTCCTGGCGACGCTGGGCATGATGCCGTTCGCCGGCATTCTCGCCGGCAGCGTGCTCTTCATCGCCGTTGCCGCCAGCAGTCTACCGCTCATCGCCGGTGCCGTGGCCGGCGCGCTGACCGGATAGATTACCAGAGGACCGCGCCGGCAATGGAGACGAGCGAGCCGCCGTCGGCGTCGGCCGGACAGTGATCGTAGCCGGTGATGGCGCCGGTGGCCTTGCCCAGGAAGCGGAGGGCGAGGTAGATCGGCGGCAGCCCGCAGACCTTCCGGCGGTCGCGCTCCTGGCGCAGTTGGCCGATGAAGTCGGCGGCATCACCGTGGCAGATGGCCCCAAGCAGCGCGGCGTCGGCGCTCTGGAGCGCCGTCCGGTCGGCCGGCGAGAGCGGCTCGGGATCGCCGAAGGCCGGCCCGACGTGGGCCAGGTCGGCGGCGGCGACGACGAGCGTGCGGCGGTCGCGCGTCGCCTCGACCAGCGCCCCAACCACCGCCGCCAGGCGCCGATCGGCTGCGGCGTCGGCTTCGCCCTGGGTGAACGGGTGGAACGACCCGCAGAGGACCGGCACGAGCGCCGGCGTGGCGCCGTCGAGGAGCGAGTGGAGCCAGACGAGCGCCAGCTCGATGGAGTGCTCGTTCTTATGGTGAAGCTCTTCGGCAAAGGCATCGTCTTCGCCGATGGCCGCGGCCATTGCGTCGACCACCTCGTGGTCGGTGGGCAGGACCCCGAACGGGGTTGCGTATCGCTGGCGCGTCGGGGTGATCTGGCCGGGGCCGCCGGCGTGGTCGGTGCCGAGGACGACGATCACTTCAGCAGAGCGGACTGCCTCGGCGAGCGGCTGCCAGAGCTGGGCGTAGATGGGCCCGCCGCGCTGGAAGTCGATGTGCGGCGACACGACGCCGCGAACCGCCCCCGCCGGCCGTTCGAGTCGCACCGGCGGCGTCCGGGCGCCGAAAGCGGCAAGCTGCCGGCGCAGTTGGGCAGCGTCGGCCGGGTAGACCGAGCCGGCGAGGGCCGGCTCGCGGAACGGCTCCGCGCGGAAAGCGGCGAGCGCCTGTGCCCGGACGGCGGCGAGACGCGGGCTTTCCAGCAGCAGCGCGCCGTCCAGCTCGGCCAGCAACTGGTCGAGCTCGGTCGGGGTCAGTGTGACGCCTGTCCGCAACTGGAACGCCGCCCCCAGTGCCCGCCGGTCGCGCGTCCCGTCGCAGAGCGCGAGCAGCAGCGCCAGCATTGGCGGGACGAGCAGCGAGCGATCGGTTAGTCCGCTCCGGTCGCGGACGAGTAGCACGGGCTGGCCCTGGTGCTCGACCCAGTGGGTCTCGACGGGCCGGACTTTCGGGAAGAGGAGATCGTCACTCACTGTTGGGCATCCTCGTGGGAAGGATAACATAATCGGAGAAGCGGAGGCTATAGCGTGTCCCCGCCATCGGATGAGATAGCTGTAATTCTGCTAACGAGCATGCTTGAGGGGCTTCACGCCAGCTTTGCGGGCAGCGCTCTTGCAGCCCGAGTAGAACTGGTCGCGCGTCAGCCCGGATTGCTGGATCATCCGGGCGATCAACTCGTCGTCGAACTCGTCAATCGCCTCGTCGACGGTCACGGCGTAGTCATGGTTGCGATGTGACTTGCTCCACTGGCGATGGCTGCTGCCTCTGCCGGATTCCTCCTGGAAACCCCAGCAATCGAGGATCCGCCTTGCTTCGTCCAGACTCAGCGGTGGGTAGCGCCTAGGCACCGATCAGGTGACCCTGCCGATCGAAGGGCAGGCGGAAGGTTACTGAGGTGCCTGTCCAAGGCAGCAGACGCCCAATCTCCTGAATGAAGGACTCCACGTAGTAGCGCAACCAGTCGCTCGGCGGGGCGGGGCGGGGTACACGCTGGTCCCATCGGCCCTGGCTGAGAGCTGTCGTCAGATAGAGACCGACCTGCTCTATCAGAGCCTGAAGCGCGGCGTCAAGAGTGGGGCGTCGAGTTATCAGATTCAGATCGAGACAGTGCGCGTACCAGTTGCCATTCTTCGTGTATGCTCGGATGCGGAGCGTTACAACCTTCCGCGTCTCGGGCTCTCGCTGCAATGATGAGGCCATTTGGTCGCCTAGCGGCACGCTATCCTCTTGTAGTTGAGATCCTGACGCTTCCGTATCTGTCGTGCGAATCCGCCCCATGCTCGTCTCCCTATCGCTCGCCGCGAGCGGAGAGACCTCTCAAGTCATCTCGTAACTGTAGTGTACACCTGTGCTCATCTTCCGTCAAAACGGAAGCAGCCTGCCGGCATCGGCATGAGAGCGACTTGGGGAAGGATTGACCAAGCGAACATTCGCCATTCTTGGCGTCTTCCTTCCAGCTCTCGATTCAGTGGCGGTACGTGGACGTGCATGTCGACGAGGCCAGGCAGGACGTAGGCGCCGGCGTGCGGGTCGTCCCGATTCCCGTCAGTGTCCTCCGGCTTGCTCGGCGAGATGCGGTCGATCCGGTCGCCGTGGACGACCAGCGTCTGGCCGCTCAGCCGATCCCTTGCTGGATTCACGATGTTGACACGGGTGGGGACGGCCCCCTGAGGCGGGACATCGACTGCCGGCGGTCGATAGGCCAGCAGCTTGAAGAGGATCCTGGAGGAGCGCAGTATCGGAGTGTCTCGCATCGCGTGCCCCCTGTACGAACAGGGTCGAGAGAGATCGAACCGCCAAGGCGCCAAGATCGCCAAGAGAGACGCCAAAAAGACAGCCCCCTTGCTTCGTGCTACCACCCCGGAGCCGAGACGACCTGGACGAGTTTCCCCCCGCAGTGTGCGCCAGACCAGGAGAGCCGTCAAGAGGTTGTCCGACGGTTGGCTGTCGGCTGGGGGCACACCCTCACCCTCGCCCCTCGCCCGCTCGGCGGGCGAGGGGCGACGTGTAGCGCCCTTGTCCACGGTCGGCCGTAGACCTCTCCCGCTCGGCGGGCGAGGGGAGACGTTTGGACCACGAACGGCGCGAAGCGGCGCGAAAGCCGCGAAGGGAGGGGCGTGCGGCAGATCGACGGCACACCCGATTCGTGCCGTTTCGCGGCCTTCGTGGGTTTGTGATCCAAACAGCCTCTCTCCCACTAAGCTGGGGGGAGGCGCTCTGGCCCTTTTCAGTCGTTTGGTCATACCCCGCTGCGGCTGGTATAATTCCCCTGACTGGTTGAATGAGCCCGCATGGAGACCCGGGCGGCCGGGGGGTTGGATGAGTGAGCGCGAGCGCGTGCGGTTGACGGCGCTGGCGTCCTGCGCCGGCTGAGCTTCCAAGCTCGGTCCGAGTGACCTGGCGCAGGTGCTGCGACCACTGCACATCTTTCAGCGGCCCGAGCTGATCGTCGGCCTGCACATCGCCGACGACGCAGCCGTCTATAAGATCAACGACGAGCAGGCGATCGTCGAGACCGTCGACTTCTTCCCGCCCATCGTCGACGACCCGTACGTCTACGGCGGGATCGCCGCGGCCAACGCGCTGAGCGACGTCTACGCGATGGGCGGCGAGGTCCTGCTGGCCCTGAACATCGCCGGCTTCCCGAATAACCTCGACCTGGCGATCCTGACGCGCATCCTCCAGGGCGGCGCCGACAAGGTGGCGGAGGCGGGCGCCGTCATCGCCGGCGGCCACACGGTCGTCGACGCCGAGCCGAAGTACGGGCTCGCCGTCACCGGCATCGTTCACCCCGAACGCGTCATCACCAAAGCCGGCTGTCAGCGGGGCGATCGCCTGGTGCTGACCAAGCCGCTCGGCACCGGCGCCATTACGACGGCGGCACGGGCCGACCGAGCAAGTTCGGCCGACCTGGCGGCGGCCATCGAGAGCATGCTCCAGTTGAACCGCCGGGCCGCCCGCATCATGCAGCGCGTCCGCATCGGGGGCGCAACCGACGTGACGGGCTTCGGGCTGCTCGGCCATCTGTCGGAGATGGCGCTCGCCAGTCGGGTCGGGTTCGTCGTCCACGCCGGCCAGATCCCGCTCCTCCCCGGTGCGATCGACTACGCCGAGCAGGGGATCCTGCCCGGCGGCGCCGCCCGGAACCGTGACCATCTCCTGGGCCGGCACGACGGCGGCGAGCCCCGCGTTCACTGGTCTCCCGCCGTGCCCCAGCCAACCCTGGACCTCCTGTTCGACCCGGAAACGTCGGGCGGCCTCCTCATCGCCGTCCCGCCCGACCGCCTGCCGATGCTGCTGGCGGAGGCCGCCGCCGTCGGGCAGTCCGTCTGGGAGATCGGCACAGCGGTTGCCGAGCCCGGCATCCTCGTCGAGCCCTGATCGCGGTGCGACTGGCCTGGTCCACGTACTACGTCGTCGGCCGTGACCTCGTGCGGCGGCACCCGCCCATCGCGGTCCTCACCGTGGTCAACGTCGTCGGCGCCATCGGGCTGACGCCGTTCGGCATTGGGGACCGGCTGTTCGGCGCCCCGGCCACCTGGACGCTGCCGGGCCTGCTCGTCGTGCTCTACACCGGCGTGCTGGTGAACGCGGTCGGCTTCTTCGGCCACGCGTGGGCGCTCACCCGCGCCGATGCCGCCCGCATCGCCGCCTTCATGTACCTTCAACCGCTGCTCGGCATCCTGTTCTCCGCGCTCATTCTCGGCGAGCGCCCCTCCCCGCCGCTGCTGGCCGGTGGCACGCTCATCCTCGGCGGCGTCACGCTGGTCATCAGCGGCGAGCGCGGGCGCCCGGTGCCTCAGCCGACCCGTTAGCCTGCTTTCGTACAACGGGCGGGAGGATCGACCCTCCTCTGTAAACCCCAGACGCTAATAACGTGTGGTGCTGGCAACGCGCTGGTTTCGCGGCGCGGCCGGCGCTGATGCCGTGGTGGCCGTCGGTATTGGCGTCGACGTCGCACAGGCAGCCGTTGTGCCCTGGACCGAACCAGCGTGCGCCGAAGCACCGGCGTCGTTGTACGCACTGACCTCGTAGAAGTACCCGACCCCGCAATTGAGCGAGCCATCGGCATGGGACGTGACGTTGGCGCCAACGGCATTCAAGTGGACGAAGGTCGAGCCGTTCCATCGGTAAATCCTGTACCCTGTCTCATTGCTACCATCATCCCAGGCCAGCGAGATGGAGCTTTGCGTCACGCTGGCGACGCGGAGGTTTGCCGGCATTGGCGGAGCTGCCAGGCGCGTGTTGGTAGCTGTTGGAGTCGCCGTGGCTGCGACGCGTGTGTTCGTGGCTGTCGGGGTCGACGTCGCACATGCACTTGTGAAGCCGTCGCTCCAGTCTGTCCGACTCGACTCTCCGTAATCGTTGTACGCGTTCACCTGGTACGAGTAGCCGTTTCCACAACTGACGGCCCGGTCCGTATAGGACGTGATGTTTGCGCCAACTGAAGCGAGGAGAACGAAGATCGAGCCGTTCCAGCGGTAGATCCTGTAGCCGGTTTCGTCGCCGACATCATTCCAGGCCAGTGAGACAGAGTCGCGTGTCGTGCCGGTTACGCGCTGGTTCGACGGCGCGGCAGGTGCCGATACCGGCACGATGCGAAGACGGCGCACTGCCCAACTGGCTCCGTCTGGAGCATTGGCAGCTCTCACGCCCCAATAGAGATCTTGATCCTGCATTTCCTGTCTATCCGGCGGGTGCTAGTGCGAGAACTGTGAGCATATCATACCGGCTGCGCCCGAACCTCTTCTGCCCCGTCCCATTTTCCCTCCACAACTCACGGAACCGCGAGTCCGAGCCGACCATCCGCGTCCTCCTTCCCCGTCGCACGAACGCCATCGGCTTCGCGACGGGCGTGAACCGTCCGGGTCGAATCGGTTGCCCCGATTGGCAACCGATCAGTGGGAACGATCGGGATCAGGAATACGCCACGGGCTGACGGGAGTTCCTCTTTCGCCAGGCCCTTGGCTGCTGGGACGCATTATACAAGCAGGGGGGGGCAGTCAATAGGCGAGCAGGCAGGTATAAGGAGCGAACGTTAGAACCGGCTCGGGGCTTGGAGCCGATCCGGGAACGGCCCCCCTCAGTCCCCTCCGTCGGCGGGGGGAAGACGTTCCGCCCCCTCCCCGCGGACGGGGAGGGCTGGGGTGGGGTTCTTGGACAGGCCCCTGGCCGATGGGGCGCCAGGATTGTGGCGGCGGTTCCGGCCTTACAGTCTTTCCGGACCGCTGCCGTAATCAGCGATATACCCTTCGATCTTGCGTATCCTTTCATCCTCCGGAGGGAAGAACTCATCCAGCCAACGTCTCACATACGCCTGGTCCAGGTGCTGTCTTTGAATCTGAAAGATGCTCTCGATATCAAGCCAGTCTTTCCTTCGATCATACGCGGACTTGCAGATAATCAAATCCTCAGCCGAGATGACATGGATTTTCGTCCCAGCAAACTCTACCTCTTTCGTTCTTGAGGCGATCGATGCATGGAAAGGCAGATCGGCAAAGAAGAGATCGACCGGGATGGCTCCCCAGCGTAGCCGTGTTTGCGCGGTCTGGAGAATCTCCTTCTCGATCCTGGCGCGATCCTGAATGGGAAACAGTGAGGATAATGCGTCAAGGACCCGACCATGCCGGTCGACCCGGAGCGCGATGTTGACATCGATGTCGTAGGTGGCTCGTGGTTGCCCGTAGTAGGCCAGCGCAATCGCACCGCCGAAAGCATGCGGGATGTGCGCCTGCGCGAACTCGCGGTGGATGGCGAGCAACCGGTCCGGTAAAGAGAGGTTCACTCGCGGTGTTGGCCTCGTGACCGTTTCGGAAATCCCGGGAACCGCTCAGCTTTTTCCGGATAGTGGCCGATGGCATCCACCATCTTCAATAAGCCGTAGAGGGTTCTTCCGCGCGTCTCGTCACTGGCGCGCTGCCAGTACTCGATATCTTCCGCATCGTGCTGCCGGGACAATCCAATCAGGCGCTCCACCATGTCAGCTTGAGAACGTGCCGATGGTTCCAGTTGTTCTTCGTCCTTTTCGACCATTGGTCTCCTCCCTCCCTGCCCACCACGGGATGGCACCACGTCTGCCGGCGTTATCGTGCCTCCAGTGACCGTCGCGGGATCAGCATCAGCTTCAGATCGGGGATGCGCTCGAAGTCGGCGTCAGTCGTAACCGCGGTGAGACCCCGCTCCAACGCCGTCGCGGCGATCAGCGTATCCACGTCGCCGATCAGCCCGGGTCCACGTGGCGGCCGAAGCTCTCGGCGCAGCGCAGCATAGCGGTCCATGGTGTTGTAGGTCAGGAAGTAGGGGGTGACTTCTTTCAGGAGGTGCCGCAGTTCGTCACGATGCCGGAGATAGTCGGCTCGGCCCCTCAGGTGCTCCACCATCTCCCCGTAGACCGGGATACTGGTGGACGCCTCCTTACGGCCGATCCATGGATTGAGCAGGTTCAGGGCGGGCCGGCGGTGGTAGAGGTAGGCCGTGAGAATGGTGGTGTCTGCCAGATACCGTCTCATAGATCGATCGGTGGGGTCGGCTTGCTCTCATGGCGAATACGGTCCAGCTCATCCAGGACGTCGTTCCAGTCGCCCAGGTCCTCCCAGGCTCCAGCCAGACTGAGGGCTCGCTTGATACTGTCGGAGGTGGACACGTCATCCAGCCCCGCCTCATCGGTAAAGTACTCGACGACTTCCTCGCCATTCTCTTTCAGCGGGATGCCGATGAGGGGCTGGTCCCTGCGTACCAGAAATGGTTGTCCGTGTCCTGGTTCAAGTTCTGCCATCTCGTTTCTCCTTCCGCCGTATTATCTCACATCTGAGGACCTGGCCCGGGCTTTGGCCTGTCCGATCAACCCGTTGGGGGCTTGACACCATCATCGGCGCATGGCCTTCACCACCTTGGTTTTGGCGTACCCTCACGGTCCGTTCAGTGGCTGCTCCAAGCAGCCAAAATTTCACCGGGTCGAGCGACCTGCAGGTGAAAGGCGGCGAGGATCTGGTCACGGCGTCGCAACAGGTGGCGCTGGTCAGATGCCATACTTTTCTTTGATGAGCTCGCAGCGAATCTCCCGCCCCGATTCGATCAGCTCGTCGAGGGAGGCCCCTTTTTCCCGCAGCACCTCACCAATCCGATCGAGGGCCTTGACGGCGATGACCGTGGCCGGGGTGATGAGGACCCCGTCGTCGGTCTGGGTCACCGCCACGACGTCGCCCTTCCGCAGGCCCAACTTGCGGCGCACCGTGGCTGGGAGGGTGACCTGTCCCTTTTCTTGAATGCGGACGAACTTGATGTCGACCATTCTCTCGTGGTTCACGGCTGTTGCTCCGAAAGTCATACTTAGAGGAAAGTATAACACGCTGTCCTGTGCCGGTCAACGAGAGGGCTGGTTGATTGGCTTGCACCATTCTCACCACTCTTGTTTGTGCAAAGTGGGGGCCTCAAGCGCCCGGTTCCCTGGCCTGGGTTGTCCTGGATCTATTCGACAACCTCCCGAGGCGCCAACGGCGAACCAGCGGTCCGCTGCTCGATACCACTGGGAAATGCGGCGGTGACCGTTCCGGTTGCCAGCAACCGAAAGGCGCGGGCTGTCCGCCGCCAGACCGCCTCGGGCCGTTCGCAGGCGAGCGCGGCGAGGTCGACCGAGCCCCGGTAGCCCCAGACGGCGACGCTGTCGGCGCCGAGGCGCGCCGCCTCCAGAATGCTCACTTCCATCGATGCCTCCTCGGACCGCCGGAGCCGGAAGCCCTGCACCCAGACCTGGGCGCCGATCCGCCCATTGGTTGCTCGGCAGAGCGCCACCAGCCGCCGGATGATCTGCTCGGCGGGCTCGGCCAGGCAGAAGCTCGGATAGGGGTCCACGGCGAGCGCGATGAGCCCCGGCAGGTCGAGCAGATCGGCCGGACCGGGCAGCGCCGCCTCCTCGAAGGGCAGGACGCAGACGGCGCTCGGGAGGCCATGTGCGGCCGCGGTAGCCGTCATCTCGCGGAGAAAGGCGACCAGCGCTGCCCGCTGAAAGCCGGGCACCGGCGCCGCCGGCATCGGCTCGCCCATCAGGGCGGCGTAGTGCGCCCGGCAGGCCGGGCACCGGCATGCCCAGCGGCTGTCCGACCGATCGGTCCAGCGGGCCAGCCACCACTGCGGCTCGTCCCAGAAGATGGCCTCGGCGCCCAACTCGGCCGCCCCCGCGATCCAGTCCCGCACGAACGCCCGGACGTCGGGGTGCGACGGGCAGGCCCGCGTGACCGGCTGACCGTCGGAGAGCACCTGCCGGCAGTCCGGGCGCTCGGCCAGGAAGGCGGAGAACGCCTCACCGCCAAACAGCCCGGCGACACCCCAGGGGTCGAACCAGACCCGTAGTCCCTCGGCGCGGGCGCGGGCGGCCGCCCGGCTGAGGTACGCACGGTCGTAGCGCGCGGTGTGCTCGGAGCAGGTCAGGACGACGCTCGTCGTTCCGGCCGCCTGCATCGCCCGGAGGGCGGCGTCGAACTGTCGCGGCGCTGGCGATCCGAAGTAGGCGAGGCAGCGATCGATAGCCATCTCCATTCCACTTGACAGAATCGGACCGCGGCGACTTTAGCAGGGATGGCGGCTCATGGCAAGATCTCGCATGAGTCGGCAGTGTACACAGGATTGCAGCAGACGGATCCTGTCACCCTGAGCAGCAGCGAAGGGTCTCCTCGCGGTCGGCCAGGAGATGCTTCGCTGCGGCTCAGCATGACAGCGCAGGGCTGCCCGGCGTGTTTCTGCCACCCTTCATACACCGCCGGCCGCACAAGGTGCGAGTCACGCCGCGCTCGATACAGCCGGAGGTACTGCCACATTGCCAGGAGTTGACCAAATGGAGAGTCACCCTCGGCGGAAGTGCCGTTGCTGCTTCGATGACAGACTCATTCCTCGCCAAGCAGCCGTTTGGCCTCGGTGGTCCCGACGCACTGAGCGTCCTCGCCGCAGAGGATCTCGCGCACCTCGTGGATGCGGTCGGCGACGGCGACCGGGTCGACGCCCTCCGGCGGAGGCTGCCGGAGCAGCAGCTCGAGGTCGCGGAGCCTATTTGCGGCGCGATTCAGGACACCCATGTTCTGTGTCTAGCACGAACTGTCAAAATTATCAATTCCCTGAGTCGCTCGAAGGCAACGCTCCAGGTGTCGGGCGAGCGTTCGGACGTGGGGCTCGACGATGATCGATGCGTGATAGCCGGGGATCACGTGGACGTCCACCTCTGCCGCCAGGGTGCCCCAGCCCATCGTCGGGTCTGCCGTGCAGCCCGGTGGCTGTCTGCGGGCGCGAAAGATCGTCACCCGGCCGGGGTAGGGGCGTGGCACGTACTCGTCGCTGGCGCGGGCAATGGCCGCCTGAACGTCCTGTACGGCGCGGGGGAGTGCCCGCCGGATCGCCTGGCCGGACCGGCTGTCGAGGCTCCTGATCCGTCTGACGGCGCTGCCGGCCCACTCCCGAACGTGGGACGGTCGCTCCTTCGGTCCGAGGATGGCGAGGGTGCCCCGGTGAAAGTCGATGCTCTGGCGGCCTCGATAGATGGCCGAGCCGAGCCACGACGCGTCGCGGACGGCCGCGGCGTACCCTGGCCCGTAGGGGTCGAACAGAGCCAGCAGCGCGACCCGCTCACCCTGCGCCCGGAGCTGTTGGGCCATCTCATAGGCGACCTTCCCGCCAAACGAGAGGCCGCCCAGGTAGTACGGTCCCGCAGGCTCGACACTGCGGATCTCGGCGAGGTACGCAGCCGCCATCTCCTCGACGCGGGTGAAGGGCGGTCGGGTGCCGTCCAGGCCGCGCGCCTGGAGCGCGTAGAGGGGCTGGTCCGGACCGAGATAGCGCGCCAGGTTGCGATAGCACAGGACGTGTCTGCCGAGCGCGTGGACCCAGAAGAACGGCGGCTTCGATCCGCCCGGCTGAATCGGCACCAGCGACGGCCAGGGCGGCGACCAGCCCTCCCGGCGGAGGAATCCGGCCAGTTGTTCCACGGTCGCCGCATGGAGGAGCGTCGTCGGAGGAATGCTCCTGCCGAGGAGCGTCCCAATGAGGGCGAACAGGTGCATGGCGAGCAGCGAATCCCCGCCCAGATCGAAGAAGTCGTCCCTGACGCCGATGGGTCGGACGCCAAGCGCCGTTTCCCAGCACTTCGCCAGCAGCCGCTCCAGCGTGTCCCGCGGCGCTACGCGGCCCGGCGGCACCTCGGCCGACACACCGGCGGCAGCCGGCAGCGCCTGGTTCTCCAGAGCTCGCACGACCGTTGGTGGCGCGGCGGCGCGCAGGTCCATGTCAGCCGTCCGCCGATCGGATGCCGGGATCCCCAGCTTCTCGGCCAGGCCGATGCGCTGCACCTTGCCGGTCGGGCCTTTGGGAATCCGGTCCACGATGATGATCCGGCGCGGCACCTTGAACCCGGCCAGCCGTCTTGTAGCGAACTCCCGGATCGCCTCGCCGGTCACAGTGCCGTTTTCCCGTAAGACGACGGCGGTGGCGACGTCTTCCCCCAGCGTCCGGTGGGGAACGGCAAAGGTCACCGCCTCGGCCACAGCCGGGTGCGCCAGGATCACGTCGTCCACCTCACGGGGCGAGACCTTGGCACCACCACGATTGATGATCTCCTTGAGACGGCCGGTGATGAACAGGTACCCCTCGACGTCCAGGTAACCCTGGTCGCCGGTGTGGAGCCAGCCGTCGACGAAGGCGCTCGCATTGGCCGCCGGGTTGTTCTCGTAGGCCTGGATGACGTTGGCGCCCCGCACGACGATCTCGCCGATCTGGCCCGGAGCCAGAAATCTGCCGGCTTCATCCATGATGCCGACCTCCGGGCCGGCGGCGACACCTACCGAGCCGGGTTTGCGCTTCCCTGGTGGCAGCGGATTCGTCGTGATTCGGGTGGCGGTCTCCGTCATCCCGTAGGAGTCGATCACCGGGACGTCAAAGACCCGTTCGAGCTCGGTCAGCACGTGGGGCGTCAGAGAGGCAGCGCCAGAGCGGATGAGCCGCAAAGGATGGCGGCTGATAACGGCGCGATGCGCCGGCGCCTGCGCCAGGATCGCCTGGAGCATCGTGGGGCTGGCGTGAAACACTGTCGGCTGGAAATCTGCCAGCCACCGGAAGAACTGATGAGCGGAGAAGCCCGGCGTGCAGATGACGCTCGACCCGGCTCCGAGCGCCGTGAGGCACGTGCCGACAAGGCCGCCGACGTGAAACAGCGGGAGCAAGCAGACGCACCGGTCATCCGGGACCATCTTGAACGCCGCCAGCGAGCCGGCAATGGAAGCGCAGATGTTGGCGTGCGTCAAGGCAACGATCTTCGGTCGGCCAGTGGAGCCCGACGTCTGAAGCACCAGCGCGACGTCGTCAAGCTCAGAGAAGCCGCCAAGGGCTGCCGGGGAGCGGCGGTTGCCGGCAAGCGCAAAGAGCCCGGCCTCCGCCCCGAAAGCCGGCGACAGCTCGACGACGGCGATGCCACGCGCACGCGCCACATTCGGCGCCTCCGACTCGATCCCCGACTGCACGATCAGCGCCGTCACTCGGAGGTCGGCCAGATAGGAGTCGAATTCGCTCGCCGTGTAGTCGGGGTTGAGCGGCGCCGCGGCCATCCCGCTGGCGACGGCCAGGAAGCAGACGGCCATATCCGGACCGTCGGGCAGCACCATCGCCACGCGGTCGCCGCGCCCGAAGCCCAGGCCGTTGAGCGTCCGCAGCGTCTCGGTCATATGCCGATACAGGCGGCTGAAGGTCAGCGGCGCGCGACCCGGCGCCTGAATGGCGATCGCGTCCGGTGTGCGCTCGGCGTGATCGCGAATCAGGTCGTGGACACATGGCCCGGTTGGGACCCGGGCACGCCGGTTGTCAGCAGCACCCACCGACGCCCTATCCGAAGACGGTGAATCTCGTGCCTCGATCTGCTCTGCCTGCGCCATCGAACTCTCTCCTGGCGTACCAGGGGGGCAAGTGCTCCCATAGTACTCCAAGCACGGCCGTTTGTCACGAATCACTCCACGTTGAGGACGCTGAAAAGCGCCTGTACCGTGAGCTGAAAGCCGGGGATCTCGTCGCTCAGACCGATCTGGTCCGCCTGGCGGAGCACACGCGGCCGGCCGTCGGCGCGAAAGAGGAGGACGGATTCGTCCTGGGGGTCGACGAGCAGCGCCGCACGGACGCCGTGGTCCACGTACCAGAGACACCGGCGCACCAGCGCGTTGACACTCTGTTCGGGCGACACGATCTCCACGACGATGTCCGGCGGCTCGATGAAGTCGTCGGCGAGCTTACCGGCGGGGGTGCGGGGGATACGCTCCCAGCGATAGACCGCGATGTCCGGCACGTGCGATCGGCCGCCGAAGGTCGTCCGCAGCTCCGCGAATGCCCAGGCGAGCCTGCGTGGCAGCGCAAACCGATTGACCAGCTCGCACAGCGCGTACTGGAGCGCGCTGTGCTGCCTTTCGGCAACACTTTCTGGGTGACCCTCCCCTCCTCGAACTCGAGGGCCGGCTCTTCTTCCGGGAGCCTCAGGAACTCCTGCAGAGTACACTGTCGATGCGAGATCGCCATGCGCGCGCTCCTCGGTGCACCGTCAGTGCAGGTAGTGGCGGGTGGGATCCGCGACGTAGACGCCGAGCTGGAGGGTGCGGAGCACCTCGTCCCAGACCGGGCCGAACCGGTCGAGGTCGTCGAGCCAGAAGTCCATGGTGATGAACGGGACGATGCCGGAGCCGAGGGCCAGGCAACTGCGCCCGCAGGCCTCCCGCCGCTCG
Organism: Chloroflexota bacterium; assembly: GCA_016199325.1. Next base: position 22,384 of record JACQGW010000327.1, read on the forward strand.
TTCGGGTCGACGAACCGGATCTCGGTCCACGCCAGCTCAAGGTCTGGCCGGCGGAGGTGGACGGTCGGGATCCGGGAGATCGCCTCCCGAGGGTCGTCCTTGACCGTTTCTTCTAGCAAGTTGGGGAGCGGCAGATCGCTCGTGTCCAGCCCCGGCGGGAGCCGCATCACCGACACCTTGATCCGGCAGTTGTCGTCTGGCGGCTGCCGGTCGAGGAGCTCGAAGGCATCGTCCGTCGGCTGCGCCACCCAGTCGGCGGGATAATCGAAGCGCACTTCGCCCCGATTCGCCACGAAGACGTTGTACCCCGGCTTTGCCCGCCAGCCGTGGCTCTTCGGCAGCTTGTAGGTCTGCTTTTGCCACTTCGCCATGTTGGTTGCCCCGTTTGCTCAGATCGCCGGCTTGGCTGCGTACCCGCCTGCTCGCTGGAATCACCGCCGACTCCTATTCTACCATTTGGCGATGCATCAGGCCCGCTCACTTGGAGGTTCGCCGTGCGCGGTCCGCCCGGCTTCCAGCCAGGAAGGAATCCGCTCCCCTGAGAGAACGTCGGGATCGATATCTGCGCCATTGGGCCAGACAATGGTCCCGAGCTCCGGATCGACCCGGACGGCGCGGAACAGGCGTTGATCACGGCGAATTGGCTCAAAGATCGGACCGTGGAAGAACGGCTCCAGATCGATGACCCGGCTGGTGTTGTTCGTGAATTCCAGCCGAACGCGAAAGTCGTCAAGCGGCTCGACCGCACGAACCCTGATCATGGTAGAACTCCTTCCCTTCAATCGAGTGGCGGAATTGCGACCAGCGGGACTCCTTGTCGGGCCCTCTCCCAGTTCTCGATCAACTCATCTCGGTGAAATGCAGCCCATTCGAGGACGAGCGCCATGGCCCGACGCGGGAGCTGGCCGGAGACGACCTCCAACGTCTCGATGGCCAGGGTCGCCTCGTGCTCAGCGTAGACCGCGTGAAAGTGGGGAGGAAGGTGATCGTTGAAGTACATTGCGATGACAATACCGAAGAACTGACTGATACGTGGCACAATACCTCGACTCCCATGATAGCACATCCGGAGACAACCGCTGCCAAAGAACCGGCGATGGTGCAAAGCCTACGTCTCGCCGGAGTGCAGCGTCAGGACGGTAATCTCGGGTCGGCAGTTCAGGCGCAGGCGGGGACGGACCATGCCGACCCCGCGATTCGTGTAGAGGACCATGCGCCCGACCTGGTAGCGTCCGATGGGATACTTCCGGGCGTAGGGGGGCAGGACCGGCGGCCGTTGAAAGAGCGGAATGACCTGGCCGCCGTGCGAGTGGCCCGACAGTTGGAGGTCGAAGCGGCCGGTGGCCGTGCTGACGTCGGCGAAGTCCGGCTCGTGGGCCAGCAGGACCGCCGCGCCGCGCTCCGACAACCGAGTGAGGACGGGAGCGAGGCGGTCTCGCCTGCTCCATACGTCGCCTCCTTCGGACCGCTGCTGCCAGATGCTGCTGATGCCGGCGATCGACAGCGGCGCGCCGTCTCGGCGCAGCGTATGGACTGCCTCGCCGACGTCGAGGATGCTGCTCCTGCGGAGAATTTGCCGGACGACAGTGGCGTCCGTCCAGTAGTCATGGTTGCCCAGGACGCCGGGCGTGGCGTCCCGCGGGGCCAGGCGGCTGAGTGCCGTGATGAAGTCGCCGCCGAATCGCCGGGGATCGTCTGTGAAGAAGTCGCCGGTGATCGCCACCAGGTCGGGCTGCTGGCGGTTGACGGCGTCGACGATCGCCGCCAGGCGGTCGCCCGTCATCCAATCGTCGGCGTGGAGGTCGCTGATCTGCGCGATCCGGTATCCGTCGAACGCCGGTGCCAGGTGCGGCATCGGGACGGCGATGGGCGTCACCGACAGCCAGCCGGGCTCGAAGGTCCGGCTGTAGACGGCCAGACTGCCTGTCCCCACCGCCGTCGATCCGAGCGTCGCGGCCATCGCCTTGAGGAAGGCCCGGCGGGACCATTTCAGGTGAAGCATCAGAACGACTCCAGCTTGCCACTCCAACCGGTTAACACCGCGGGGCGGTGTGACACTTCCGACGTCATGCGTTATGCGTCATCCGTCACGGGGGGCGCACAGGTTCGTAGTGCGCACTCGCAAGTGCGCTCCCCGGCGCCAGGGTCTCGACCACGCCTGGCCGGCGAGCGGCTCCGGCGGAGTGCACCTAACCGAGCCCCGACCTTAAGGGAGCAGTTCCCCGACGCGCGGTCCACTCCCGCGCGTCGGGGAACAGCTCCCTCACGGTCGCGGCTCGGATAGTCCGCGCTCCGCGGCCTCGGCATCTCCGCGTGCGGGTTTTCGTGGGGGCGTGGCGGCGCGGGGCGCGGCGAAGAGCCTGA
>JACQGW010000325.1 GCA_016199325.1 Chloroflexota bacterium
AGCTCCCGAACCGCCTGCTCACGCGTGTTCTCGTCCCGGATCAGACCGGGCGAAAGGCCCAATCCCTCGAAGATCATGGTCCAGATGTTGAGGGGCAGCGTGCGCGGCCGAGTGTAGAAGCGGAAATCGGTCAGGTTCTCCATCGGCACCGTCAGGGCGCGCTCGACGGTGCCGGCGTCGAGCGATTCGCGGCCGTCAAGGCTCAGGATCACGTCGCCGTTGTAGGCAAGCGCCAGCAGCACGACGACCACCCACTCCGGCTCCAGGTGATCCCGGATCTCCTTCTCGACCGGATGGATGCCACCGGCCACTTGCGTGATCAGCTCGCCCCGGTTGACCACCTGTCCCTCGGGCTTGCCGCTCAACAGCTCCAGGCAGTGCTGGGCGTACGGGGACTGGTACGGGCGGACATTGCCTTCGCCGTCCACCAGTTGCAGGCCCTCCAACACCGTCGTCCCGAGACTCGTCCGGGCGCGACCGGCGAGGAACCGGATGGCCTCCAGCGCGCTCGTCGGCCGGGCGGCCTCGCTGATCGGCTGCGCTGCGCGCCGGAAGGCCGGGTACGTCGGATAGCGCTCTTCGAGCTCAGGGGCGAGGAGGTGAGAGGCGATGATCCGCACGACGTCATCGATGCTCTGGCTCGCCGTGCTGGTGGCCCGGGCGAGGACGGCTCTCGCCGGCTGCGCCAGGCCCTGGTAGGTCACCTGGAGGTGCTCGGAAAGGTGATCCCGCAGCCAGCGGAGCAGCCCGCGCAGGTACTCATCGGCTTTGCCACCGTAGACATCGCGGTGGGCACTCGACTCGTGCATCATGGACCGCGCGCCGGCGTACTTCCGGATGAGGCTCTCGAACGACGCATCGAGGCCGGTCAAGCGAAGGACCACCTCATCCGGGAGCCGTTCGTCGTGCCACGCCCGGCGGAAGAAAGGAGGCAGGACGTACACGTAGAAGTCCCGGGGCGGCTGGGCGGTGCTCCGCTCGTCCGGCGCGCCGAAGAAGAGGTATCCTGGCCGAGTGACCTTCCGCGCTGCCCACGGCAGCTCGTAGAACCAGATCCTGTGGCCCGTCACGTAGGTGGTGTCGGTCAGGCCCAGAGCTTGTTGGAGAGCGTCGAAGAAAAAGCGGTTGAGATCGCTCTCGTCCATGAACTCGCCGCGTTCCTGAATCTTGGCGTCGAAGTCGATGTCCTTCCGCACGTCCAGGTAGTACTGGCCATTGGCATCGTTGCACGAGATATACTGGCCGCTGACCGTCCGGAGAATCTCTCGGAGCGCGACCTGCACTTGATCCAGGAGAAACTCCGCCGAAGGCTCCGGCATTCGGAGGTACAGACACAGGTTGTCGCGAAGCTCGTCTGGCGTGGCGCCAAGGGGCACGAGGATATCGCTCGTCGTGAGGCGAAGCACACTCAGCGCCTGGACGATGCGCAGCGCCACCGGACGCAGGTAAGGCCGGGTGTAGGCGTTGGCGATGCGTCCTTCCAGAACGGCGCTCTTCTCGATCACATCTGCCACGCCGGGGAGGCTTCGCAGGCTTGAGTTCTCGCGGAGGACGTTCCAGTAGTGGTCGTAGGAGATGAGCCCGGGCTGGTCGTTGGGCACCTCCTGGTCGAGCTGGGCGCGCATGGCCTCACTGAAGGTTTTCAGCACCTCGCGCTTCTCGGCTATGGAGACGCGCTCGAACGTCTCGATGTAGGCCGGATGGATCGGGAAGAGCTGGGCGAACTCGTCGAGTCGCTCGGCCATGCGGGCATAGAGCGGCGTGAACCGGCGCAGGTGCTCGGTGATGCGAGCGAGCTGCGCGTCCGTCTTGCGGAGGAGCCGATGCGAGACGACGTAGGCGATATCTTCGCGAGCGATGCGAACCTGCTCGAAGCGATCGCGCACTCGCCGGAGCTGCTCGGCCACGAAGGCAAAGCGCGGGTTGTCGAACAGCGTCTCCTGGACTCCGCCAAGGAAGCGGAACGGGGTCAGCGCGGCGACCTCGCCGAGCTCGCGCAGGAATCCGAGGTCCAGGATGAGCTGCCGCTCCTCGCGCGTCCGCAGGTAATCGAGCAGCTCGTCGACGACGAGGAGGATGCCCTGATCGGGATGGCGCTGCCGAAAGGCGGCCACGGCCTGGACGATGGCATCCTTGTTGTTCGTGACCTCGCTCGCCGGCGGGAAGGTGAACGGTGTCCCCCATCGTTGCAAGGCCAGCTCCAGGTCGCCTAACACGATGTCGCGCAGGCTCGTGGTGACGCCGCCGATCTCGATGCGGAGGACTTTGAAGCAGCCTGCGATGGCAGACATGGCCTCGCGGACGGCGGGATGGCCCACACTCGCGACGAGCTCGGGATATTCGGCAACCGACGACACGAGCGCCAGCAGGTGGCTCTTGCCCGTGCCGTAGTTGCCGACGGCAAGCACGCCCTTGTTGTCGCGCGGCGTGCGGAACTGAAGCTGCGGAACGACCAGATTGACGAGCTGGTCCGCCATGCGGTTGGAGATGACGTAGGAGCGGACCAGGTTCCGGGCAGCGGACAAGGAATCCGCTTGCCGCAAGTGGGCATGTTTCAGATCATGCCGCCAATCGGTTGACACTTTGAGCTGGCTGGCGTGCAG
>JACQGW010000326.1 GCA_016199325.1 Chloroflexota bacterium
CGCCCGCCGTGCGGGCGCGGGGCGGGGGGTGCGGCCCCCCCCCCGGCCCCTCGCCCGCCGTGCGGGCGAGGGGCCGGGGGTGAGGGCCCACCCCCCCCCACCTCCCGGCCCCTCGTCTGTGTCAGCGCCGAGAACCGACGAGTGAGAACCCCTCGGTCCTCGGTGCTGCGTCCGAGCTAGTGCGCCAGAACCCTGATGTTCTTGAAGTACACCAGATCCAGGACCCGCGTCTTGTTCCAGCCGTCGACGTACGGCTTCACCATCTCCCGACCCGTGTTGTAGTAGATCGGGATGAAGGGCATCTCGTCGGCGATGATCGCGTCGGCCTGCTTGTACAGGTCCTCCCGCTTCTTCTCGTCGGCTTCGCCCCGCGCCTGGCGGACGAGCTGGTCGAACTTCTCGTTCTTCCAGTGCGGTGAGAAGACCTCACCGGACTGCGCCGAGTCGAGCAACACGTTGAACCAGTTGTTCGGATCCTCGTAGTCCGAGAGCCAGCCGCCGCGGTACATGTCGTAGTTGGCCTCCTTGCGCCACTTCAGGAAGACCTTCCACTCCATGTTCTCCAGCTTCACCTTCACGCCGAGCTGCTTGCTCCAGACCTCCTGGAGGTACTCGGCGACGGCCTTATGGCTCGCGGAGGTGTTGTACGTGTAGGTGAACTCAGGGAAGCCCTGGCCGTTAGGATAGCCGGCCTTGGCCAGGAACTCCTTGGCCATGTTGACGTTGGGACGCGGCGCGTAGGCCGAGGGATTCCGGCCGAGGATGCCCGGCGGCATCAGCGTATCGGCCGGCTTGGAGGGCGACTTGAGGACGTCGATGACCGCCTTCGGGTCGATCGCCAGCGAGAGCGCCTTGCGAACGTCCTTGTTGTCGAACGGCTTCTTGGCGCTGTTCGGCACCAGGAAGTACGTGCCGGAGACGTCGTTGACTCGGACTTCCTTGCTGAGCTTGGCGTCCTTCAGGATGCGATCGACGTCGGTCGGCGGGATGGGATACGTGCCCAGCGCGTCGATCTCGCCGTTCTCGTAGGCGGCCAGCACCTGCGTCTGGGTCTGATCGGAGTCGGCAAAGAGGCGGTACTGGACCTTCGCCAGCGTCGGCTTCGTGCCCCAGTACTTGTCATTCCGATCGAGCACCATCTCCTGGCCGTGCTTCCAGCTCGTCAGCTTGAAGGGGCCGTTCGTGACGATGTTGGCGGGCTCGGTCCACTTGTCGCCGTTCTTCTCGATGGCGGCCTTGGGCAGCGGCATCGCCGTCCAGGTGCTGGCCAGTCGGAGGAAATAGGCGGCGGGCTCGACGAGCGTGATTACGAGCGTCTGGTCGTCCTTCGCCTGGACGCCGACGCTGCTCGGATCCGTCGCCTTGCCGGTGTTGTACGCCTCGGCGCCCTTGATGGGATAGAGCATGTAGCCGTAGTCGGAGGCGGTCTTCGGGTCGAGGTTCCGCTTCCAGGCGTACTCGAAGTCCTTGGCGGTCACCGGCGTGCCGTCGCTCCAGGTCGGGCCCTTGCGGAGCTTAAAGGTGTAGACGGTGCCGTCCTTCGAGATCTCCCACGACTCGGCGACCAACGGGATCGCCTTGCCGTTAGCGTCGAACTCGAGCAACCCCTCGAAGAGGTTGACGATCACGTCGACCGAGACGGTGTCCGTCGCCAGGCCGGGGTCGATGGTCGGCGGCTCACCCGACGGCAGGCGCAGGACCTGGTCTCTCGCCAGGTTGGCTGCCGGGGCTGCCGTCGGCGCGGTCGTCGCCGCCGCGGCCGGCTTGGTCGGCTGGGGCGCCGCCGTTGGCGCGGTGGTCGGAGCCGCAGCCGCCGGCGCCTTGGTCGGCTGTGCGGCCGGTGCCGCGGTCGGCGCTGCCGCCGGGGGCCTGGTCGCGGCCGGAGCCGGCGCCGTCGTCGGGCTCGGCGCCGCGGCGGGCGCGCAGGCGCTGGCGATCAAGCTGAGGATCGCCACGATCGCAAACACCACGGAAAGGGTCTTCCGCTTGCGGTACATCGTTCCTCCTTCACAATCTTCAGAGCACAGGGGCGCAATACAAAGGTACAACGATCCGAACATGCGTCATGCGTCACCCAGTTCTCCAACCCATGCGCTGGATCGCATCGGTCAGCACGCGTCCGTATCGGATCGTCGCCATCTCCCTCGGCTGTCCTCACCCCCTTTCGGAGTGATAAGTGATGGGTGATGGGTCATACGTCATGCGTCATCCGCCACTCATCACTCATCACTCATCACTCGCAGGTATCGTTGGCTGAGCGTTTCTGGGACGGTTGACCTGCTCCACCGGCGAGGCAGCGGCTGGTCGCTGGCGGCCTCGGCGCGCGCCTGGAGCTTCGCCAGGTAGCGCAGGCTCAGCGCCACCGGCGAGCTCTCCCGCTCGACTGGTTGTCGATGCAGCGATGGGCTCACCGGCACATGCTGGATCGGTGGAGTCCAGAAGTCCACAGCTTCGGTCCGTTCCTGCCCTGACAGCTCCGCCATCCGGTTGAGCGCACCCGGCGCCGGCAACGCGGCGTCGGCCGGCGACAGCCCGTCGGTTCCCTCGTCTGGAGTCGGCGCCAGCATGGCGACCTCGTCGGGCGGCGCGACGCTCGGCGTAAGCAGCGTCTGGTGTTCGGCGCCCAGAGCGACCGCGAGGGCGAGCGCGGCCGCCACGGCGACCCTGCCGGCTGCCCGGCGCCAGGCGGAGAGCAGTCCATCACCCCCACCCCCTCGCCCGTGGAGCGGGAGGGCGACCACCGGTTCCTGGTTTCTTGTTTGTGGTTTGTGCGCTCGTTCGTGACTATCCCGGCGATGACCGGAACCCACAAACCAGAAACCTTCAAGCCCTTCGCCTTGGCGTCCTTGGCGTCTTGGCGGTTCGGTCTTCCTGCACACCGCCGTCGCGCCCGGTTCCCCGATCACGCCCAGGGCGTGATCCCCCTGGCACGCGGCACTCGCGCGGCAAGCCCGGATCCGTTGCCAGACCGCCGCCGGCGGCCCCTCGTCGGCGAAGCTCTCCTGGACGATCTGGCGCAACAGCCAGGCGTCGGCCGATGCGGTCTCGTCGTCATTTGGCCGGCTCATAGGCGAATTCCCATTCGTGGCGGCAGTACGGCAGGAGCCGTTGCCGCAGCCATCGCGTCGCGTAGTGGAGGCGCGATTTCACGGTGCCAACCGGGCAGTCCAGAATGCCGGCCACCTCGGCGAGCCCGTAGCCGTGCAGGTAGTACAGCACGACGACGGCGCGGTGGTCCGGGCTCAGCTCGCCGATGGCCGCACGGACGACCTGCCGCAGCTCGCCGTTGGCGGCAACCGACTCCGGCGAAGTGCGCTCGGCCGACGGGAGCCCGTCGCCAATCATCTCGATGGGCACCAGACTCAACCGCTTGCGGCCGAGAACGTTCAGCGCCAGATTCATGGCGATCCGCTGCAGCCAGGGGCCGAGCGAAACGTCCTCCTGAGCCCGATCGATGGCGGCGAAGGCGCGCAGGAAGCAATCCTGGAGCACCTCTTCGGCAAGGCCGCGGTCGCGGGTCATCGCCAGCGCCGTTCGGAAGATCGGCCCCTTGTACCGCTCGTAGAGCTCGCCATATCCGTCGGCATCGCCGCGGCGGATGCGTGCGACCAAATCGCCGTCAGTGCTCATCCGGCGAAACCTGCCCGGTCACCCATCCATACCATCCTATACAGGTCATGGGCGGAAAAGGTTCACAGCAACAGACGGACCCGGCACTCCGTTCCCTCCTTGCCATTGCCTGGTTCATCCTAACATAATGTCGGCCGCGCCGGCAAGGGAACCAGGCAATCGGACGTCACTTGATCGGGGCGACGGCAAGGAAGTACCATTCAGATCAGAAAAGGACACTTTCATGCTTCGCCGAACGCTCTTCCTGATCGGCCTCGCGCTGGCTGTGGCGCTCACGAGCTGCCGCCCGGCCGTGACGCCGACCGTCTTCACCTGGACGTCCGGGCCAACGCTGCGGACGCCGCGGGACGACTTCGGCATGGCGGCCATCGGCGGCAAGCTCTACGCCTTTGGCGGCATGACAGGCCCGCGTGGCCGGGCGCTGGGGACGACCGAGGTGCTGGATCTGAAGGGAGGTGGCTGGTCGTTCGGCCTGCCGATGCGGACGCCACGCAGCTCCTTCGGCACCGCAGCCGTCGGCGATGCCGTCTACACCATCGCCGGCGCCGACGACGACCTCACCTACGACCTCGTCGAGCGGTTCGATCCGTCGACCGGTCTCTGGACTCGCCTGAACAGCGCCCCGACGAAACGGTACGGCGTCGCCGCCGCTACGCTGAACGGCAAGATCTACGTCGCCGGTGGCCTGAGCGGCCTCGATCCGCTCAGCACCCTCGAAGCCTACGACGTCGCCGCCGACACCTGGACGGCGCTCAGCCCGATGTCGACGCCGCGCCATGGCATGTCCCTCGCCGTCTTTGGCGGGAAGCTCTACGCCATTGGGGGCGCCGGAGCGCCGGCCGGGGGCGAGCTGCGAACGGTCGAGGTGTACGATCCGGCGGCGGACCGATGGAGCCGCGGTCCGGCTTTGCCGGAGCCCGTCGTCAACGGCGCCGCGGCCGTCCTAGGCGACCGCATCCACCTCCTCGTCAGCTCGAAGCACTTCGTCCTCGACCCGGCGGGCGGCGCCTGGACGGCCGGCCTCCGCATGCCGACGGCCCGGCACGGCATGGGCGTCGCCGTCGTCGACGGCGTTCTCTATGTGGTCGGGGGCTGTTCGGACAACCTGAAGGACCTGAGCGTGACCGAGCGGTTCGGGCCGCGCTAATGCCAGATTCTTGAGGTCGGGCTCCGTGCAGCGGCAGGGCTTGACAGCCCCTTGGACGGCTGGTATGATATCGTTGCTGGTCTGACAACTGACCGGTAGCGGGGAGTAGAGTCAGGTGCCACTGCAGCCGATCCAGCGCGCCAGCATCATCGAGTCGGTCACCGAGCAACTCCTGTCCCTCATCCGCGACGGGTCGTTCCGGCCGGGCGACAGGTTCCCGTCGAACCGTCAGCTCGCGACGACCCTGGCGGTCGGCCGCTCGACCGTCCGTGAAGCCATCCAGCGCCTCGTCATGCTCCGCGTGCTCGAAGCGCGCCAGGGCAAGGGTGTCTTCGTCCGGCGGGCGGATGGCGCCGACGCGGTGTCGAGCCTGGCGCTCTTCACGGTCCTCGAGTCGGAAGCCCTCAGCGACGTCGTCGAAGCGCGCGAGGTGCTCGAAGTTGCTCTGGCCGGCTTTGCTGCCCAGCGCGCCACGGAGGCGGACCTGCGCGATCTCCAGCAGATTCTCCGGGCCGATGAGCGGGCCGGCGAACTGGACGAAGGAATCACGCTGAGCACCCAGTTCCACCTCGCGGTGGCCCACGCCGCCCACAGCCCGGTGCTCGAGAAGTTGTTCGGATCGATCACCGACCTCACGTTGCTGCGGCAACGGGATCTCTCTCGTCTCGTGGACGCGCGCCCGCTCTCCCTGGCCGGGCATCGGGCGATCTTCGATGCGATTGCCCACCGGGACCCGGTTGGGGCGCGGCACGCTGCGAGCGAGCACATGGCCTTCAATCGGCGGCTGATTCAGGCAAAACACGATGTTGTCAGCGGAGGCGCCGCGACCGACCAGGACGTTTGGAATCCGGCAACCGCGCGGGAACCGGTGGCGACCGGATCCTGACCCACCATCGATCGGCTACGAAAGCGAGCGTGCGAACATCTCTGATGCCGGAAAGCGTTGAGCAGAGCGACAAGTAAAGGAGAAGACCATGCAACCCCAGAGCGGTCGATTCTCGCGCCGTGCCCTCCTCCGAGCGGCAGCATTGCTGGCCGGTGGCACCTCGCTGGGTGTCCTGGCCGCCTGCCAGCCGGCTCCGGCGCCAAGTCCCGTCTCACCGGGAGCCCAGCCGACCAGGGCTCCGGCGGCCGCGCCGACGACGGCTCAGGCCCCCACGACCGTGCCGGCGGCGCCAAAGCAGCGAACGACGATGACCGTCGGCAGCGACGTCGATACCGAGGGTCTCGATCCGCATCTGAGCCAGGGCGCCGGCGGGGATTTTCACATGAACTTCCTCTGGCGCCGGCTGGCCGAGTACACGCCGGCCCAGGAGGCCCAGAACGCCGGCTTCGCCGAATCCTGGGAGATGAAGGATCCGACGACCTATGTCTTCAAGCTGCGCCAGGGCGTCAAGTACCACAGCGGTCGGGAGGCGACCGCCGAGGACGCCGAGTTCTCCTGGAAACGTGCTCAGGAGCTCGGCCCGAAGGGACGCTTTGCCGGCTACATGGTTACCCTCGACTCGTTCAAAGCGACCGGCAAGTACGAGTTCACCGCCAAGCTCAAGCGCCCAGATGCGCTCTTCCTTGCCAATAGTTGCACGCCGAGCGCGAGCCTCGTCGACAAGGAGACGGTCGCCGACATCGCCAAGAAGCCGATCGGCTTCGGCCCCTACAAGTTCATCGAATGGCTGCCCGGCGAACAGCAGGTCTACGAGAAGTTCGAGGACTACTATGACAAGGGGCGACTCGCCGGCTACCCGGACCGGGTCGTCGTCAAGGTCATCAAGGAGGAGCAGGCGCGCATCGCCGCGCTCAAGGCCGGGCAGGTCGACCTGATCACGCGCGTCAGCCCGGCGTTCACGGCGGACATCGAGAAGACGGCGAACCTCCAGCTCATCAAGCAGCCGTTCAGCGCCTCCTACCAGTGTGTCGCCTTCAACCTGCGCAAGCCGCCGTTTGATAACTTCAAGCTGCGCCAGGCCCTCGCGCACGCCGTCAACCGTGAGGTCATCCAGAAGAACGTCTGGTTCGGCACTGGCGACGCCGGCTGCAGCTTGCTCCCCAGCACCCACTGGGCCTATACGCCTCAGGAGTGCCCGAAGTTCGATCTGGCCCTGGCCAAGAAGCTGGTGCAGGAGTCAGGCGCCAAGGTGCCGATGACGGTCGACTTCGCCTACTGGAACTTCCCTGAGCAGACGAAGATGGGCGAGATCCTGAAGAACGACTGGAAGGACCTCGGGATCAACCTCGAGCTCCGGCCGGTCGAGACGGCGGTCTACATCGAGGATATCTGGCGCGGCAAGAAGACCGACATGACTATCGCCTGGTACACCCGTGAGCCCGATCCCGACGGTCTCTTTAGCAGCGTTCTCCGCAAGGAGCAGGGGAACAACTTCATGGGGTACTTCAAGCAGGAGATCGAGGAGCTGTTCGATCAGGGCCGCTCGGAGACCGACAAGGCTAAGCGCATCGCCATCTACGACAAGATCATGAAGGTCGCCGTTCTGGGGGACATCCCGCTGATCAAGATGCAATCCATCGAGATCCAGTACGCGTCCAGCAAGAAGGTCCAGATGGCGCTGCATCCGCAGGGCTATCCGAACTGGATTGGGCTGAAGGTCCAATAGGGCACAGTAGGGCAGAGGATGCACCAGTATATCATCCGCCGCCTGCTCCAGATGGTCTTCGTCCTGTTCTTCGTGTCGGTGACCATCTTCGTCGTCATCCGGCTGGTGCCGGGCGACCCGGCCACCATCATGCTCGGACAAGAGGCGGCACCGGAGGCGGCGGCGATCGTCCGGCGGGAGCTCGGGCTGGACCAGCCCATTCCGATCCAGTACTTCTTCTGGCTGAAGGAGATCTCCCAGGGGAACTTCGGCGTCTCCTGGCGCTCGAAGCAGTCGGCGCTCTTCCTGATCAGCCGCCGCTTCCCGGCCACGGTGATGCTGACGCTGGCGGCCACTGCTGTTGGTCTCGCCATCGCCCTGCCGCTCGGGATCCTCTCGGGAACGCGTCCGTACTCGCTGCTCGACAACGTCTGTACGAGCCTCGCGCTCTTTGGCATCGCCATGCCGACGTTCTGGCTCGGGCTGATGCTGATGCTGACGTTTGCCGTCACCCTCGCCTGGCTGCCGCCGACGGGCTGGGTCCCCCCGGGGGAGGACCTTGGGGCATCGCTCCGCCATCTGGCGTTGCCGGCGCTCACGTTGGGCCTCGGCTTCGCCGCGCCGCTGACCCGGTTCCTGCGATCCGGCATGCTCGACGTGATGAGCATGGACTACGTCCGGACGGCGCGCGCCAAGGGGCTGCGGAATCGACTGGTCGTCATGCGGCACGCGCTGAAGAACGCCCTGTTGCCGGTTGTGACCGTCTTCGGGCTGTTCTTCGGCGCGATGCTGGGCGGCTCCGTCCTGACCGAATCGGTCTTCGCCTGGCCGGGGCTCGGCACCCTGCTGGTGCAGGCCATCGAAGTGCGCGACTACGGCATCGTTCAGGGGGTAGTCATTTTCGTGACGCTGGTCTTTGCCCTCGTCAACCTGCTCGTCGACCTCTCGTACGCCTACCTGGACCCTCGCATCCGCTTCGAGCAGGCTGGCTGAGCCGGGCCGGCCGTGGACGCTGCGGTCACGACCAGGTTCGCCTCGGCGGACTCGCGAGCGGTAGTTCCGAGCAGCCGCCGGGCGCGTCTGGCGATGTTTGCCCGGCGCGTCCTTCGCAACCGCGCAGCCGCGCTGGGCTTCCTGCTGGTGGTAACGCTCATCGGTGCGGCGATCTTCGCCGATTTCGTCGCGCCCTACTCGGCCGAGGCCCAGTACCCCGATCGCGCCCTCCAGCCGCCGTCGAGCCTCCATCTGATGGGGACCGACCAGATCGGGCGCGACCAACTGTCTCGAATCATCTTCGGCGCCAGGGCGTCGATCACTGTCGGCATCGTCTCGATGCTGATCGCCGGCGCGGCCGGCGTCGTCCTCGGCCTCCTTGCCGGCTATTATGGGCGCTCGGTCGATTCCGTCATCATGCGCTTCATGGACGGGCTGCTGGCGTTCCCTGCGCTGCTGCTGGCGATCTTCATCGTCGCCGTGCTGGGGCCATCGATCTTCAACGCCATCCTGGCCGTCGGCATCGTCTACGCGCCGACGTTTGCCCGCCTGACGCGTGCCCAGGTGCTCTCGGTCAAGGAGAAGGAGTACGTCGAGGCGGCCCGGGGCCTGGGAGCGACCGATCGCCGGATCATGCTCCGGTCGGTCCTGCCCAACTGCCTCTCGCCGATCATCGTCCAGTTTACCCTCGGCATCGGCCACGGCATCCTCGTCGAGGCGGGGCTCTCGTTCCTGGGACTGGGCATCCGCCCGCCCACGCCGGCCTGGGGCTCGATGCTCAGCACCGGCCGCCAGCTCATGACCATGGCGCCCTGGCTGACGACCTTCCCGGGGCTGGCGATCTTCGTGGCGGTTCTCGGGTTCAATCTCTTTGGCGACGGCCTGCGCGAAGCCTTCGATCCGCGGCTGCGCGAGGTCTACCGATAAAGGAGCGATGAAGGAGGCATCATGGCGCTCGACTTGATCATCCGTGGGGGAACGGTCGTCGACGGGACCGGCCGCCCCGGCTTTCCGGCGGACGTCGGCGTGGACGGCAGGCAGATCGCCGCCGCCGGCAACCTCTCGGCGGCCACCGCGGCGCAAACCGTCGACGCCGATGGCATGGTCGTCTGCCCCGGCTTCATCGACGTCCACACCCATTCGGACCTGACGCTGCTGGTGAACGGCCGGGCGGAGAGCAAGATCCGCCAGGGGGTGACGACCGAGGTCACCGGCAATTGCAGTTACTCCCCCTACCCCCTTCGGCCCGAGCGGCCCGAAATGCTGGAGCGGTACGAGCTGCTGAACGCGCTCCGGGGCGTCGGGGTGGACTGGACCGACCTGGACGGCTACGCCCTGCGGATGGGGGCGGCCGGCATCGCCGTGAACATCGCGCCGCTGGTGGGACACTCGGCGATCCGAATCGCCGTCATGGGGGCCGGCGAAGGGGCGCCGACGGCTGAGCAGTTGGCCGAGATGGAGCAGCTCACGGCCGAGGCGATGGAGCAGGGCGCCTTTGGCTTCTCGGTGGGACTCACGCTCGTGCCGTCGACGTTTGCGACGACCGACGAGCTCGTCGCGCTCTCCCGCGTCGCCGGGCGCTACGGCCGGCCCTACGTCCAGCACTCGCGCGTCTGGGCCGACTGCCATGAGAAGACGATCCACGAGGCGATTCAGGTCGGCCGTGAGGCGGGCTGTGGCGTCCAGATCAGCCACCAGGCGATCATCGACAGCCGGCACTACGGCGAAGCGCCCCAGCAGATCGCCATCATGGAGCACGCCCGGGACGAGGGCGTCGACATCATGTACGACGTCTATCCCTACGTGGCGGCCGGCACGATCCTCTTCCAGCTCCTCCCCCTCTGGGTCCAGGACGGCGGCATTCAGGCGATGCTGAGGCGGCTCGACGACCCGGCCGTCCGCCGGCGTGCCGTCGAGGATACGAAGAAAGGCTGGTTCGGCGGCCTACCGTTCGACTGGACCAAGCTCCTCCTGACCGAGGTGGGGCGGGAGGAGAGCCTGTCGTACCTGGGCTGGTCGATTCAGCAGGTGGCCGACGACTGGCAGATGGAGCCGACCGCGGCAGCCATCGAGCTGATCGTGCGGGAGCGGAACCGGGTGGGCGTCGTCATGTTCAACCGCGACGAGTCGGACATGCGCTCCTTCCTGAGGCACCCCCTTGGCATGGTCGGCTCCGACGGCTCGGCGATCGCGCCGTACGGGCCGTTCGCCAATTCGAAGCCGCACCCGCGGTTCTACGGCACTCACCCGCGGATTCTCGGCCGCTACGTGCGCGAGGCGCGGGTGCTTTCCCTGGAGTCGGCGATCCACAAGATGACCGGGCTGCCGGCGATGCGTTTCGGCATGAAAGACCGCGGGACGATCGATCGGGGCAAGGCAGCCGACCTGGTCGTCTTCGACCCGGCGACGGTCGTCGACCGCGCCACCTTCGAGTCACCCCACAACTACCCGGTCGGCATCCGCGACGTCTTCGTCGCCGGCCAGGCGGTCATCACGAACGAGGAGCATACGGGAGCGTTGCCGGGGAAGGTCTTGCGCGCCGGCTCCTAGCGCGGTTCCGACAGACAACGAACCGCCAAGACGCCAAGATCGCCAAGGAAGACGCCAAGAATGTCGATTGGTCGTTTGGTCAATCTCTGTGCAAACCGCTCTAGTGGAACACCACAGTGATCTTGATGGGCAGCGCCCGTCGAAACCTGACGTATGACGCATGACGTATGAAATCGGCAAGCCGCATCCCTCAAGATCAGCGTGGGATGCCACTGGCCGTGCATGATCCTCCTTCGGGAGGCGCAATGGAACCCACGCTGGCGACCCTCTCGACCCTCGTCGAAGTCGGCAAGGCGATCACCTCGACGCTGGAGCTGGACGACCTGCTGGACGTCATCCTCGAAAACCTCCAGCGGGTGGTGCCCTACGACGCCGCCGACTTCTTCCTCATCGACGAAACCGGGACGCAGGTGCGCTGCGTTGCCTGCCGAAGTCTCAAGTCGGCGTCCTGGAAGGGTATGGAGATGGAGATCGGCGAGGGGATCACCGGCCGCGTCGCGCAGTCGGGCCAGGCCATCTGGCTCCGGGATGCCAGGCGTGATGAGCGGGTGATCCCCACGCCGCTGGTCGCCGGCTCGGGCATGATGGTGCCGCTCGTTCATCGGGGGCAAGTTCTTGGCGTGCTGGGGGTGGCGAACGAGGCGGTGGATAGCTTCCAGGTAGGTGACCTCGATCTCCTGTTGAGCTTTGCAGGCCAGGCCGCCATCGCCGTCGAGAACTCCCGCCTGTACCAGCAACAGAAAAGCGCCGTCGCGCGGCTTCAGGAGCTGAATCACGTCATCGCCCGGCAGCACGAGACGCTCGCGCGAGCCACAGCAACCCACGCTCGCTTGATCCAGATGGTGCTGGAGGGACGGGGCATCCAGCCGATCACCGAGACCCTGGCGGTGCTCCTGGACAGCCCGGTCGTCGTCGAGAACCAGTTGTTCCACCTGATCGCTCAGTCGATCCCGCAGGACGGTGCCGATCCGGCTCGGCGGCAGACCCTATCGGTCGGGCTCACCCCGGCCAGTGTGCTGGACGAGCCGGCCTTTCGTGCCACCGTCGAGATGATGGCCCGCGATGGACGCGCACGCCTGCTTTCGGCCTTGCCAGAGCATGGCCTGGAGCGCCGCCGCATCGCTGCCCCGATCCTGGCCGGACGCGACGTCCTCGGGTATGTTTTCGTGCTCGAAGGGACCAGACCATTCGTGGAGATGGATCTCCAGGCGGTCGAGCAGGCGGCAGTGGTGCTCGCACTGGAGTTGATGAAGCAGCGCGCTGCGGCCGAAGCGGAGCTTCGACTGCGGGCCGACTTCCTCGGCGATCTGGTGGCAGGGCAGGTGGGCAACCCCGATCTCCTCGTCCATCGCGCCGCGCTGCTCGGCGTCGATCTGCTCAGGCCGCTCCGGGTGCTCGCCGCCGACCTGGACGACCCGACGCCGTCAGCCGACTCAACGAGCGGCGGCGCCGAGCGCCGCCGCCTCTTCGATGCCTTCGCCGACGTGCTGCGCCGGCGTGGGCGTGGCGAGACGGCGGTCCTCCAGAGCCAGGGTATCGTCGTTCTGATGCCGGTCCCGGCCGATGCGGTCGACGACGGACCGGTGCGAACCCTGGTCGAGCAGGTCCGGCACCACCGGAAGCGGCTCCGGGAGAGCGTGACCTTCTCGGTGGCCATCGGACGGCACGCCACCGGCATCGACGAAGTCCGGCGGTCCTATGGCGAGGCCCGTCGGGCGTTGGACGCGGTCCGCAGCCTGCGGCGGCAAGCGCAGACGGTCACGCTGGAGCAGCTTGGCATTTACGGCCTGCTCTTTCGGCCCGATAGCGATAGCGAGCTCCTGGAGTTCGCTCACACCACGCTCCGGCCGCTGCTGGAATACGATACCCGCCACGGGACGGCGCTCGTGCCGACGCTGGAGGCGTTCATCGAGGAAGGCTGCAACCTGCACCGGACGGCCCGTGCGCTCTTCGTCCATCTGAACACGCTCCGCTATCGCCTGGAGCGCATCGCCGCCCTGGGCGGCTTTGACCTGCATGACTCGACGACGCGGCTCAATCTCCAGCTTGCGCTCCGGGTCCATCGGCTCCGGAGCGGACCCCTCCCTCACAGGAAGAGGGGAGACGGGGCGAGCGCCGGCACAGACGGCATCACCCCTTTGCCGTGACTGGCAGTATCTGCCAATTGACTGTGAAGATATTCGGCATCATCTGCTATGGCTCTTCTGTCAGGGTTCTTGTAGACTCTCCAGCGAGTTCAAGGTTCAAGGTTCAAGGTTGAGGAACGAACCCCGGACCCCCAACCTTGGACCTTGGACATAGAACCTTGAACCCGTACGGAGGAGTCCGATGTCGTCGGTCGCATCGCCGGCCAAGCGGGAGATCCTGGTCCCTGCTCGTGAGGCGCGTGCCTTCGTCGTCAAGGCCGGGCAGTATCTCCAGGTCACCGACCTTCAAGGGATGCAGGTCGGCGACTTCGCCGCTTTCAGCGAGCACGATTCCACCGAATGGCTTTCCACCGCCCGAACCCGGCGCACCAACGCCTCGATCTATCTGCGCAAGGGCCACCATCTCTACACGAACAAGCTCCGCCCGATGCTGAAGCTCGTCGAAGACACCGTTGGCGTCCACGACATTCTGCGCCCCCAGTGCTCGCCCGAATTGAACGCGCTGGAAGGGCATCCCGGCGTCCAGAACTGCATGGACAACCTGGCCGCGGTGTTAGCGCCGTACGGCATCGACCGGTGGCGCATTCCAGAGACGTTCAACATCTTCGAGGACGCACCGGTTCTGCCCGATGGGACGATGGTCCTGCAGGACTCGCCTTCCAGGCCGGGCGACTACGTGATCTTGCGGGCCGAGATGGACGTGCTCTGCGCGCTCTCGGCCTGTCCCTACGACTATCTCCCCTGTAACGGGGGCACCATCACCGATCTCCTCGTGACGATTCTCGATGCGCTACCAGCCGGGTGAGAGGTCATGCGTCATCCGTCATGCATCAGGCGCATGACGATTCTTGAGGCGTTATTGGTCGGTTGAGAGGGGTGTTATGGCAGCTCGAGATGTGCCAGGCGTCCTCGATGTGCGCGATCTGCGCAAAGCGTTTCGCACGGTGCATGGTACCGTCCACGCAGTCGACGGCGTCAGCTTCACGGTCGCGGCCGGCGAGATCTTCTCGCTGCTGGGGCACTCGGGCTGCGGGAAGACGACGACACTGCGAATGGTCGCCGGCCTGGAGCAGCCCGATTCCGGAGAGATCGTTCTCAACAGCCGCTCGCTCATCGGCACACCCACCCACAAGCGGGACGTTGGCCTGGTCTTTCAGGACCTGGCGCTCTTTCCGCACAAGACGGTCTTCGAGAACGTCGCGTTCGGGCTGCGGATGAAGGGCAGACCGAAGGATGAGATCCAGCGGCGAGCCGAAGCGATGCTCGATCTCGTCGAGCTGCCGATGGGTAAGTACGGGCAGCGAATCCCGGCGATGCTGAGCGGTGGCGAGAAGCAGCGTGTGGCGCTGGCGCGGACGCTGATCGTCGAGCCGTCCATCATCCTCTTCGACGAGCCGCTCGCCTCGCTCGACCGCCGGCTCCGCGACCGAATGACCGTGGAGCTGCGGCAGCTCCAGAAGCGAGTCGGACTGCCGGCCATCTATGTGACGCACGATCAGGAAGTGGCGCTCATGGTTTCCGACCGGATCGCGGTGATGAACCAGGGGCACATCGAGCAGCTCGGCACGCCGCTGGAGATCTACCGGCGCCCCCGGACCCGGTTCGTCGCCGACTTCATCGGCGACATGAACTTCCTCGACGGCGTTGTCGTGGAGGCGGTGGCAGCGCGGGCGACGATCCGCGTGGGCGAGGCGATGGTCCCCATCGAAGGGAATACGCTGGCGCCGGGCGAACGCGTGGCTGTCGGGATTCGTCCTGAGGACGTGCGGCTTACGCGCGAGCGGACGCCCATGGCGCTTTTCACCGGGACGCTGCAGGGTCGGTATCTGGGGGCCGGCGTGTTCGTCAACCACGTGGCCCTGTCCGATGGGCGGCTGCTTCAGGCCCGGGACCAGGCATCGACGCAAACGTCCATCGAAGTGGGGGCGAGCGTGTGGATCAACTGCGAGCCGACCCGGCTGACGGTCCTGAAGGGGGCTCAGCTATGAGCGCCCAGACGGCGACGTCCGAGCGTGCGGCAGAGGCCACACCACCGATCCCGCGGCGGCCGGTACTGGCTCCGTACCTCTTGATGGCGCCGGCGGGCCTGGTGCTCGGCGTTCTGTTCGTCGCTACCCTCGTCATCTTTCGGATGAGCTTCGACCTCTGGTCGCCGGCGACCGGCCACCAGCCGGGGTTCACGCTGGAGAACTACGGGCTGCTGTTCTCCGAGCTCTACCGCGATTCGCTCATCCTCACGCTCCGACTGGCGCTGGAGGCGACGGTCATCACGCTGGCGCTTGGCTACCCCGTTGCCCTCTACCTGGTCCGAACGCCGAACGCGACGATCGCCAAGCTCATCGTCTTCGCGCTGTTGCTGCCGCTCCTGATGAACCTGTTCCTTCAGGCCTATGGCTGGATGATCATGCTGACGCCGGCCGGATTGTTGAACCGCACGCTGCTCGGCCTGGGGATCGTCGACCGCCCGGTCATGCTCCTGTTCAACGAAACGGGCGTCCTGCTGGGGCTTGTCCAGGGCGGTCTGCCGCTGGCCGCGCTGCCCATTGCCAGCGCGCTGCGGAATATCCCGCGGTCCGTCGAGGATGCCTCGGCCACGCTCGGCGCCAACCGGCTGCAGACCCTCGTCCACGTCGTGTTTCCGCTGAGCCTCCCCGGCGTCGTCGCCGCGTCGCTGCTGCTCTTCGCCTGGAACGCGAGCGCCTTCGTCGTGCCGCTCCTGCTTGGCGGCCGAAAGGTGATCATGCTGGCGCTCCTGGTCAAAGACCTGATGGGAGCGCTCCTCCAATGGCCACTGGGCTCGGCCATGGCGATGATGCTCGTCGCCGCCACGCTCGGCATCCTCGTCGTCTATCAGCGCATCAGCACGCGATACCTGGAAATGTCAAGGCGGTGAGGCAGCGATGATCCAGATTCGATCGGCTCGGCGCGACCTGGAAGGCCTGATCCTCGGCGGGTTCACGCTCGTCGTGCTCGTCCTGGCGCTCTTGCCGATCGTCCTCGTCGTCGTGACCTCGTTCAGCGCGTCGGAGACGCTGGCATTTCCGCCGCCGGGGCTCTCGCTCCGCTGGTATGAGCGCACGCTGAACGAGCTGATCGATCCCAGCCTGAGCATCGGCGGTGCCCTTGGCGACGCGCTCGTGACCAGCATCCTGATCGCCCTCGCAACGGCCGCCGTCGGGCTCATGATCGCCGTCCCCATGAGCTACGCGCTGGTGCGGTATCGGTTCCGCGGGAGGCTTTTCTTCGAGCAACTGCTTGCTCTCCCGCTCGTGTTCCCCGTGATCGTGATCGGTATCGGCCTGCTGGTCCTCGCGAGTCAGATCCACTTCAACTGGATCCCCGGGCGGCTCATCATCGCCCACGTGATCTTGACGTTCCCGTTCCTGGTGCGAAACTGCATGGCTTCGCTCCATGGCGTCAGCGAAACGTTAGAAGAGGCCGCCATGACGCTCGGCGCCAGCCGGATACGCGCGGTCTGGGAGGTCATTCTCCCGCTCGTGCGGCCGGGCATGACCGCGGGTCTGTTGCTCGTCTTTATTCTGTCGTTCAACGAGTTTACGGCCTCGTTCTTTCTGTACACTGCCAGCGTCCAGCCGTTTTCGATGTGGCTCTTCCAGCGGGCCCACACCGTCATCGACCCCAGCATTACGTCGATCTCCACCTTCGTGATCGCGCTGAACATCGCGCTCCTCCTGGTGCTCGATCGCCTCGTCGGGTCCGACCGGGTGGCGCTGTGAGGCGGCGTTTGGCCGTCAGCACGTGACAACGGCGGCTCTGGTGATACTGGCTCAAGAAGAAGAAAGGAGTAGGGAATGGCTACACAAGCAAATCAGTCGACAGGACATTGGAAAGGACACCTGACACGTCGAGACCTCTTGCGAACGGCGATCGTGGGCGCAGGCGGCTGGCTGCTGGCGAGCTGTGCGCAGCCGGCAGCCCAGCCGGCGCAGCAGCCGCCCGGACAGGCGACGGGTGCGAAGCAGTTCCAGGGGAAGGAGCTCCACGTGCTTACCTGGAGCGACTCCACCGGCCAATCGGCGGTCAAGAACATCGTCAAGCCGTTCGAGCAGAAGACCGGCGCCAAGGTCGTACCGGACCTGGTTGGCGCCACGTCCGAGATGGTGGCGAAGGTCAAGGCATCCAAAGGCAACCAGTGGGCCGACGTCGTCATTCTGTCGGGGGTCGGCGGCCCCGAGCTGCAGCGCGAGGGGTTGCTGGACCAGCCCGATCCGGCGAAGATTCCGAATCTGGTGAAAGTCGCTCCCCAGTTCCAGTTTCAGGCGAAGGGCTTTGCGGTTGGCTACAACCTCTGGCCCACCGGCATGATCTACAACAATAAAGCGATGAGCGAGCCGCCGTCGACCTGGGAGGCGCTGTGGGACGAGAAGTTCAAGGGCAAGCTCTTCACCGCGCCGCCCACCTGGATCGACGCGCTCGACACCGTCATCATGGCCGCCATGCTGTCGGGTGGCGACCAGTACAATCCTGAGCCGGGCTTCAAGAAGCTGGAGCAGCTGAAGGGGCGTATCCTGCTCCTGGGCGAGAACGCCGCGCAGGTCGCCGAGCTCATGCGCACCGGCGAGCTCTTGATCGGCGGCGGCTACGGACCGCAGGGGCTGTCCGATTTCCTGGTCAAGAAGGACTACCCGATTGGGGTTGCCCTCGGGTCGCTGAAGGAGGGGTTCTTCGCGGATTGTCAGATCATGGTTATCCCGAAGGGGCACCCCGGCGACTCGACCGTGGCGCACGCCTTCATGAGCGAGGCGCTCAGCACCGAGGCGCAGACGGCGATGGCCAAGGAAGTGTTCTATACGCCGATCAACAAGGAGGTCGTCCTTCCCGAGGACCTGAAGAAGAACGACCTCATCGTCACCGCCGACAAGCTCGACAAGGTGATCTCGCCGAACCTAGAGCACCTGGCCGGCGTGCGCGCCAGTTGGTCCAAGCGGCTGACTGAGATCTACGGCAAGGGCTGAGCGACCAGGCCACACGGCGGGAGTACTGCGCGTCAAGCGTCACTTGCCCCGTCAAGCGTCATGCGTCACTCGTCATGAACGGTAGCGCATGACGTATGACGGGACGAGTGACATATGACGTACGACGGCGCTATCCGCCGACATCACTGTGGTGTGCCACTACCGTTCCCGGCGGCGAGACTGCCGGATGATTGAGCCCAGGAGGGAATTGTCGTGTCCACACGCCCGTTCACCGACGCCGAGTACGCGCGCCGCCTTGCTCGCACCCGCCGGATCATGGCCGAGCGCGGCATCGACGTGCTGCTCCTCTACGCGCCCGAAAGCATGAACTACCTGACCGGCTACGACTCCTTCGGTTACTTCGCCTACCAGTGTCTCGTCGTCCCCGTCGAGGGCGAGCTGACCATCCAGGTCCGCAAGCCCGACATCCCCCTGGCCCAGGACACCTCGAACGTGCGCGACATCCGCGTCTGGCTGGACTCGCAGAAGCAGAACCCTCCGCTGGAGACGCGGTGGCTCCTGGAGGAGCGCGGGCTGCTGGGCACGCGCATCGCCTTCGAGAAGGCCCGCTATGCGCTGGGGCCGGACCTCTACGACGGCGTCCGACAGACGTTTGCCGACCAGGTCCTCCTGGATGGGACCGACGTCGTCTTCGGCCAGCGGCTGGTCAAGTCCGAGGAGGAGCGCGCCTACATGCGGCGGGCCGGCGAGCTGGCCGACCTGGCCATTGTGGCGGCCGCTCGGATGCTGCGGGTGGGGATGACGGAGTTCGAGGTGGCGGCCGAGCTGGAGCGGGTGCTGAAGGTCAACGGGAGCGAGTACCCGGCGATGCCCATCATCTGCACGCGCAATCCCCGGTTCCTGGGGCGCGGGATGCCGTCTGAGGACCGGATTCAGCCGGACGACACATTCCACATCGAGCTTGGCGGCTGCGCCCGGCACTATCACACCGTCATCATGCGGTCGATCTTCATGAGCGAGCCATCGCGCCGACTTCGGGAGATCCAGAGGGTGGTGACCGAAGCGGCCCGGGCGGCGACGGAGGCGGTGCGGCCGGGGATTTCCATTGGGGACGTGGACCGCGCGCGGCTCAAGGTCTTTGGCGCGGCCGGCCACAAATGGCTGCCCCGCTGCGGCTATGGCGTCGGGTTGTCCTATCCGCCGAGCTGGCTGGAAGGGCTCGACGTCCAGGAGGACAATCCGCTCATCCTCCAACCGGGGATGACCTTTACGCTGCAGCCGGTGCTGAACCTGATCGAGGAACGGGTGTCCTACTCGGTGGGCGAAACCGTCACGGTGACGGAGACAGGCTGCGAGGTCCTGACCAGGTGCCCGTGGGAGATGTACGCCGGACAATAGCAGATTGGGAGCAACGATGCTCGACATCCTCATTCGCGGTGGACAGATCGTCGACGGCACCGGACGCCCGCGGTTTCGGGCCGACGTGGCGATCCGGGGCGACACGATCGTCGAGGTGGGCTCGCTGCCTTCCGCGGCAGCGCGGCTCGTCGTCGACGCCGATGGGAAGATCGTCTGCCCGGGCTTCGTCGACGCCCACACCCACAGCGACCTGTCGATCTTCGGCAATCCGCTCGCCGTGAGCACCATCCGCCAGGGCGTGACGACCGAGGTGGTCGGGAACTGCGGGATGTCTCTGGCGCCGACGACGGCGCTCAGCAGCACTGCGACGGCGTCCACGCTGGCCAGGTACGCTCCGGACGTCCCGGTCACCTGGACGACGTTCGGCTCCTACCTGGACGCGCTGGAAGCCCTCGGCACGTCGATCAACCTCGTGCCGCTCGTCGGCCACAACCAGATCCGCCTGGGCGTCGTCGGGTCGGTTGAGCGGCCGGCGACGACCGACGAGGTCGCCGCGATGCGCGCACACGTACGGGAGGCCATGGCGGCCGGCGCCTTCGGCCTGTCGACGGGGCTGGAATACCCGCCGGCCCGCAACGTCCCGACCGACGAGCTGGTGGCGCTCTGCGCCGTCGTCGCCGAACACGGCGGCGTTCACGCCAGCCACATCCGGAACCGCGACCGCTTCCTCGTGGAGTCGATGGCCGAGGTTCTGGCCGTGAGCGAGCAGACCGGCGTTAGCCTTCAGGTCTCCCATCTGGACGCCAAGCCGGGTGTGTCCGAAGGCGCCTGGCACGAAGCGGTCGCCATGCTGGAATCGGCCCAGCGGCAAGGGGTCGACGTCCACGCCGACATGGCCAACTACGAGACCTTCAACGGCCAGATGGCGGCCATCCTGCCGCCCTGGCTGACGGCAGAGGGCACCGACCGGGCAATTGCGTATCTGCGTGACCGGCAGGTCCGCGAGCGGCTGCGAACGGAGTGCGACCGGTACTGGCTGCTGATGGCGCGGGGACAGTTCGATCGGATCCGGCTGGCCCAGTGCCACAACAGCCGGCAACACGTGGGGATGACCATCGCCGAGATCGCCGGCGCGAAGCGCTGCGATCCGTGGGATGCCTACTTCGACGTTCTGGCCGACGAGGGACCCGACTTCGGCCAGGTCTCGGTGCTGGCGGATCTCTTCACTCACGAGCACCTTCAGGACCAGATGCGGCACCCGGCCTTCATCCTCGCCTCCGACGGCATCTCGACAGCAACGACCGCCCCGGGCGGCGAGCTCGAGCTCATGCCGATTCCGTACGCCGCCATGACCCGATACCTGACGACTTTCTGCCGTGCCGAGCGCCTTCTCTCCCTGGAAGAGACGATCCGAAAGATGACCTCCTACCCGGCGAAGCGATTCGGGATTGGAGATCGCGGCGTCCTGGCGGCTGGGAAGAAGGCGGACGTCGTCGTCTTCGACGAGGCGGGCCTGACCGAAGTCGCAACCTACGCCGCACCCCGCCAGTACGCCCGAGGCTACGAGGCTGTCCTCGTCAACGGGCGGCCAACGGTGCTCAAGGATACCCACACAGAGGAGCGAGCAGGCAGAGTGCTGCGGAAGTAGCAGAGCTCCAGCAACACCACTACAATAGCGCGGTGCAGAGAGAACGAACCGCCAAGATCGCCAACAATGAGAACGGGGGGATCTGCAGATGACGACCGTTGAGGGCCAGGTTTGCCTGATTACCGGTTGTAGCAGCGGCTTCGGCTACCTGACGGCGCTGGCCCTTGCCTATCGTGGCGCCGCGGTCGTCGCGACGATGCGCGACCCGGTTGGCCGGAATGCCGAGCCGGCCACCGAGCTCCGCCGCGCCGCCCAGCAGGAAGGGCGGAGGCTGGAGGTTGCCGAGCTCGACGTGACCGACGATGCATCGGTTGAGCGGACCGTCGGCGATACGATCGTTCGCTACGGGCACATCGACGTGCTCGTCAACAACGCCGGCTACGGGCTGATCGGGCCCGTCGAGGCCGTCGCCGTCGGCGAGCTGTGCGCGCTCTTCGACGTGAACGTGTTTGGCGCCCTGCGGACCAGCCGCGCGGTGCTGCCGTCGATGCGGGCGCGCCGCTGCGGCCTGCTGGTACACGTCTCCAGCAACATGGGGCGCCAGGTCTACCCGACCAACGGCGCCTATGCCGCAAGCAAGTGGGCGCTGGAGGCCCTGGGCGAGACCCTCCGCTACGAGCTCGCGCCCTTCGAGGTCGATTCGGTCCTGGTCGAGCCCGGCGGATTCGCCACACGGTTCAGCCCCTCGATCCGCGTGCCGGCCGACCACAGCCGATGCGCGCCCTATGCGGCGATGGCCGCGCCGTTCATGGATCGGCTTCACCGGCTCGAGCGATTCAGCAGCAAGCCCGGCGACCCCCGGCTCGTCGCCGATGCGATCGTCACGCTCGTCGAGACGCCACGGGGCAAACGGCCGGCGCGCGTCCTCGTCGGCGACGTCACGCCAGGCATCCACGAGGCCAACGTGGCGCACGCGGAGATGCAGGAACGCTTTCTCCGATCCCTCCGCCTGGAAGACGCCCTCGGCAACGGGAGCTGACGGATTTCTTGCACGTAGCGCGGGGGCTTGTCCCCCGCTTCCTGTCGGCCGGCGTGGGAACGGGCGGGGTACATGCCCCCGCGCTACGGAATTGCGCAGGGCGCTCGCGCCTCTGTGCAGCGGTCAATAGATCACCAGGAGGTATCGATGTTCACCCGCCCCTTCAGCGACGCCGAGTACGCACGTCGCCTGGAGCGCACCCGCCGGATCATGGCCGAGCGCGGGATCGACGTCCTGCTCCTCTACGCGCCCGAGAGCATGAACTACCTGACCGGCTACGACTCCTTCGGCTACTTCGCCTACCAGTGTCTGATCGTCCCCATCGAGGGCGAGCTGACGATCCAGGTACGCAAGCCCGACGTGGCGCTGGCCCAGGACACCTCGAATGTGCGAGACGTCCGTGTCTGGCTGGACTCGCAGAAGCAGAATCCTCCGCTGGAGACCAGGTGGATCCTGGAGGAGCGCGGGCTGCTGGGCAAGCGGATCGCCTTCGAGAGGGCCTGCTATTCGCTCGGACCGGACCTCTACGACGGCGTCCGACGGACATTTGCAGACCAGATCCTCCTGGACGGGACCGAGGTCGTCTTCGATCAGCGGCTGGTCAAGTCTGAGGAGGAGCGCGCCTACATGCAGCAGGCCGGAGAGCTCGCCGACCTCGCGATCACGTCGGCCGCCCGGATGATGCGGGTCGGGATGACGGAGTTCGAGATAGCGGCCGAGATGGAGCGGGTGCTGAAGGTCAATGGGAGCGAGTACCCGGCAATGCCGATCATCTGCACGCGGAACCCCCGCTTCTGGGGCAGGGGCATGCCGTCCGAGGGCCGGATTCAACCCGACGACCTCTTCCAGATCGAGCTTGGCGGCTGCGCCCGACACTACCACGCCGTGATCATGCGGTCGATCTTCGTCGGCGAGCCGTCGCCACGGCTACGGGATATCCAGAAGGTAGTCGTCGAAGCGGCGCAAGCGGCGACGGCGGCCGTCCGACCGGGCGTGCCGATCGGGGACGTCGACCGGGCTCGGCGGAAGGTGGTCGACGCCGCCGGCTACACCGACATCCGGATCCCGCGCTGTGGATACGGGGTGGGTCTCTCCTATCCACCGAGCTGGCTGGCGGGGCTCGACGTCCAGGAGGACAACCCGCTCATTCTCGCGGCGGGGATGACGTTCACGCTCCAGCCCGGCCTGAACCTGTTGGAGGAGCAGGTCTCGTACTCGATCGGCGAGACCGTCATGGTAACGGAGACGGGCTGCGAAGTTCTGACGAAGTGCCCGTGGGAGCTCTACGCCGGGCAATAGCGGGGCAGTCAGGGGAACGAGCTGTCAACGGATTCTGGGAGCGGATTGAACGGACAGGAGCGATACCGTGATTCAGGAGCCATCCATCACCTATGCGCACGTGAGCCCGCGTGAAGTCAGACAGATGATCCGCGAGGGGCGCTGGCACCAGCGCGACACCGGCGGGCTGGCCGGTGGCTACGTCCAGACGAGCTTCGTCTGTCTGCCGAAGGAATACGCCTTCGATTTCTTCCTGTTCTGCCAGCGCAACCCCGCTCCCCAGCCCATCCTGGAGGTGCTGGGGCCGGGCGAGACCGAGCCGAAAATGCTGGCGCCGGGCGCCGACATCCGAACCGACGCGCCCGGCTACCGGGTCTGGCGCAACGGTGAAATCGTCGACATCGTGCCCAATTTGCTGGACCACTGGCGCGACGACCTCGTCACCTTCTTCAGCGGCGGCAGCTTCAGCTTCGAAGCCGACCTGCTCGCCCTGGGCGTCGAGCTGCGGCACATCCAGACGGCCGAGAAGATCGGCGTCTACGTCACCAACATCCCGTGCCGGCCAGCCGGGGTCTTCCACGGCCCGCTGGCGGTGAGCATGCGCCCGATCCCCTCGCGCTCCGTCGTTCCGGTTGTCGAGATCACGTCCCGGATACCCGAAGCCCACGGAGCGCCGGTCTGGATCGGCGACCCCAAGGCGATCGGCGTCGACCTTGACCATCCGTTCAGCGGTGGCGTCACGGTCGTGCCAGATGGCACCGTGCCGGTCTTCTGGGCCTGCGGAGATACCCAGTTGGTGGCCGCGCAGATGGCGAAGGTCGACTTCATGCTCAGCTACGTCGACGGGGGCGTCCTCGTGACCGACGTCCCCGCCCGATCCGTCAGCAAGCTGTACTGGCCACGCGTGTAGGAGCCCAGGATTGACGAGGGCGAAATGGCAGAAGCCTCCGGCGATAGCAGCCCGATCGCCCGACCCGTTCACGTTACCTCCTCGATTCGGACCCGTGGCAGCAGCGCCGCAACGTCGTCGACCGTGCCGAGTGCGGTCCCTGTCGCCAGCGCCGTCGCCGCGCCGGCCGCGCTGCCCAGCCGCAGGCCGGCCACGATGCCGTCGCCCCGGGCCAGCGCCACCGCCAGGCCGGCCACCATCGAGTCCCCCGATCCAACGGTGCTCCGCCGCTCGACCGCCGGGGGAATGGCATGCCAGGCGTGCTCGCCCTGGACGCAGACTGCGCCAGCCGCGCCCATCGAGATCACGACGACGGCGATCCCCTGGCGCGCCAGCTCGCGGGCGCCGCTCACCACCGCCGCGAGGTCGGGCAAAGATCGGCCCAGCAACCGCTCGGCCTCGGCCGCGTTCGGCTTGACGAGATGCGGCCGGGCGGCGACGCCCAGTCGGAGCGGCTCGCTGTCGGTATCGAGGATGGTTTGGACGCCCCGGGCCTGCGCGAGCCGAATCAACGTGGCATAGACGTCCGGTGGCGTCCCGGGGAGCAAACTGCCGGCAAGGACGAGGACCCGGCCGGCCTGGAGCCAGAACTGGAGAATGCCATCCAGTCTGGCGACGCTCTCCGGGCCGACGGTCGGTCCTGGGCCGTAGAGGCTCGTCGCCGCGCCAGCGGCCTGATCGACGATCGTGACGTTGAGGCGCGTCTGGCCGGGGATCCGGACGAAGTGGTGCTCGACCCCTTCGTCGTCGAGCGCCTTCTGCACGATCAGGCCGATCTCCCCGGCCAGAAAGCCGAAGGCAATCGTCGGCCAGCCAAGGCGGTGGACCATCCGCGAGGCGTTGATCCCATTGCCGGCCGGGTCCAGGTGCGACGCTTGAAAACGGTTGACGTCGCCAACCCGCAGTCCGGAGACGATGATGGTCTGATCGACGGCCGGATTGGGTGTGTAGGTCATAATCATCGCGGTTCCCTGGCTAGTCCACCGGCGTCCGCTGGAGGAGCAGGGCGTTGACGGCGACCAGCGCCGAGCTGCCGGCCATCGTGAAGGCGGCGATCTCCGGCCGCAGCAGCAGGCCGAAGAGCGGGTAGAAAGCGCCGCCGGCGATCGGGAAGGCAATGACGTTGTACCCGGCCGCGTACCAGAGGTTCTCGATCATCTTCCGTCGGGTCGCCTGGCTGATGGCGATCACCTTCGCGACGTCGAGCGGATCGCTTCGCATCAGGACGACGTCGGCCGACTCGAGCGCGACGTCGGTTCCTGCGCCGATCGCGATGCCGACGTTGGCCTGGACGAGCGCCGGGGCGTCGTTGATGCCGTCGCCGACCATCGCGACGAGCTTCCCTTCCCGCTGCACCTCTCGCACC
>JACQGW010000318.1 GCA_016199325.1 Chloroflexota bacterium
CTGTTGGGCGAGCCGCTCGGCCGTCTCCTGGACGGCACGCTCGGAGCCGCCGACGGCCGGCCAGGCCCGGTGGACGACGCACAGGGCCCGGCGGCTCATACGGGGAATGGACGAACCGCAGAGGCGCAGAGTACGCAGAGAGGACTACGGCGCAGGGGAGGAAACGCGATGATGATTAAGTTATCGCCCGATGCCTACTGGATTCCCCGTGACCAGACGGCAGACCTCACCCAGGAACCGCGTGACCAGCATCCCCTCTGCGTTCTCTGCGCCTCTGCGGTTCGTCCATTCCCCGTATGAGCCGCCGGGCCCTGTTCGTCGTCCACCGGGCCTGGCCGGCCGTCGGCGGCTCCGAGCGTGCCGTCCAGGAGACGGCCGAGCGGCTCGCCCAACAGGGCTGGCGGTGCATCATCTACACCACGAGCGCCCTCGACCTTGCCGCGCTCGTCGATCCGGCGGCCCGGCGCTTGCCGCCCGGCGACGGCGAGCACCGGGGCGTCCGGATCCGGCGATTCCCGATCCGATACCTGCCGGCCAGCCCCATCGCACAGCGCGCCCTGCGCCGTGTGGTCGCGGCGCTGTCCTCCGCAGCGCCGGACGTGGCGTTGCGCCTGGCACGCTGGACGCCCTGGGTGCCCGACCTGCTGCGGGCCCTCGGCGACGACCGCGAGCGCTTCGACCTGGTACACGTGTCCAACGTCGTCCACGAGGGCTTTGCCGCCGCTGCGCTGGCGCTCGCCCGCCGGCAGGGCGCCCGTTCCATGCTGGCGCCCTATCTGCACCTCGGCGACCCCGCCGATAGCACCGTCCGCCGTTTCTACACGCTGCCCCACCAGGTCGCCCTCTTGCGGGCAGCCGGCGCCGTTCTGGCGCAGACGCCGCGCGAGCAGCGCCAGCTCGTCGCGCTCGGCGTCGATCCGGGGCGGGTCCACCTGACCGGCGTCGGCGTCACGCCCGAGGAGGTCACCGGCGGCGACGCCGACCGCCTCCGCAGACTCCTGAACACCAGGGCGCCCCTCGTCCTCTTCGTCGGCGTCGCGACCTACGACAAGGGCGCACTGCACCTGCTCCAGGCGATGGAGCGGCTCTGGCAGGCCGGCGCCAACGCCGATCTCGTGCTGGCCGGCGAGGTTGCCGGCGATTTCGCCGCCGAGGTCGGGCGGCTGCCATCGGCCCAGCGGACACGCTGCCACGTTCTTGGCGTCGTCGACGACGAGACCAGGCGAGACCTTCTGGCCGGTGCTGCGTTGCTGGCCCTGCCCTCGCGGACCGAGTCGTTCGGCATCGTCCTCCTCGAAGCCTGGGCCTGCGGCCTCCCCGTCGTCGCGGCGGCGGCCGGCGGCATCCCCGACGTCGTCGACGACGGCGTCGACGGTCTGCTGATCCCCTTCGGCGACGTGGGCGCGCTCACCGCCGCCATCCGCACGCTCCTCGAGGATCCCCAGCGCCGCGCCGAGCTCGGCGCCCGCGGCCGCGCCAAAGTCCTCGACCGCCTGACCTGGGACCACGCGTTCACGCGCGTCCAGGACGTGATCCAGGAGGTATTCGAGCCCCGGAAGGCGGCGCGCTGGGGGAACTCATAGGAACTCGTGGGAACTCGTAGGAAACTGCGGGAGCTCGGGGGAACGGCGTCATGCTGAGCCGCAGCGAAGCATCTCCCCGGCGCCAATCGGCAGCGTCCGGGAGATGCTTCGCTGCGGCTCAGCATGACGAGAGTCCACTGAAAACCGCCGGATCGCGTGTATCCGACTGGCGGAAACACTCGTGCAATCGCTGGGGGAAGAGGGCAAGAGACGCGACCGGGCCTGGCCTCCGGTTCCGCCCCCTGGCCCCCGACCCCCGCTCTAGGCTGCCAGCTCTTCGAAGCTGGTCTGATTCCGCTGGCGATCGGCATGCCGCTCCAGGGCGAGATGGATCAGGCGGTCGACCAGCTCAGCGCAGCTCAGTCCGCTGGCCTGCCAGAGCTTCGGATAGAGGCTCAGCCTGGTAAAGCCTGGGATCGTGTTGATCTCGTTGACCAGGACCCGCCCGGTCGCCCGCTCGACGAAGAAGTCCACCCGCGCCATCCCGGCCGCGTCAATGGCCTTGAAGGCTGCGATGGCAAGCCGTTGGATCTGGCGGGTCAGGACGTCCGGCAGCTCCGCCGGGATGATGAACTCGGAGGCGTCGTTGAAGTACTTGGCGACGTAGTCGTAGAACTCTCGCCGGGGCCGAACCTCGCCGAGCGCCGAGGCGATGGGGTCATCGTAGCCCAGGACGCCAACCTCGATCTCGCGGGCGTCCACGCCCTGCTCGACAAGGACCTTGCGGTCGTAGCGCGCCGCCTTGTCGATGGCCGCCGCCAGCTCGTC
Source organism: Chloroflexota bacterium (assembly GCA_016199325.1). Next base: position 2,352 of record JACQGW010000318.1, read on the forward strand.
ACGCGTGCGGGCCTTGGAGACGCCCACGCTGCTACCGAGGTTGGCCGGCTTGGCGAAGATCGGATACCGGAAGCGGTCCACGACCTCGTCGAGGATGCGCTCCCGGTTCCACTCCCATGCCCGCCGGAAGACGACCTGGTAGTCGGTCTGGGCCAGGCCGTGCTGGGCGAAGACCGCCTTCATGAGCACCTTGTCCATGCCGACCGCGCTGGCAAGGACGCCGCTGCCGACGTAGGGCACACCTGCAAGATCGAGCAGCCCCTGCACCGTCCCATCTTCTCCGAAGGGGCCGTGCAGAATCGGGAAGACGACGTCCAGGTCGAGGCGCGATTCCCTCGACAGCCAGTTGGCGAAAGGCTCCATCAATGCGCGCTCGCCGTCTCCAGTCGCAGCTCCACCGGCGAGGACCGGCAGGAGAGAGGACGTATCGCTCGGGTTCCCACCACAGGCCGACAGGTCCTCGTTCCCGGCGACCACCGCGCCCGCAGTAGAGCGCGCTTGCGCATCGGCGAGCTGGCGGGCGGCGACGTCCGCTTCGAGCAGCGCAAAGGGATCGCCGCTCGCAATCCAGGCGCCATCTCTCGTGATCCCGATCGGCACAGCCTCGAACTTCTCCGGATTGAGCGCCGCGATGATCGTCCTGGCCGAGTTCATCGAAACCTCGTGCTCGCCCGACCGGCCCCCGAAAAGAACCCCAACGCGCAGCCTTGCCATTCCTCTTACCCCTGATCGCTCACGAGCGCGGCCTTCGGCTTGTGCCGGACATCGGCCACGTCCAGTTTGTGTATCTGTGCGATCCCGAACAGACGATGTGCCGTCCGCCGTGACCGTTCCCTGCTCCCTCCGGCAAGAGTAATGCCACGTGGCATCGTCCTGGCGCTGGAGTTAGCCAGCAGGTTCCATCACGAACTTGCTAGACTGACGGCCGTCCCGCCGCCGCGGCGCACGAAGGCCCTTGTACCGCTCCCGAAGATACTCGGCCACCCAGTTGCGCGTGCTGCGATATCTCCCCCGATCATCTCGGATCGCCCGTAACCGGCCACGACTCGCAGCCTGACTCAGCGCGTGGGCACTGATCTCCGGCGTTTCGAGTGATTCCAACGGTACAAGCCGTACAGGGCCTGCGATGCTTGGGATAATGAAACGGAGTAACTATTCAGCCTGTAGATTGGGGACGAAGGGAGTACCTGCGAAGACATGCTCAAGCGCCGTGAGGACGGGGTGGCCCTGCTTGCGAACCGTCGAGATGTAGCTGCGGGTCCGAC
>JACQGW010000321.1 GCA_016199325.1 Chloroflexota bacterium
CTTGAGCATGTCTTCGCAGGTACTCCCTTCGTCCCCAATCTACAGGCTGAATAGTTACGTTCGGCCAACGGAAAGGGAGAGCCGCCAGCGCCCCACTTCTGCTCTCTTTTCTTGAGCTGATTGAGGTGGTCGTCGTTGCACGGTTTCGACATGGCGATGACGGGGAGCGTCCGGTCACGCTGGAGCGACTCCGCCGGGCCCACGAATTCGCCCGGAGCGAACTCAATGTACTCTACCCCTTTGCGAGTCTCAAACTGAAGACATCCCTGGGACACGTGCTGCATGAATTCGAAGTCAGGGAGCCAGGAAACGGGGAGGGGCACCTTGCCTTAGACATGGGTGGCCAGTGGGTGCTTCCTGGCTTCGTGACAGACGCCGTCAACGATTTTGACTTCGCTGACCAATGGGCGAGTCGATGGTTTCCCGCGGGCCGCAGCACGCCGATCGTCGTGGATCCGTTGATTGCGGCCGGTCGCCCCGTCATCGTGGGCACAAGGGTGCCGGTGATGGTGATCAGCCAACGCTTCAAGGCCGGGGACAGCATCGACTTCCTCTCCGAGGACTTCGAGGTGGACCGGGCGGCGATCGAACAGGCGCTCCGCTTCGCCGCATGAGGATCTTCTTCGATGAGGATGTCGGCAGGGGAGTGCCGACAGCGCTGCGCGCCGTCGGCCTGAAGGATGTCGATTTCCTGCAGAAGAACGGATTGGTAACCAAGGGAACCCCGGACAAGGACTGGCTGCCCCGCGTAGGGAGCCAGGGTTACCTCGTCTTCTCCTGCAACACCGGCATGCTCAACGCCGAGGAAGAGCGAAATCTGCTCGTCCAGCACAAAGTCGGGATCGTCTTCCTAACCACCGGTCAAGCCACGGGATTCCAGATGCTGAAACTTGTCTTGCACCACTGGGGCTGGCTTGAAACGGTCGATGCCCAGCCCAGACCCTTCGTCTACAAGCTCTCGCTTCGGGGCAGGAAAGCGCGCGTTCCTCTGGACTAGCCAGTGCGTTCCCACTCCCTGCAACATTCAGGGAGAAACCTCCTTCATACTCAAGGCGATCCGCCCGCGCTCCAGGTCGACGCCGACGACCCGCACCGTCACGACGTCGCCGACGGCCACCACGTCGAGCGGGTTGGCGACGTAGCCCGCTTTGAGCTGCGAGACGTGGACCAGCCCGTCCTGCTTCACGCCGATGTCCACGAACGCCCCGAAGTCGACGACGTTCCGAACGGTGCCCTTCAGGACCATCCCCACCCGCAGGTCCTCCATCTTCAGGATGTCCCGGCGCAGGATCGGCGGCGGCAGGTCGTCGCGCGGGTCACGGCCGGGCTTTTCGAGGCCGTCCAGCATGTCCCGGAGCGTCGGCGCGCCGACGCCCAGCTCGCCGGCGAGCGATTCGAGCGCCCGGTCGCCGGCGCCGAGCTTCGCCCGGAGCTCCGCCACCGCTGCCGGCAGCTCCCGCCGCTGGGAGGCCCGGCGGACTCTGGCGATCAGCCGCTCGCAGGCGGGGTAGCTCTCCGGGTGGATGAACGTGTTGTCCAGCGGATTGTCGCCGTCGGCGATCTTGAGGAAGCCGGCCGACTGCTCGAACGCCTTCTCGCCCAGGCCCGACACGTCCCTGAGCTGCCGGCGGTTCTTGAACTTGCCGCGCTCGTCGCGATACTTCACGATGCTCGCCGCGACCCTCCTGTTGATGCCCGAGACGTACTGGAGGAGCGAGGCGGATGCGGTGTTCAGGTCCACGCCGACGTAGTTCACGCAGGAGGTGACGACGGCGTCGAGAGCCTTGCCCAGCTCCTTCTGATCGACGTCGTGCTGATAGAGGCCGACGCCGATGGACTTCGGGTCGATCTTGACCAGCTCGGCCAGCGGGTCCTGAAGGCGCCGGGCGATGGAGATGTTGCCGCGCTGGGTGGCGTCGAGGTCGGGGAACTCCAGGCGCGCCACGACTGAGGCTGAGTAGACCGAGGCGCCGGCTTCGCTCACCAGCGCGTACGCCAGCCGTCCCCCCACCTCGGCGATGACCTCGACGACCAGCGCCTCGGTCTCGCGCGACGCCGTGCCGTTGCCGATGGCGACGACGTCGACGCCGTGCCGTTCCACCATCGCGATCAGCGCCTCCCGGGCCTCGTTCCAGCGGCCCTGGGGCTTGTGCGGATAGATGGTGGCGCCGGCCACGTAGCGGCCGATCCCGTCGACGACGGCTACCTTGCAGCCGGTGACGTAGCCGGGATCGATGCCCATGACGGTCCGGTCCCGCAGCGGCGGCTGGAGGAGGAGGTTCCGCAGGTTGGCCGAGAACACGGCGATGGCGTGCCGCTGCGCCCGCTCGGTCAGCGCGTTCCGCAGCTCGCGCTCCAGCGACGGCAGGATCAATCGCTTGTAGCTGTCCTCGTGGCAGAACGCCAGGTCTTCGGCGAAGGTCGAGCGAGGGTCGACGGGGCGCTGCCGCTGGAAGACCGGCCTGGCCTGGTCGAAGGGCAGCTCGACGTGGACCCGGAGCACGTCGTCCTTCTCGCCGCGGTCGATGGCGAGGATCCGGTGCGGGGGGATCGTTGCCACCGGCTCGGCGAACTCGTAGTAGATCTCGTACTTCTTGCCCGTGTCCTTGCCGGCGTCGGCAACGGCCGAGCGCAGGACGGCGTCCCTGGTCAGCCGCTGGCGCAGTCCCTTCCGAATCTCGGCGTCCTCGGCGAGCGATTCGCCGACGATGTCGCGGGCGCCGGCGAGCGCATCCTTGACTGAGCCGACTTGCAGCTCGGGATTGACGAATCGCCCGGCGACGCTCTCGCGCGTCTCGCGCAGGACCCGCTGAGCGAGGATCAGGTCGGCGAGCGGCTCCAGCCCCCGCTCCCGTGCCACGCTGGCGCGCGTCCGCCGCTTCGGCCGGAACGGGAGGTAGAGGTCCTCGACCTCCTGGAGTGTCTGCGCTCCGTTCACCTTCTCCCGCAGCTCGCCGGTCAGCTTCCCCTGCTCCTCGACGACGCGCAGGACGTCCGCCTTGCCCTGGCCGAGGTGCCGCAGATAGGCCACGCGCTCCTGGACGGCCCCCAACTGGACCTCGTCCAGCCCGCCGGTGACCTCCTTGCGATAGCGGGCGATGAAGGGGATCGTGTTGTCGTCGTCCAGCAGCTCGACGGCCCGCTGAACCTGGCCCGGCTGGAGCCGAAGCTCCCGGGCGACCTGCTCGGCGACGGTTGTAGGCATGATGCGTTGTCCTCCCAACTGCTCGATCGATGAACGGTTGCTTGCCCCGTGAGTAGGCTGCCCGGTCGGCCGGATGGCGCCGGGCCAGCACCTTCTTCAGCCGGCGATACCGACGCGCCAGGGCCGGATGCGTCCGGAGGAGATCGCGAAACCGGATCGCTGACTCCCACTCCGCACCACGATATTCGACCACGCGAAGATGGGCCACGCTCCAGCCGTCTCCCCCTTTGGCGAAGAAGCGCCGATCCTCCGGCGGAAGGCGCGGAACATACCGGTAGCCAAGGCGGGCCAGCGGCTCGATGCACGCATCCCACGCGGCAAGGGTGGGAATGCCCACCATGATGTCGACAATCGGCTTGGCGGGCAGCCCCGGGACCGCCGTGCTCCCGATGTGCTCGACGCCGAGCGCCAGCGGGCCGAGGGCCTGCATGATCAGGTCACGCTCGCTCTCGTACCGCCGGCACCACGCCGGATCGGGAGGGACGAGCCGGACGAGGTCGTTGGCCAGCCCGAGGGCGCCGTCCCAATCTGCCCCATTGCCGTCCCGCAGCCTGTTCGCCACCGGTCGACCTCCCGCGACCGCTACCGTCGGGCTGTCTTCTCTCATACGTCCCTTACGATTGTAGCTGTACGCCGAGCCGGCGACAACGGCATCGCGTGCGCTGCGCCATCAACCGGGGACTGGCGATCCGGTTGCTGCAAGTCGGTACACGCCTTGCATCTGCCAGCGTAGAGAGGATGCGGGGAATCGGAATGACCTCAGAGCTCGTCGTCTCCCTGATGCGGATGGCCTGGCTTACGCTGGCCGGCATGATGATCTTCTCAAGGGTGGTCTTTCAGCTTGCCGGCCCGGTCTGGATGCGTGCGTTCCTGAACCGTTGGAAGGAGTCGGCCACGAAGCGGGGTTGGGGCGCCGCCTCGCTTCTTTACGGGCTCTTCATGCTCCTGGCCGCCATGCGGGCGGTATCCGACCTCGGAACGTTGGACATCCTGCTGGTCGCTCTGCTCGTCGTCATGCTGGTGGGAGACGGCCTGCTGAACGTCGTTCCCGGCGGCTTCAGCACGTTCAAGGAGAAGCTCCAGGATGCCTGGGTGCGCCGGCACCGGGGCACAGAACAGGTCGGGGATCGCGCGCTGTTCGGAACCGTCAACGTGCTGCTGGGGCTGGCATCGGCGGGAATGGGCGCAGCGGTTATCGCCTACCGGCCGATCGACGTCCTGACCATCGCGGGATGTGCGCTCCTCGCCGTGCTGTTGACGGCGGCGCTCATCGCCGTGCTCCGGCTCGAGCGGGGCCCCATCGGTAGCGAGCACGACGCATCAGAGATTCGCTGACCGTGCGGTGTCCTCCCCTTCTTCGAGGATCCGAAGGAGCTCCGCCGTGGTGATGATCTGGACACCCCGGTATTCTCGCAGGACGAGCAGGTCGCCGTCTTCGCTGACGAGGTAGTCGGCTCCGGCAGCGGCGGCAGTCGCCAGGAACTTGTCATCCTTGGCATCTCGGGCGACGGAGGGAATCTCTGCAAGGTCGACGGTCTCCGCCTGACCCAGGGGTTTGATCACTGCAGTGCGATCCAGAGCCTGCATGCTCCGGAACTTGCGGCTGAGCTCCGGGCGATGGAGCACTTCCAGGATTTCGACGACCACCGGCTGGGAGACGAAGAGACGATAGCGATGGGCATACTGAAATATCGCTCGCCCCCACGTACCGTGCGGGTTGATGAGACAGCGAACGAAGACGACGGTGTCAAAGACGACCTTGAGCATCGTCCTTCCGCACCGCCGCGAGCGCCTGGTCGATGGCCGCGTTGATCTCCTCCCCGGACAGCGCGGCTGCTTCCTCACGGATCGGGGCGAAGCGATCGTAGAGATCCTTGAGCCAGGATGAGCCGGCCACAACGCCCGCCACGCGTACCGGCTTGATCCGCAACTCTCCGTCGGCCAACGTGACCTGGACCAGACTCTCGTCGTTGATGCCGAGCAGCCTGCGGAACTCGGCGGGAATCGTTATCTGGCCGCCCCTCAGTTGCCGAACGATTCGAGTCCTCGGGTTTCGCTCCGACATGTCATCTGCTCCCTTCCCAGATCGGTGGGACAATACAGAAATACAGTTCTTGTATTTTACCAGATGGTCACGATCTTGTCGATTGCGTCCTCGACACACGCTCCGGTCATGACTGGTGAACTACGAGCGCCGCCTTCCGGCCGGGCAACCAGAAGAGCACAACGCCTGGCTCCTAGAGCGGTTTGTGCAGGGATTGACCAAACGACCGATCGGCATTCCTGGCGTCTTCCTCGCTATCTCTCTTGGCGATCTTGGCGTCTTGGCGGTTCGTTGTGTCTCGGAATCGCTCTAAGCGGGCTGGGCGCCGGCGAAGACGACCTGGTCATCCCTGCCGGCAACCTGCCGGTCGCCTATGCAGGGAGCAGAGCGCCCCCACCGACGCCGACGCTGATCATCTGGTGAACCGCGGAGCCTGCCGGCTCAGCGGATGGTCACCTCCGTCCCGACGGTTGCCCAACGGTAGAGCCGGGCCATCGCCCCGCCCGGCACGTTGACGCAGCCCAGCGAGCCTGTGCGCCGCCGCCCCCACGCATCGGTGTGCCACGTGTTGGTGCCGGGCCCAAAGGAGGCCCGCCACGGGGCGTCGTGCAGGTAGTAGTGGTCCAGGAACTGGAGCGAGTAGCTCGCCGTAATCGGGGCGTAGTAGTAGGGGCTCCCCGGCGGATAGAGCGAGACAAACCGCATAGGGCTGATCTCGGCCCGGATGAAGAAGGTGCCCCGTGGCGTCGGCATCTCCGGCCGCCCCGTCGTCACCGGGGTGCTGAGAACGAGCGTGCCGTTCTCGTAGGCGTCGAGCCGCTGGTTGGCGATCGAGACGACAATGCGCTTGTTCGGCGCGGCCGCCACCTGGCTTGCCTGCGGGAGCGTCAGCAACGCCAGGGTGAGCGCGACCAGCACGCTCAGAGTCCATCGGATCGTCGACATCACCATTACCTCCACGTCTTCCTGCTTGCTTATCAGCGTTCCTATCGTGCGTAGCGGTCGTACGCACGGCGCGCGATCCAGGCGATGACCCGTATGGCCTCAGCCTCATGCGCGCCCCGACTGAATACGCCGACGACGTAGCGCCCGCCCGGCCCGGCGACGATGCCGACGTCATTTCGCACGCCGGGCAGCTCGCCAGGCTTGTGCGCGACCGTGGCGACGCCGGGCAGCAGCGCGGGAATTCGGTCGTTTACCTGCTGCCGGCTGAGCAAGCGGATCATCTGCCGACTGGCGTCCGCGCTCACCAACTGGCCCTGCGCCAGAGCCCGGAAGAACCGGACCATGTCGCTCGGGGTCGTGCGAAAGTAGCCGTCCTGAAAGCCGGTCCCGCTCATCCCGAGCTCCGCCGCGGCGGCATCCACCGAGCCCCAACCGCCGACCTGCCGCGCCAGCGCATAGGCGGCGCTGTTGCTGCTGACCGTGATCATCAGCTCCAGCGCGTCGGCGACGGTCACGGCGGTGCCCGGCATCAGGCCGCCGTCCGGGTCGCCCTCGACGGCGTCCCGCTCAGTGATCGACAGCACGTCGTCCGGACTGAGTCGGCCGGTCTCCAACTGCTCATAGACCCGATACATCACCAGGACCTTGTAGGTGCTGGCCGAGAGGAACTCCCGGTCGGCGTTGATCAGCACCGTCCGGCCGGTGTCCAGGTCCTGGATGGCGACCCCGTACAGTCCGGCCCGCCCGTCCAGGTACCCCTCGATCTCCGTCTGGAGGTCTTGACCGGCCGGTGCTCCGGGCACCGCGTCAATGCTCACCTGATCCTGATCTGCGCTCAGCAGGGGCATCACCGGCGCGTCTCGGGCAGTGGCGGTGGACGTATGCAGCTCAGGAGAAGCAGGGGCGACCTGCGCCCCACGCTCCCGGCCCTGGCCGACTGCGGGGTCGGGCGATGCGCGCTTGACCTCGGCCCGGGGCGACGCCAGCGCGGTCCCGAGGAGCAGGGCCACCATCGCAACAAAGACTCCGACCACCCGTCCGACTTGCACCAGCATCTGAACACCTCTCCAGCCGAGACGATCCCTCTTGAATCGACATCCCAATCGAGACTGGCCGATCCCTCAAGAGCAGCAAAAGGGATGCCTCACCCGCCCGTCCGCGGCGGATTCCGACAAGATGACGGAATTGTCAGCATCGCTATTCAGACTCGGATGGAGAGATGACAGTGGCCTACGAGAGGATTCTGACGAGCTTCATGAATGCCAGGCAAATCGGCGCTTGGACCTCTTCGCCCGGGCGGCGGGTGTTTCCTACAAGTCAGAGGTTCTTCGTCCGTCGTGTGGAACCGGAGCAGACGGTCGGAGTGCGTGCGGGCGTAGAACAGGGTGTTGCTACGCCTGCCATAGAGGTCGTCGAGCGGTCTGGCTGACGCGGCCTGCAGGAAGTAACGCTGAGCCGTAGCGAAGGATCTCCCCGGCTCGATCGGACGGCGCCCCTGCCTTGTCATGGTGAGCCGCGGCGAGCGCCCCTGCCCTGTCATGCTGAGCCGCAGCGAAGCATCTCCCGAACGCTGCCTCTTTGAGGCGGGGAGATGCTTCGCTGCGGCTCACCATGACAGACGAGGCGAGCCGACCTCGCTGTTGCCCAGCATGACAGACGAGGCGAGCCGACCTCGCTGTTGCCCAGCATGACAGACGAGGTGAGCCGACCTCGCTGCTGCTCAGCATGACAACGCGGGGCGAGCCGATCTCGCTACGGCGCAGCGTGACAAGGCAGTTGCGAGCCGATCTCCAACGGAATCGCTTCTGGTCGGCTATCCCTTCCGCACGAACTTCTGGAAGGTATGGGCATCAGCCGGAACCAGGCCGGGCTTGACGCCAAACTGGTAGGTGACCTCGGCGACGTACAGGTCGCCCCGGGAATCCAGCGCAATGGCGTGCGGAGCGATGAAGTTCCCCGGCGCGCAGCGGTCGGCGCCTCCCCAGCGCAGGAGCACGGCGCCGCTCGAATCCATCACGCACATGCGGGCCGGCAGATCGGCGGCGATGGGGCCGTGGACGAATGAGCTCTGCCCCAGGCGCCACCACAGCTCGGAGACGTAGATCCGGCCCTCGCGGTCGATGGCGATGTCCGTCGGCCGCTGGATGTGGGTCCAGGCGCCCTGGTATTCGCCGTCCAGGCCGAAGATCTGGATCCGGTCGTTCTCCCGATCGGCCACCAACACCCGGCCGTCGGCGGTCACGCGGACGCCGTGCGGCAGGTTGAACTGGCCGGGGCCGGTGCCGGGCTCGCCCCAGGACTGGAGCAGCCGCCCGTCCGCCGAGAACCGATGGATGCGGGCGTTCCCGTAGCCGTCGGTGACGTAGAGGTCGCCGTTGGGCGCGAGGCCGACGTTGGTCGGCCGGTTGAAGGGCGGCCCCCCGCGCTGGATGCTCGTCAGCCCCTTGGCGATGTCGTAGCCGGTGTCGGAGGCCACGCCGCTGGTGCCCAGCGTCATCAGGAGCTTGCCGCCGGTCGTGAACTTGCGGACGGTGTGGTCGCCGTCGTCGGTGCAGTAGACGGCATCGTCGGGGCCGATGGTGATGCCGTGGGTTCGCTCGGTGAAGAGGCCCTCGCCCCAGGAGGTGACGAAGCTGCCGTCGCGCTCGTAGACGATGACCCGCGGGTCGACGCGGGTGAGAAGGTAGACGCGATCGCGTGAATCGACCGCGACGCCGGAGACATCCAGGTGCCGGTATCCCGCCGGCAGTCGCTCCCAGCCCTCGACGACCTCGTACCTCAGATCACTCAAAACCGCCATGCTGTCGTTTCTCCCTTTCCAGAGATTGCCCCCGCATGGTACTTGAAAGCAGGGCGAGTGGCAAATCGGCCCACGGGTCGTGTTCCGGCTACACCGCCAGGCTCAGGCGAATCGCCCGGTCCACCTCCAGCATGCGTTCGGCGGGCAGCACGCCGAGGCGTTGTCCCAGCCGCTGCTTGTCGATGGTGCGGATCTGGTCCAGCAGGACCTTCGACGCGTGCGTCAGGCCACCTTCTCCAGCCGGTACCAGCGCCTCGAACGGGTACACTCCGGTCACGCCTTGCGAGGTGATCGGCGCGACGATGACCCTGGGCGAGTATTGATTGCCGATATCGTTGGAGATGATGAGCGCCGGACGGGTCTTCGCGATCTCCGTGCCAACCGTCGGGTCCAGATTGACCCAGTAGACCTCGCCCCGGCGTGGGAAGCTCATGCTGGCCAGCCCTCGACGTCCACTACCTGCCAATCCCTGTCGACCTCAACCCGTTCATCCTGGGTCGCGAGATAGCCTTCCTTCATCGCCTGCTCGATCCGTTGTCGCTCAAGTTCTGCCACCTTTTCCGCAACAGCTTCGTTGATAAACCGGTTCAGACTCCGCGGTGGCAGCAACCGTCGCAGCCGAGCGAGCAATTCTTCATCGAGCTGGATGGTAGTCCGAACACCCATGATGCTCTCCTTGATGACTTATGATGCTGGTATATTATACCATCGGGAGATTGCATCTTCGCACGTTCACCCTCTTGATCGCCATCCCATCGCCCGCTATCATACCGCTGTCGCGGTCCGCTTCCAGCAGTCGGCCGATACCAGCGGCAGGAAGGAATCATCGCTGCGCTGTGCAGCGTCGACGTTTCTGCACAACAGTCAATAGCTCTCGCGTTCCCACGCCGACGGCTGACCGCTGACGGCTGACCGCTATCTCCGAGGAGGAATGAACCCGTGGTCGCTTTCGATACCGCGTGGCTGCGAGCATCGTCGGATGCCGAGGAGGCGGCTGCGCTCACCGCGCATCTCGTCTTCCACCGGAGCTACCCCGGCGAGGAAGGGGCAGTGCAGCGCGCCATCGCGGCCTGGCTGGAGCGCCACGGGCTTCAGCCGGAGCTCCAGCCGACGGAGGGCGACCGGCCCAATGTCGTCGCCCGGGTCGAGAACGGCCCCGGCCCCACGCTCCTGTTCAACGGCCACGTCGACACCGTGCTCGCCGCCCGGGGCTGGTCCGGCGATCCGTGGCGGGGCTGGCGCGACAGCGATCGCCTCTATGGGCTGGGCACGTGCGACATGAAATCGGGCGTGGCGGCGACGATGCTCGCCACCCGTGCGCTCGCCGGCCGGCGCGACCTCTGGCGGGGCACCGCCGTCTTCAGCGCCGTCGTGGACGAAGAGGCATGCTCCATCGGCGCGCGGGCGCTGGTCGCCTCGGGCATCCAGGCCGACGCCTGCATCGTCGCCGAGGCGGGCTGGGAGCGGCCCGTCCTGGGTGCCGTCGGCAAGATGCTCGTGCGCGGCGACGTCACGGGCCGGGCCGCCCACGGCTCGCGGCCGGACGAGGGGATCAACGCCGCCGTCGAGGCCGCCAGATTGATCGCCCGCCTGGACGAGATGCCGCCGGGCCGGCACCCACGCCTGGCGGCGACCCAGTGCCTGCTCTCCCTCCACAGCGGCAACGACCAGTACGTCATCACCGTGCCCGAGCTCGCTCGCTTCACCATCAACCGCCACATCGTGCCAGGCGAGACGGGTGAGAGCGTGCTGGCGGAGATGGACGCGCTGGCGCAGAGCCTGCGCTCGCCGGCCGGCTTCGCCTTCGCCATCGACCCGCCCTACTACCCGCCGTGGGAGCTTGCCCTCGACCATCCGCTCGTCGATCGCTTTGGCCGCGCCTACGCGGCCGAGGCGGGGCGGCCGCCGGTGCTCAGCTACTCGACCGGCGTCTCCGACGCCAACTACTTCGCCGCCGACCTGGGCATCCCGACGATCCAGTTCGGCCCGCACGGCGGCCGCTTCCATCAGGCCGACGAGTGGGTCGACGTGCCAAGCATCGGCGCGACGGTGCGGGTGCTCCTTCGCCTGGCGCTGGACGTATTGCGATAGTTGGATGATCGGCCGAATCGACGGGCGAAGGCGAGCTTGAGGAGGAGCAGTCGGCTAGATGCCCGCCAGTTGGATGGCAGGATGCGTATGCGATCGGGCGGGACCGGCCTCGGCGGGCACGAAGACGACGACCTGGGCGCCAGGATGCCGTTCGGCAATGCGCTCGGCCTCGATATAGGCGGCAGCGATGGGCATGTCCGGCTCGGCCCAGACGACGTAGGCGCCGGGGGGAATGCGGGTCAGGATGTCTGGATGCTGTGCGGCATACGTGTGGAAGGCAAATGCCCGGTCGGCGGGATTGATCGTCATGGTTGCTGCCTCCATCGTGCCCACGCCTCCTCATACTGCTGGCGGTATCCCTGCTAGTTCTCCCGCAGGTCCTGCTGCGCCAGCGTCGCTAGCTCGGCCGGCGGAACGGCGATCGTGGTCTTCTCTGTCCGCCCGTCCGGCCAGAGTCTATCCTGGTGGCAGAACTCGTGGGCGTTGTCATACCGGACCACCGGCCGATACTCGCCTTCGATCGCGCACTCAAGCTGGACGCTCGTCCGATACACCCTCTCCCGGTCGTATGCCACCTCGAAACGCAGGCGGTCTCGGTCGGAGAGCTCGTACAGCCAGGAAGTTTTGCCCACTCCCGCCCTATGACTCGCAGAATACGTACCACATGCCGGGTTGCGTCTGCTCCCGGCGTATTCTACCACGACCCGGCACTCATGGCGCGACGAGTCTTCTGTGATCGCACCTCCGCCGACTCACCCGGCAACGCTGGCATTCGGCAAGCTCGGCGGCGTTCGTCCCAGAGACCTCCGCAGAGAGAGGCCTGCGCTCTGTTCCTTCTACCTCTCCTCGAACCCCTGCGTGCTGAACTTCAGCGTTCGGCAGTTCTCCGTGACCGTTCGGACGACGTGGTCGGGGGCGCCATCCGGCAGCGCGGCCTCGATCTCGATGGTGACCTTCACCTTCGCGCCGACCAGCCCGACCAGGTGCGCGATGACCTCGTCGGCGATCCTGCCGGCGTCCCGTCCGGCTCGCGCCGGGTCGAGCTCGACCGAGCCGTGGAAACGGCGGTACGTCGCGGTTGGTGCAGCGGGCGCTACGCCCTTCGATGCCGGCGCGACCGCTGCGCCCCCGTCGGCCACCTCGTAGCCGGCGGATGTGGCCGGTACACAGGTCGCCGGCGGTGTGCCCGTCTTCGCGGCCTGCGCCCTGGTCTCGGCCTCGACCTGGTCGAGCTGCCGGCGGGCAGCCTGCGGATGGACGATCAGGCCGGTCACGACGACGCTGCCCCCGGCGCCGGCGCGGAGCCCGAGGTAGCGAGACCGCGCCTCGTCCCAGCCTTCAGCGTAGGCGAACGCCTCCGCTTCCCACGTCAGACTCATCGCGCCCGCCTGAACTGCCTTCAGGAGCACGTCGCCATCGCAGAGCCGGGCCAGGTAGAGGTATCGGGCGTAGTCCTCCCAGAGCTGCCTGGCCGTCACGTGGTCACCCCGCCAGAGGGGGATGCGGTCCAGGTCGTTCCGGAGCAGCACCGCGCCGTACTCGCCGACCAGCAGCCCCTCGTTCCGGAGCTTCTTGCTGGCCCGCACGGCGAGGGGGCCGTCGCCCTGGAGGCGGATCTCTCGCCAGGCGTGCGTCTTGGGCGGCGACGGCTCCTCGGGAACGGGCCGACTGGCCGAACCTTCGGCACAGCGTCCTGCCCAGGCGTGCGTCTCGGGCGGCGACGGCTGCTCGGGAACCAGGAGCCACTGGTACGCTTCGGGCAGGCGCTGCCTGATCGTCTCCTCGGCTGACTCTCGCTTCGCCTTTGCCTGGCTCGCCTGGAAGGGGTCCAGGTTCAGCCGCTCCCGGTCGTCCTCGATGGACTTCCAGGCGAGATAGCCGCGCACGGCCTGATCGAGCTCGGCCAGGCGCGTCCGGTCGGCGGCGAGAAAGACGACCATGTTCCGGTAGATCCTGGGGCTGCCGCCGCGCCGGTCCAGGATCTCGGCGGCCTGCGCCCGTGCCTGGCTCTCCTGGCTCCGGCCGGCGTGGGGATGCTCCGGCCCGAGGATGACGAGGCGCGCCTCGTCGTCGTCCGGGACGTCGGCGCCGGATGCCGGCGCCGGATGCACCTTCCGGAAGTCTCCCCGCGCGCTCGCGTCGGCCCTGACCCGCCGCTTGATCTCGTCGGAGACCGTATCCGCGTCGAGCCGCTCGGCGCGGTCCCGCGCGAGGCGGGTCACGCTCGGCTGCGTCGAGTACCAGTAGCGGCGGCCGTCGACGTAGATGTGGGTCGCCTGGTCGGTCAGGCGGCGGAGGGCGTCGCCGAAGGTGGCGACACTCTCGCCGGGCTGGGCGCAGCCGAGCTTGATCCGGGCGTCGTCGATGCCGCGGTTGCTCGCGCGGAGCGTTGGCGCCGAGCCCAGGTAGAGCGTCCGCGCCACCCGCCGCGCCGCCGAGTAGCGCCCCAGGTTCGGGTTCTCCCGGTCGAGCTGGAGCGGCAGCGAGTAGGGGCCGTCGACGTCCTTCTCGATGACCGGAACCCAGGGGTCTTCGAGGTAGCGCGTCAGCTCAAACTGGACCGACGGCTCGTCGATCGGGACGCTGCCCGGCAGGATCACCAGGCTCCGGTCGTCACGCTCCCAGAGGGTGTGGATGACCGTCGCCATCAGGCGGAGGACCCCACGGGTCTGCTGGAACCGGTCCAGCGTCGACCAGGCGCCGTAGAGCTGATGGAACAGCTCGGGATGGATCGGGTAGGCGGCCTTCAGGCGCCGCTCGTAGTCGGCCTCGCGGCACTCCGAGGGGAACTCGCCGGACTGGCCTCGGTAGAGGTCGCCGAAGGCGCGAACGACGGCGTCCCTGGCGACGAACGCCTGGGGCTCGGCAATCGTCTGGAACAGCCGCCGGCGGACGATCTCGAAACCCTCGTCGGTGCTGGCCGGCCGCCAGGGCGACTCGACCCGGCCGACGACGTTCCTGAGCCGCCTGAGGCTCTCGTCTCCGCCCTCGCCGCCGATCTCGATGTCGGACTTCGGGAGCGTTGCGACGACGAGGGTTTGCGGCGCATAGTGGGCGGCCTCGGTCAGCGCCTGAGCGAAGCTCATGTTGGCGTCGAAGGATCCGGCGGCGAGGCTCTGGACGTGGTAGAGCTGGCGGACGAAGGCGACCAGCTCGTCGATGAGGATCAGGCAGGGGCCGAAGCGCGTGAAGAGGTCGTGCAGGACGTCCGATCCGGGGCTGACGCCCCGCCGGTCCGCCTCGGCGACGAGGCTGTAGCCGTCGCGGTCGCCCAGTTGCCAGGCCAGCTCGCCCCAGAGGGTGCAGACCTCCGTCCCGTCCGGCTTCCGGCGGGGCTGGGCCGGCGAGAGGGCGGTGCCGACGAGGATGGCCCGCCGGGCGCGGGGCGGCTGGCCGACGCCGGCCTCCTGGAGGATCGGCTCGACGCCGGCCAGATCCGCCGCGGCCGCGCCCGAGAAGAGGTGGTAGAGGGCGAGGAGCGAGTGGGTCTTGCCGCCGCCGAAGTTCGTCTGGAGCTCGACGACCGGGTCGCCGCCGGCCCCGGCCAGACGCCGGAGGGCGCCGACGAGGAGGTGGTGCAGCCCCTTGGTCAGGAACGTGCGGGCGAAGAACTCCTGGGGGTCGCCGTACTCCGAGCCGCCCTCGCCGCGATGGACCTGGGCGAGGTCCGCCGCGAACTCGGCCTGCTGGTAGCGGCCGGAGGCGACGTCCGGATGGGGTGTGGCGATCTCCCGCCAGGGGCGGAGCCCGGCCTGAGGCTGGCCGGCGGTGGGCGCGACCGCGGCGCGCCGGGTCTCCCGCCGCGCCTGCTCCTCGAACCGGACCCGGAGCAGCTCCTGTTTCTGCTTGTTCACCTCGAACGACTCGTCGGCCGAGACGGCGGCGAGGAGCCGCTCGACGCTGTCGAGGGCGCGGTAGGCATCGTCGGTCGAGAACGGCTCCTGGTGGGCCCACCGGTTGCGCGCCTCCCGGAGCTCGCTGACGAGGCTGCGCTCGGCGTGGCCGAGGACGGTGCGGAAGACCTCGTTCCAGAGGTTCCACATGACGGTGAGGAGCGCCTGCGTGTCCCAGTTGAGCGCACTGTCTCGCCCACGGGGCGGCTGGCGGTCGTCTCGGAGCGCCGCCAGCGCGGTCTCCTGCCAGCGGTCGCCGTGGGCGGCGCGCAGCTCCCGCTCGACGAACGGCCGCAGCCCCTGGTTCAGCAGGTCGAGCGCCCGCCCGACCCGTTCATGGTTGCTGGTTGCCATGTGACACCTCCGTGGAGATTACCTCACCCCCCGGCCCCCTCTCCGCTCGGCGGAGAGGGGGGGACGAGGGGGGACCTCACCCCCTTGCCCCCTCTCCGCCGGAGCGGCGAGGGGGGATGGGCTGATGCTCAACGCTCGGACGTTTGCCGGCTGGACCGGCAGGCGATTGCGATCCTCTGCAAGACCGACTCGATGGAATTCTGAACCTCTGCATTCGCAAAGCGAAGAACTCGAAGTCCTTGGCTCTCCAGAAACTCTTGCCGGATCGCGTCCTCTTCTTGTGAGTAGTCGTGGATCGGGCCGTCGACCTCGACGACGAGGCAGGCTTCGGCGCAGTACAGGTCCACGATGAATCGCTCGACCGAGTGCTGGCGCCGGAATTTGAAGCCGTCGAGCTGTCGATTTCTCAGCCTTTGCCAGAGCGCGTTTTCTCCGGGCGTGGGCTCGCGACGCATCTGTCGCGCGATGGGTTTGAGTCGCCACCAGAGCTCTGGCGGTGTGCGCCAATGGGATTCTGTCATGCTGTCGATTGCCCTCCTTTGCCGGCTTGGGCGGCGTTCGCGCGACCTCACCCCCCGGCCCCCTCTCCGCTGGCGGAGAGGGGGAGGGCAGCCCCGCGTCCCCCGGCCCCCCCTCCGCCAGCGGAGAGGGGGCCGGGGGGTGAGGTTCCCCCGCGTCCCCCCC
>JACQGW010000333.1 GCA_016199325.1 Chloroflexota bacterium
CCCCCTTCCCTCACAGGGAAGGGGGAATGGACCTACTGATCGATTGTGGCCCCCGCCGGGCTCTGGCACACCTCGCCCCCTTTCCCTGTGAGGGAAGGGGGAATGGACCTACCTTCCTGGCCCCCTGGCTTCGGGGGAAGATGGTGGATGACGGGCGATGTTGTGGGCGGCTATGCGAGCGAGGACGCCGTTGAGGTCGGTGAGGACATCGTCGGCGCGGACGCGTAGAACTGACAGGCCGAGGCCGGCCAGCACGCGGTCGCGGTCGGCATCGTACTCTCCCTGGGTATCGTGCGCGCTGCCGTCCACCTCGACGACCAGCCGAGCCGCGTGGCAGTAGAAATCGACGATGAAGCCAGCGATAACCTGCTGGCGACGGAAGTGCAGGCCGCCAAGTTGGTTCCGGCGCAGGCTCTCCCAGAGCAGTGCTTCCGAGCGAGTCATCTGCCGGCGCAGCGCCTTCGCAGCGGTGAGCTTCTCTTTGCTCACCGGCTGGCCCCGGACCACGCGAATCGGCTCCATCAGTCACCTCCCCGTCCGCGGCTCGCCCCGCGCCGGCGCCCCTTCTTGCCACCGGTTCTTTCCTGCCCTCCCCCTTCCCTCGCAGGGAAGGATGCCGGGATCTGGTCCGCCCCCAGTAAGTTGAGCGACTCCTGCCGTGCTCCCCCTTCCCCCGCAGGGAAGGATGCCGGGATCTGGTCCGCCCCCACCAAGTTGAGCGACCCCCGCCGTGCTCCCCCTTCCCTCGCAGGGAAGGGGGCCGGGGGGTTAGGTTTCCCCCGCTCCAGCAGGACGCTCGCCTGCTCATCCGCCGGGTCCTGTGGCACCAGCCTCCCCTCAAACGCTCGCTTAAGGATCGACTGCCGGAGTCGCTCGGCCCGCTTCAGGTTGGCTTCGACGACAGCGTCAAGTTCCTTCGTCACCGATAGCCGACGTTTCACCTCATTCACAATGCGCTGCTGTTCTGCAAGAGGAGCAAGAGGGATCGCCAATCCGCTCAGGGAAGCAAGGTTGACGTTGTACTGTCCGGCGGTCGTGGCTGCACCCCTCACAACTTGCTCCCGAACCACCGGTGCATCCCAGAGTGTTGCCACCCACGAAGCCACTCCCGCCAGTCCCACCAACCTGAACCTGATGAGATAGGAGGCATAGAAGTGCGGCTCAGACATGTCGTCACGCACGAGAGCACTGCGCCCGATAAGCTCTTTACTGCCGTTAGTACGGATCACGAGCAGGTCATCCGGCCTGACCGATTCATCGGCGTCGAACCCATCCGCGTGGACCGCCCGTTTCAGATCAGTTGTGTCTATCTTGCCCCCGGACACGTTAGGTATCCGAAGCACCGGTGGCCCTGCGACGCCGTAATCGCATCGCTGGGAAGTGCCGTAGCCAGCGTCCCAGGATAGCTGGGACAGTGTCGCCCAGACCCAGCCCGATGGCAGTTCGGCAAGGCATGTTGAGTCGACTCCAGTTGCTTCCTGGTACCTTCGCTTCCACCCATCGCCCGTCCAGGGATTGCTACGGCCCAGCCGTTCCTTCTGCTGTTCCGCTTCCCACCTCGCCCGTCGATCGGCCAGAATGCGTTTCAGCAACTCACTCGCCGGCTCATCATTCGGGTCCTGGGGAACGAGCCGGCCCTCGCAGGCCGCCTTCAGCACCGATGCCCGGTATCGCCGCAGATTCGTTTGCGCCCGCTTGAGTGCCGTGACGGCTGTACCCAGCCGGGTTAGGTGCTTCTCAATCTCGGCGACGATGCGGTGCTGCTCCGCCGTTGGAGCGAGAGGGATGGGATACACCCGGATGAAACTGGCAGGCACCCGCTGTTGTCCTACGGCGCCGACAAAACTTCGCTTGGCGCTCTCCCGAAAAGAGGCCTGCCGAACGAAATGGAATAGCCATTCGGGCAGTATGCCTGGCTCCGATCTGAGTACGTGGAACTCCGTTGACCCAAAGCCCAGTCCGTTCTTCAGCCCCCGCGCCACGGCCGCTTTCCCGTTTTCCATGCAGGGCGTGATTTTCGCCCAGATCACGTCGGCCTCGACAAAAGGCGTGAAGCCTCGCCGAACCGCCGATAAGGCGCGCTCCACGGGGGCAGCTATGGTCCCCTGCTCTGCTTCCACGGCCGCCATCGGCACGAAGGTTACCGGCAGGTCATTGGGCAGATCCTGGACCCTGGCATGACCGGGGTTGACTTGTGCTAGCTCGCCGATGGTTGTCCACAGCCAGCCGGAAGGCAGGATCTGTACAGCGTCTCCAGGTAGGGCAGGCCTCGCCGCAGCGCCGTGCGTCGCCATGTATCAGGCCACCAGCACCAGGTTCAGCTCGTCGAGCAGCGCAGGCAGGCCCTGGCCGAACATGCGCATCGCTCCGAATCGGCCACCTCTGTTGAAGAACTCGCCGTAGTCGAAGTCGTCCAGACTCACTGCCAGGTTCACCCCGATGTGCTGGGCGATCCGGTCCAGCCACCAGCGCTGATCCGGGGTGAAGGTTCGGCGGTTCTCCTCTTGCGTCCGCAGCCACGCCTCGTAACGCGCTCGGACCTGCTCCGGGTACGGCACAAGCTCTGCGTCCACCTGCGTCGCGTGGCGGACCAGGGCCACCAGGTCGGTCAGCACTCGCCGCTCGCCCGCACCCCGCACCCTGTCCCGCTCCAGTTGGGCGTACGCCTGCCACAGCGCTTCGGGCGTCCAGCCGAACGGCGGCTGCTCGATCTTCGTGGCCAGCTCCCGGATCTGCTCGTAGGTCGGCCGGCGCCGGCCGTAGGGCTGGCTGAAGATGAGCTGGAGCGCCGTGATCTCGTCACGGTTCTCCTGGATGAACGTGCGGAACGACTCGACCGTCGCCTTCGCTCGCTCGGTGTCGGCGGCGCTGAATCCGGCCTCTCTCACCCGGTCGACGCTCACCGTGTCGATGGTCTGCTCGTTCTGCCGGTGGACGTCGACCAGCACCTGGCGAAACCGGGGGTTGTCGAAGACGGCGACCGCTTTCGCCGCCAACTGACTCGCCGCCCGGGCGATCTGCTCATCCGCCGGCGTGTCGGCGCCCGTGGCCGCCTGCGCCGCCGCCAACTGCCGATCCGGGTCCAGCGCGTCGAGCATCCGGTTCGCCAGGTCTCGCAGGCCGACGCCGCCGCTGGACGCCCGGATGGCGTACCGGTCCCGCTCACTGGCCGTCCGCTCCAGGCGAGCCAGCCGGCCGGCGAGTGAGCTCAGCGTGTCCCCATCCCGGGCCCCGAGTGCCACGGCCTCCACCAGCGACTCGAATGAGACGCTGCGCTTCCGCTCCAGGGTCTGCGTGTCGACCTTGGGCTGCTCGACCACGCCGACGGCGTCGACGACGACGAAGCGGTCCTTCCGGCGGGCATCGCCCGTGACGATCTGCAGGTCGCCGGGGTTGATCACCCGGGTTCCCCGACCGAGCATCTGCTCGAACAGGACCCGGGACCTGACCGGCCGCATGAAGAGCAGCACTTCCAGCGGCTTGATGTCGGTGCCGGTCGCAATCATGTCCACCGTCACGGCGATCCGAGGGTTGTAGCTGTTGCGGAACCCGGCGATCAGGTCCTCGTGGTTGACGCCGGTGACTCGATACGTGATCTTCTGGCAGAAGTCGTTGCCCTTCCCGAACTCCTCCCGGACGATCCGAACGATGTCCTCGGCGTGGCTGTCGTCCTTGGCGAAGATCAGCGTCTTGGGCACCTCACGGCGGCCGGGGAAGATCTCGGTGAAAAGCCTGTCCCGGAACGTCTGGATGACCGTGCGAATCTGGCTGTCGGAGACGACCGCTCGGTCCAGCTCATTGCCGGCGTACACGAGGTCCTCGTCCAGTTGTTCCCACCGGACCGCCCGACTCTGCCGGCTCCGGCGGTCGACGGAGAAGCCGGCCTGGACCGAGCTCCCACGCTCGGTGATCTCGGTCCGGATGCGGTAGACCTGGCCGTCGACGTTGACGCCGTCCGCCACCGCCCGCTGCCGTGAGTACTCCATGACCAGGTTCTGGTTGAAGAAGCCGAGCGTCTGCTTGGAGGGGGTCGCCGTCAGGCCAATGAGGGAGGCGTCGAAGTACTCCAGCACCTGCCGCCAGAGGTTGTAGATCGAGCGGTGGCACTCGTCGGTGACGACGAAGTCGAAGTACTCGATGGGCAGGCCGGGGTTGTAGGCGACCGTCTTCGGCTGCTGGTCCAGGCCAGCCCCAACCTCGAAGATCGATCGCTCCTCGTTCCCTGCATCATACTCCGTCTCGCCGCTCAGGATCGAGTACAGCCGCTGGATCGTCGTGATGCAGACCCGGCTGACGGGGTCCAGCGTGTTCGACGTCAGCCGCTGGACATTGTACAGCTCGGTGAACTTGCGGCCGTCGTCGGGCGTCACGTACTGCTGGAACTCCTTGAGCGTCTGCCGGCCGAGGTTGCTCCGGTCCACGAGGAAGAGCACCCGCCGAGCCCTGGCGAACTTGATCAGGCGGTAGAGGAAGCTGATGGCCGTCACGGTCTTACCCGAGCCTGTGGCCATCTGAATGAGGGCACGAGGTCGATCGTCGGCAAGAGACCGTTCGAGGTTCGTGACCGCCTCGACCTGGGCATCCCAGAGTCCCGCCGTGACCAGCGGTGGCATGGCTCGAAGGCGAGCCCGCAGGGTCGCCGGCTCCCGAGCCCATTCGGCCAGCGTTTCCGGGCGGTGAAAGGCAAACAACCGGCGGCTTCGGGGGGTGGGGTCAAGTCCGTTGGTGAAGGAGGTCTCGACGCCGGTGCTCTCGTAGAGGAACGGCAGCGGCTTTCGCCACGCGGGAGGAACGTCGGGCAGGCCGACGCTGTACTTCTCCGATTGCGGCTCGACGCCGCTCAGGGGTACGCCGGCCGGCTTCGCCTCGACCACGCCGATCATCTTGCGGTCGACGAAGAGGAGGTAGTCGGCGGTGCCGGTCTTCAGATGGAACTCTCGCACAGCCACGCCCGGAGCAGCGCCGAAGTTCAGCTCGCTGCGGTGCTGCACGATCCAGCCGGCCGCCTCCAGCAGTTGATCGATTCTCTCCCGGGCACGGGCTTCCGGCGTGGTCATGATGGCGTGCCCTCTGCCAGACGGGTTGGGTATTGGCAGGCCATCTGCTCAACCCATGTATGATACGGCCACTGCGCGCTCCACGCCGTCGCCGTCACGTACAAGATAGAGTAGAGTCTGGCTGCTCCACTGTCAAGTAGCATGTCGCCGCGGGCCTGGGGGACCACGAGTCCCGGAGTCCCGGTCCCTTAAGGGACCGGGATTCGGGACCGGCCGATGCGGACGGGCCGGGCGAGTCCCGGAGTCCCGGTCCCTTAAGGGACCGGGACTCCGGGACCGGCGGCTGCGGAGCCGCGGCCCTGGAAGTGCTCGGCACGCAAGACGGCCGACACCCTGGTTGCCCGAACCTTGACATGTATTACGTTAATGCAAGACGCGTGAGGAAGAGGCAGCTTTCTGGGATACCCACAGCCTGGCCGACTACTGGGGCGAAGCCAGGCCCGTTCGGGCGCGGTTCGCCAAGCGGCTCTCTCAGGCCCTCGCGGTCCGTCTGGATCAGGAGACCCTGGAGAAGCTGCGGGAGGAGGCCCGCGCCAGGGGCATCGGCCCAACCACCCTGGTGCGAATGTGGGTGCTCGAGCGTCTCCAAGCCATTGCCAGGCACAAAGCCGCAGGGTAGTGCTGACGCTCCCCACTCCCCCAACCGCCTGAGTGCGAAGAATCGCTGCGCCTTCCAGCCTGTCAGATGCTCTCCCATGAGGGCCTCGGAGGGGAACCGGTACGCCGCTCCCACCCCGACGTGTTCGACCATCGGTAGACGTGGTTGGGTAACTGGCGTTCTACCACGAGGAACTGGGTCACAAGCTGGCGGAGATGGAATCGAACATCGCCTGGTACCGGCGATAATAGGCAACCACTGCCTCGACAGCTTCTCGCGGTATCTCGTAATCGTGGGCTACTTGATCAACACTCCCTCCCACGACATTCAGGTACGCGATGAGGGTTCGCACGGGGACGTACACCTCTCTCAAACGGGCCTTGTCCGGCCCGCGCTTGTCCGGGTGCGGCTCAATATACCGAGCGATAAGTTCGTCGTCTCGCGTACTCTCTGGCATGGTCCCCCTCTCGTCCAGAGTGGCAAGAAGTGTTCCCAGTTGCCGGAGTAACTCTCGCAGTTGGGCAAAGTATGGCATGGCCACCGTTTCGATTTGAGGAAGCTGACGATACAGCGCAATGTAGCGTTCCGCCAAGTCGACGAAAAGCCCGTGCTCCGTCTGAATCCTCTCGTGAACCTCTTGCTCGTCTGTCATCGTGGCGAGACGCGTGTGCGGATGCGCTTGCAGCGGGTCGGCCGAAGCGGAATGATCACCCAGAGTCTTGTCCTCCGTCACTGTGCCCCCCACGGAGTCGCGGTCATACGCATGATAGTGTAGAGGGCCGGTATCCTGGTGTCAAACAACGTGTCGCCGCGGCCTTGGAGGACCACGAGTCCCGGAGTCCCGGTCCTTTAAGGGACCGGGATTCGGGACTCGTGGCTGCGGAGCCGTGGGGCTGGAAGTGCGTGGCGCGCACGATGGCCGTTACCCCTCACGTGCTATTGACGGGTCTCCTCGCCCGTCCTATCATGGCCTCGGCGAGCAAGGGATCCGCTGATGAACCTTTACTAATTGATCCGGTATGCCCATCGTCGGGGGCGGCCACTCGGGGCCGCCTTTGGCGACGCCGATACCAGACTATTTTGCAAAGGTTCATAAGCGGGCCGTCGCCCTTTCTCGCTCAGGCTCGCGGTCCTTGCCCTATCGATGGCTTGCCGCAGCAGATGCCTACGCCACGAAGAAAGGCGGACGTGAAGAAGACGTCCCGATGGCTGACCGTCCTCGTCTGCGTGGCTGTTGCGCTCGCCACGCTCGTGCCCGTCGGGACGGAGGTCTCGATCGCTGCCGATCCGTCGCCGCCCAGCGGCCCCGGCGGCCCGGTCTCGCCGGCGATGGCCGACGTCACGGAGCTTCCAGTGATGCCTCAGGGCCCGGCGAGCGCGGCGCCGGACGTTCCGAGAGGCCGAGACGCCGACCCTGCAACTTACGCTCGGCTGAAGCGAGAGGCCGCCACTGGACTGCTGCCGATCACGCTGGACGGCATGGGCCAGAATCAGGACGACGATGCACCGGCGCCCCGCGCTCCCCAACGCATCGCCGCATTTGACGCGATCGTGGATACGGGCCGCCTACCGCCGGATGGGGCCATCGCCGTCGGCGACTCCGAGGTGCTCGTCGCGGTCAATTCCTCGTACGCCATCTACAGCAAGAGCGGCGACACGCTCCGCGGCGCCACCAGCTTCAGCAGCATGTTCGCCGCAGCCGATCTCCCGTTCGGCACGAACATCTTCGACCCCCGCGCGGTCTTCGACCCGGCGTCGAGACGGTTCTTCCTGGTGATCGCGGCGAGGAACCAGGTCACGCTGGAGTCCTGGATTCTGCTCGGCATCTCCTCCTCATCCTCCGCGCGCGGATCCTGGTGCACCTATTCGCTGGACGGCTCGCTCAACGGCGACCGCGAGACTCCGTACTGGGCCGACTATCCGACGCTGGGGATCGACGATCGGTTCCTCTACCTGGGCATGAACATGTTCAATTGGAGCGGTCGCTCGCAGTACGCCAAGCTGCGCGTGCTCACTCTGTCACAGCTCGTCGAGTGCGATCAGGTGTCCTGGTGGGACTACTGGGAGATGAGCAACGCGGACGGCTCGACCGCGTACACCATCCAGCCTGCGGTCACCTTCGGGCGACCGGGAGTTGAATACTTCGTCAATAGCAACTCCAGATCGGGGTCGTTCCTCACCCTCTGGAAACTGGCAGGCTCCCTCGGCTCTCCGCTGACCCGACAGACCGTCTCGGTCAATCCGTATTCCATTCCGCCCGACGCACGTCAATTCGGCACAACAACCCTGATTGACACCGGCGACGCGCGGCTCCTCAACGCCGTCTACGCCAACGGCTCACTCTGGACGGGCCACACGGTCAGCAAGAACTGGGGAAGCGGCAACGTCGCGGCGATCCGCTTCTATGAGCTGCGGCCGGAGAGCGGCGCCGTTCGTCAACAGAGCACCTTCGGCGCAGACCAGTTGGACTACTACTACCCGGCCATCATGCCGGACAGCGCCGGGAACGTCACGATCGTCTTCAGCCGCTCCGGGCCCGACGACTACGTCAGCCTGGGGTACACCGGACGCCTGGCCGGCGATCCCGTGAATAGCCTCCAACCGAGCGCACCACTCCGCTTCGGGGAGGACTGGTACGTCAAGCAGGATTCCGGCGGCGACAATCGGTGGGGCGATTATTCGGCCGTCGCGCTCGACGCCGACGGGAGGACCGTCTGGATCTTCGGCGCCTATGCCAGGAGTCGGGTCCAGGGCACAAGCTCCTGGGGCACGACGATCGGCGCGGTTGTGCCGGCAGCCGCGACCCAGACGCCGACTCCGACGCCGACCCCGACGAAAACCCCGACCCCTACACAAACGCCGACCCCGACGAGAACGCCAACACCCATCGCGCGGCCGGTGACCACCACCATCACCTCCGGTGGAGCCACGTTACGCACGGAGACCGGCACCGTCGAGGTCGACGTACCGGTCGACGCGTTGCCGACGGGTGTGCCGTCCCTCACGCTGGCCTATCGGCCGCAGCCGACGCCGGTCGCAACGCCCCCGCCGGGGAGAAAGCTCCTGCTCGCCTTCTCCATCGAGCCGTCCGTCGCCGTCACCTTCACCCGGGACGTCGCGATTCGGACGCGCCTCTCGCCGGACGACCTGGCCGGCGTCGATCCCCGCACGCTGATCGTCCACCGGGTGCATGCCGACGGGACGTACGAATCGCTGGCGACGGCGTTCGATCCGGCGACGAGCACGCTCAGGACGGGGGTCCGGAGCTTCAGCAATTTCGCCGTGACCGCCCGCTGGATCCGCATCGCGCTGCCGCGAGCGATCAAGACGAACCGCTCGGCGAGCTGGTAGGAGCCGAGCCCGGAACGGGGTTTCTGGTTTCTGGTTTGGAGCTACGCTGACGCCCTCGAACCAGAAACCACAAACCAGAAACCTTGCTCATCCGGCCGCCTCGCCCCTCTCGATGGCGACTGCGCACCGACCGCCGGTGAAGCGTTCGCGCATCGCTTCCCACCGCTGGAACTGCGCAGGGTTGGGCTGGCCCGTCTGTTTGTCGTAGAGGTTCACGAAGTAGGCTCGCAGCAGAGACTCCCCGTTCGGGCCGACGAGCCTGATGCTCAGGCTCTCCTGGCCCGGCACGTGGTCGCTGGGCTCGCGCACGAACGCGATCGACCGGATGGCGTCGAGCTGGGCGTGGATGTGCCAGCCGGCGGTCTCGACTGTCCACCAGCCGCCGCCGAAGCGCGGCGCGCTCCTGCCCATGAGCTCGGCGATCGACAGGTTATTGCCGGCTGTCACCGTGCAGACAATCCCGTCGGCTGCGAAGACCTCCGTGATCAACCGCTCGACCAGCGTCCGCGGCTCTGTGCGCTCCTCGACCGTCATCGTCCACCTTCCTCATGTGCATCTCGCGAAGCAGCGCGAGTCGTGGGGAACGAGCTGTCAACTCCGCTCAATCCGTTCCCCGAATCCGTTGACAGCTCCTCCCCGGCCAATGCGGGCGCCCCTGGCTTGATGCTCGAAACCCGAAGACCCCGAACCCGTCTCTGCGGTTCGTTACGTCGCACTCCGAACCATGCGTGAGCGCGATCGCTCGTGCTCGGGCAGGCGCGGCCAGGGCGGGTCGTCCGGGTAGGGGTCTGCCTGCAGCGAGCCCGTTTCCAGCTCCACCAGCCAGGGACGGCGCCAGACCATATCCGGATCGCGTCGGGCAACCGAGACGTGGGTCGCCGCAAAATCGTACTGCGGCTGGGGTGACTCCAGCGCAAGCTCAGCGAGGATGAGGTCGCGCTCCTCCGGCGAGAGGCGCTGTCCCAGCGTGATGTGGGGGAGATAGTGCACCTGCTCGTGATCCATCGGCGCCAGCAGGTTCCGGTCAACCAGGTCCCGCAACGCCTCGACGAGGCGGCGCTGGAACGCCATCAGGCCCGGCGTCGGCTTGACGCGGAGATGGACGACGTAGATATCGTCGTGGCCGAAGTCGCCGACACCTTCGACGGAAACGGGAAACGCCCTGGTCTCTCGGCAGACCTCCCGGACTCGGACGACGAGCGCCGCCTCATCGCCGGCCAGTTGAAAGGGTTGCTTTACCGTGCAATGCGGGACGGTTCTCGAGTAGAACACGCCGTCGTACCGCGCCCGGTAGCGATCGATCGCCGCCGCCTGCTCCCGCGGTGGCAGGAGGCCCAGGCCATAGCAAAGGGGGGATGAAGGAGCGATTTCAGTACTCATCCCGCTAGGCGGTCTTCGCTTTGAGGTAGGCGTCGATGGCGGCGGCGGCTCGGCGGCCGGCGGCAGCGGCGGTCACGACGAGGTCGGGGCCGGTGGTGGCGTCGCCGGCGGCGTAGACGCCGGGGAGGTTCGTCGCACCGGTCTCGGGGTCCACGACGACAGCGCCGTCCGCCCGGCGGGCCAGATCGGGCGCTGCCTCGCCCAGCTCGCGATCCACCCGGTAGCCGGCGGCGACGACGACGGTGTTGGCCGGCACGGCAAAGCTGGAATCGGGCACCGGCACGACGCTCCGGCGGCCCCGCGCATCCGGCTCGCTCAGCGCCATCCGGGTGCATTCGACGCCGACGACGGCGCCGTTCTCGCCAAGAAAGCGCAGGGGCGCCGCCAGGAACTCGAACCGCACACCCTCGTCGCGGGCGTAGCTGCGCTCTTCGGTCCGGCCGGGCATCTCCGCCTCGGTCCGGCGGTAGAGG
Source organism: Chloroflexota bacterium (assembly GCA_016199325.1). Next base: position 10,860 of record JACQGW010000333.1, read on the forward strand.
CAGAGGACCTCGGCGGCGCCGAGGCGCACGGCCGAGCGACAGCAGTCCATCGCCGTGTCGCCGCCCCCGATCACGACGACCCGCTCGCCGACCGCCGGCCGTGCCTGCATCGCCGGCGGCAGGTCGTCCGGCGGCAGATTGGCCCGGACGAGGAAATCGGTCGCCGTCCAGACGCCGGCCAGGTCTTCGCCGGGCACGCCAAGCCGAACCGGCGCGCTGGCGCCGACGGCCAGCACGACGGCGTCGAACCCTTCGGCCCGCAGCGCCGCCAGACCGCCGCCGCCATCGATCCGCCGATCGCCGACGAACCCGACGCCGGCCTTTTCGAGTCGGACGACGATCGCCGTCACGAGCGACTTCGGCAGCTTGAAGGTCGGGATACCGTAGCGGAGAACCCCGCCGGCCGCCGGCCAGGCGTCGAAGACGACGACGCGGTGCCCTGTCCGCCGGAGATCCTCGGCGGCGGCGATGCCGGCCGGTCCGGCGCCGACCACCGCCACGGACCGGCCGCTCGGAGCTGCCACCGCCATCGGCGGCAAGCCCTGGGCAGCCCGCTGGGCGTCGGTGACAAATCGCTCGATCTTGCCGATCCGGACGGGCGCGCCCCGCTTGCCGAGCACGCACGACCCCTCGCAGAGCCGCTCCTGCGGACAGACCCGCGAGCAGACGTCGGGCATCGGGCTGGTGAGGCGGAATCGCTCGGCAGCGCCGATCGTGTCGCCCGTTTCCAGGAGACCGATGGCGCCGGGGATGTCGTTGTGGAGCGGGCAGGCCTGCTGGCAGGGGGCTGCCGGGCAGAAGATGCATCGGTTGGCTTCGGCCAGGGCTTGCTGGAGGGTGAACCCGAGGCAGACTTCGTCCCAGTTCTGCCGCCGAACGGCCGGGTCCTGCAGGGGGGCGTGCTGCTCGGGGAGCCGCATGCGGGTCTTGCGATCAATGACCGCCTTCGTCACAGTCGTCCTCCATCACGACGAACAGGCTTCGTCGAGATTTGGAACCGGGGCCGGCGCCCGCGAGGAATGCGGAGGGCGCGGCCCTGCTCATCCGGTAGCATTATACTCGAACTGGCCGATAGGACAACTTTCCGGGGTTTCTGGTTTGGGGTTTCTGGTTTCTGGTTGAGAGGGGACGAACCAGAAACCAGAAACCCCAAACCAGAAACCCCAGACCCGTCTACCGCGCTGCGAGCGCCGTCCGATTCCCGAGGCCGAGGCGGGCCCGGAGCCGGCGGAAATCGCCGACCTCCCAGGCGACGAGGAGCTGGCTGGCGTTGAAGATCGAGCTGTAGGTGCCGGAGGTGATGCCGACCAGCAGCACGAGCACGAAGTTCCGGATGGTCACGCCGCCGAACAGGTAGAGGACGAGCAGCGCCAGCAGCGTCGTCAGCGACGTCGTCAACGAGCGACCGAGCGTCTGCATGATGCTGTGGTTGACCGTCGCGCCGAAGTCGCCGTAGCCGCGGCGCAGGTTCTCCCGGATCCGGTCGAAGACGACGATCGTGTCGTGGACGCTGAAGCCGATGACCGTTAGCAGGGCGGTGATGAACATCGCATCCACTTCGAGCCCGAAGACCTTGCCGAAGATCGAGTACAGCCCGACGACGAGCAGGATGACGTGCAGGAGGGCGGCGATGGCGCAGGTGCCGTACCGGAACGGGTGGGGCACCTGCCGGAACGCCCAGGCCAGGTAGAGCAAGATGCCGATAGACGCCGCGGCAACGGCGATCGACGCGTTCTTCACCGTCTCCGTCGCGACGACCGGCGAGACGGTGTCATAGCCGAGCACCTCGACCTTGCCGAGCTTCTGGCCGAGCGCCTGGACGATCTGATCCTTCTCCGCCGGCTTCGTCACCGTGCCGGTGGCGTCTTTCTCCTCGGGCGCCAGGAGCCGCGTGCGGATGAGGTAACCGTCCCCGCTCCGCTGAATGACCGCCTCATGCAGCCCGAGATTTGCGAGCTCCTCGCGGAGCGCCGCCTGCGTCATCGGCTGCTCGAAGCCGAGGTTCAGGACGGAGCCGGACGTGAAGTCGATCCCCAGCCGGAGCCCCGGCGGGAGCGCCAGCGACAGCAGCCCCGGCAGAATGATCAGCGCCGAGAGCAAGAAGTACCAGTAGCGTTTGCCGACAAAATCGATCATCGTCCCTCCAGGGG
>JACQGW010000334.1 GCA_016199325.1 Chloroflexota bacterium
CCTTGGCGATCTTGGCGTCTTGGCGGTTCGTTGTCTCTCGGCACCGCTCTGGTGACGTGCGGTGCGTAGGCTGGCACGCTGCTTGCCGGATCGGCCGCGTGGCCGCTGGACCGTTTCCACCGGCACGCTTGTTGACCGTTGCTTGCTGATGAGGCTCACATGAAGCTCTGCACGTTCGCATCCCGCGTTGCCCTCGAACATCCGCGGCTTGGCGCCATCGTCGGCGAGCGCGTCGTCGACCTGGCGCTTCTGGCCGAGTATGCCCATCGGTTCGGTCCCCAGGGACTGCGTGGCCTGGCGCACGCGCCGGACTCGATGGCCGACCTGCTCCGCCGCGACCCCGACAGCGGCGAGCAGTTGTCGCGCCTGGTCCGGGCGCTCCATCAGGGTGAGCTGGGGAGCCAGTGGGACCTCCCGCCGCTCGCCTATCCCCTGGCCGACGTCCAGCTCCAGCCGCCGGTCCCCAATCCGCCGACCATCCGGGACTTCTACGCCTTCGAGCGACACGTCCAGACCGTCCGAGCGCGCCGCAACCAGCCCGTGCCGCCGGAGTGGTACGAGCTCCCCGTCTTTTACTATTCGAATCCGCTCGTGCTCTACGGTCCCGACGAGACGATCCCGTATCCCGCCTATAGCCAGGCGCTCGACTACGAGCTGGAGCTGGCGTGCGTCATCGGCCAGGCCGGTGTCGACATTCCCGAAGCGGAAGCCGAGGAGCACATCGCCGGCTACACGATCCTGAACGACTGGAGCGCCCGCGACGTCCAGGCGCTGGAGATGCGCGTCGGCCTGGGCCCGGCCAAGGGCAAGGACTTCGCAACGTCGCTGGGCCCGGTGCTGATCACCCCCGACGAGCTGAGGAGCAAGCGGCTGCCGAACGGCCGGCTCGACCTGACGATGACGGCGCGCGTCAACGGGCGCGAATACTCGCGTGGCAACGCCCGCGACATGCACTGGACGTTCGCGCAGATGATCGCCCGCGCCTCCCAGGAGACGCCGCTCTCTCCCGGCGACGTCGTCGGCTCCGGCACGGTGGGCACCGGCTGTATCCTCGAGCTCGGCGGTGAGGAACGGGGCTGGCTGCGACCGGGCGACGTCGTCGAGCTCGAGATCGACGGGATTGGCGTGCTCAGGAACGAGATCGGGCCAGCGCTCGAGCGCGCTGATTGGCAGTTTGAGTAGGAGGGCTTTCCCATGCTGACGTACCAACGGCTTGGCTCACTCCCACAGAAGCGGCACACGCAATTCCGCAAGCCCGACGGCACCCTCTACGTCGAAGAGGTCTTCGGCGCCGAAGGCTTCTCCGGCAAGCAGTCGCTCATGTACCACCTCTATGCCCCGACCGAGATTGTCGATCTGGCGCCTGGCCCCTCGTTTGCGCCGGAGCGCTGGGACGATGGCTCTCTCTCGCACCGCCACCTGCGGACGGCGCAGCTCCAGCCCGGCGGCGATCCTATTGCTGGCCGCCGCCAGCTCCTTTTCAACGACCAGGTGACGATCGGCGTCGCCCGTCCGGTCGAGGCCATGAGCTACTTCTTCCGGAACGCCCACTGTGACGAGATGTACTACATTCAGGACGGCTCGGGCGCCGTCGCTTCGCAGTTCGGCGTTCTCCCCTACCGCACCGGCGATTACGTCCTCATCCCGCGGGGCACGACCTACCAGGTGCGGCTCGAGTCGGCGGCGCAGCGATGGCTCGTCGTCGAGGCGCACGGCGCGATCGATACGCCCAACCGCTATCGGAACGACTGGGGCCAGATTCTGGAGCATGCGCCCTACTCGGAGCGGGACTTCCGGGGGCCGGCCACTCTCGAAACCCACGACGAGCGCGGCGCCTTCCGCATCCTCGTCAAGTACAGCGGCCGGAGCATGTGGTACACGCTGGGCCACCACCCGTTCGACGTGGTCGGCTGGGACGGCATGCTCTATCCGGTCGCCTTCAACATCGCCGACTTCGAGCCGATCACCAAGCTGGTGCATGCGCCGCCGCCGGCCCATCAGACATTTCAGGGGCCGGGCTTCGTCGTCTGTTCCTTCGTGCCGCGGAAAGTCGACTACCATCCGGAGGCGGTCCCGGCGCCGTATGTGCATCACAACCTGGACAGCAACGAAGTCATGTTCTATCTGAACACGAAGTACGGCGCTCGGCGCGGCATCGAGGTCGGCTCGATGACGCTGCACCCGGAGGGCATTCCCCACGGCCCGCAGCCGGGCGCCGTCGAAGCCAGCCTCGGCCAGGAGCGCACCGAGGAGCTCGCCGTCATGGTCGATACCTTCCGGCCACTCTTCCTGACCCAGCAGGCGGCTGCTCTCCTGGACCCCAGCTATCCGCTGAGCTGGTCGCAGCGGCCCGAGGGCTACTCGAAGAAGTCGTAGACGGCGCGTGCCAGCCGGGCGATGAAGGCGGTTCCGGCCTGACCATCCGCCAACCGTTCGGACAGCACGGCGATGACGAATGGCCCCTGCGGAGCGTAGACGATGCCCACGTCGTTCCGCACGCCGTCCCAGTTGCCGGTCTTGTTGGCCACGAGCGTGCCGGGCGGCAGCGCGGCCGGGATCCGGTCGCGGACCTGCTGGCGGAGCAGCAGGGTCAGCATGCGCCGAGCGCTCGTCTCGTCGACGGTCTGGCCCGTCGCGATCCGTTCGAGGATGTGCGCTGCATCGCCGGCTGTCATCCAGGTGCCGCTGAGGATTCGGGTCCGGGTGATCCCCATGCCTGCCAGGGTCGTGTTGACTCGATAGGCCCGCACTCGCTCGAGGAGCAGGAGCGCCTTCGTGTTCTCGCTCGCCGTTACCATCTCGTCCAGCGCCTCCGCCAGCGGAACGGACTGGCTGACTGGCACGCTCGGCTCCGGCAGGTCGTACTCCTGCATCGTCGTCGATAACTGCCAGGTCATCGTCAGCGGCTCGTCGAACCGGAGCGTGCCGGAGGCCGCCTGGTGAAACGTCTCCAACATGACGAGCAGCTTGAACACGCTCGCCGATTCGCGAGCGACCTCCGGCCGGACCGCCGCCGTCTGGCCGGAGACCAGGTGCTTGACGGCAACCGAGTAGTCGCCCGGCTCGTCGGCCAGGAGCCTTTCCAGCAGCATCTGGAGCGCCGCATCGGGTCGGTCGGACACCGGCGGCAGAATCTGGACGAGATCGGTGGGCGGAGGCGCCGTTCCCGTTATCGGCGTGGACCTGGTGACCGGCGCCGGTCCCCTGAGGGGCGTCGCCGTGATCCAGACACCTGTGGCGGTCGGCGCCAGTGGGGGGAAAGGCGTCGACTGCGCTTGTGTTGGCGTCGTGCGCAGGGATGCCGTTCGGACCGGCGTAGGCGTCGCCGTGCCGGTCGGCAGGCGTTGTGGTGTTGCCGTGGCGGTCGGCGTGCTGCCCACGCCCTCCCGAGATTTCTGGTTTGTGGTTTCTGGTTTCTGGTGGTGCGTCGTCGTGGCGGTCGGCGAGGACGCGGGAGCGAGCGCCGTCTCCCCTCTCCCCGCCAGGGGAGAGGGGCCGGGGGTGAGGGCCTCCCTCCCCGGCGCCTGGAGCAGCCCTACGGATATCAACATCGTCGCCACCGCGATGCACACGCCCAGCACGAGCCGCCACCGGCGAACCCACCGGGTGGACGCTCGTCGACGGCCGGCAACACGCCGCCGGTTGATCATACGGGGGATCGCTCTGCCTACAAACTTGCAGCCAGGACGTAGCCCAGATAGACGGCGTAGAAGGCGCCGCCCGCGAGCAGCCAGTAGGCGTTCAGCTCGCCCCGGAGTCGCATCGCCATCATGATCACCAGGCTGGAAACCAGTGCAACGGCCGCGCTGACGAACGCCGGCAGCGTTGCACCCGTCAGGTGCCAGTCCGTGAAGATGACGCCGATGGTGACCGGAATGCAGCTCTGGAAGACCATCGCCCCGGTGATGTTGCCCATTGCCAGCGTATCCTTGCCCATCCGCACCCAGAGCACGCTGTTGAACTTCTCCGGCAGCTCCGTTGCGATAGGGGCGATGATGAGGCTGAGCAGGAGCGCCGGGATGCCGATGGCATGGCTCAACTCTTCGACCGCTCCGACGAACTGGTAGGCGCCGCCGATCATGAGCAAGACACCGCTGATCGTTTGGAGGAGGGTGAATCGAAATCGCGGCACGCCGGCGTGGAGGAAGTAGAGCACGCCAAGCTCTTCAGTCGGCTGGCGGGAAACCCGGCCGTGGGCATGGTGCAGCCAGTGGGCCAGGTGCAGAGGATTCGGCTCCCCTTCGGAGAGCGCCTCGTCGGCCAGGTGGCGGAACACGTAGAAAACGTACAGACCAAGTAGGCCGATACCCACGCCGATCTTGAACGGCTGGGAGGGCAACAGCGCCGCGGCGATGGCGACGCCATAGGCGACGAAGAAGAACGTGAGGTCGCGGCTGAGTACCACCGGATTGACCCGCATGGCCGTCGTCCGGCGCCGCTGGCCGGTGAAGATGATGATGGCCAGACCGGTAACAAACATCGCCAGGGTGCTCAGCATGAAGGGGGCGCCGAGGATGGCGCCGAGGCCGACCTCCTCGCTGCCCACCTCGCCATAGAAGATGATCGCGACAATCGGAATGAGCGTCTCCGGCATCGCCGTGCCGACGGCGGCCAGGACGCTGCCCACCACGCCCTCGCCGAGGTTCAGGCGATGGCCAACCCATTCGACGCCATTGGTAAAGAGCTCGGCAGCCAGCAGAACGACGGCGAGGCTAAGGACCAGCGCGACGACCGATTCCACACGATCCCCCTGGGTATTTGCGCGCCACCGCCGGGGTATCCTGAACGGCGGTGTGCTGCCCGCATCCTACCTGGTTCGGCCGTCGGACGCAACTGTCGTGCGGCGCAACGAGGTTTCTGGTTTGGGGTTCGAGGGGCGTCGTTCCAGCTACAGAGGCAGAGACTACGCGGCACCCGAGCTCAGCCGGGGACGAGCTGTCAACGGATTCGGGGAGCGGATTGAGCGGATTGGGCCCGACGGCGTCGATCCCGCCGCAGCCAGCGCGATAGTCGATGCGCCAACCCGTGTGTTGGATGAGCCAAAGGTGAGCGCCTGGCCGTCGTGAGGGGCAGCGACGCGCTCGCCCGGCCGGTGCAGTCCCGACCATCGCCTCCAATCCGTTCAATCCGCTCCCAGCATCCGTTGACAGCTCGTCCCCGGCCGATCCGGCAGTCCCTGGCTTGATGCGCCTGGAGGTGTCCCAGCGGCGCCGAATCCGAGCCGCGACCGGGAGGGAGCGGTCCCCGGCGTCGTCGGGAGCCCGAGCAAGCGGCAGGAGCGAACAGGGGAGGACTCTCATCCTCTGGTTCCCCGGGGAACGGCATGCGCGCGTCATCCAGCCCCACCGACGCCGGACGGGTTCCGGCCCCGGTCCAGCGACCGAGCGCCGGGGACCGCTCCCTCACGGTCGCGGCTCGGAC
>JACQGW010000336.1 GCA_016199325.1 Chloroflexota bacterium
GAGTCCCCTGAAAAAAGGCTCTTTGGCGCGATTCAAGCACCGATTTCACGAGTGTTTCCGCCAGTCGGATACGCGCGATCTGGCTTTTTTCAGGGGACTCATGACAATGCAGGGCTGATCGCTTACGCCAGCCGCAACCGCGGGTCGAAGGCATCCCGCAGGCCGTCGCCGAGGATGTTGATGCAGAGAATGGTGATCATCAGGGCGACGCCCGGCAACGTGGTCACCCACCAGGCCCGGTCCATGAACCTTCTGCCTTCGGCCAGGATGGATCCCCATTCCGGCTGCGGCGGCTGCACCCCGACGCCGAGGAAGCTCAGCGAGCCCCCCGCCAGGATCGCCGTCGCCATCCCCAGCGTGGACACGACGATCACCGGCGCCACGACGTTCGGCAAGATGTGAAGGACGATGATCCTGCCGTCCCGACAGGCGATCGCCCTGGCCGCTTCGATGTACTGCATCTCGCGGATCACGAGCGTTGAGCTCCGCACCAGGCGGGCGTACTGGGGGATACCGGAGACGCCGACCGCGATCATCGCATTCAGGATGCCGGGGCCGAGGACGGCGATGACGACGAGCGCCGAGAGCAGCCCGGGGAACGCTAGCATCATGTCTACGAGCCGCATGAGGACCATGTCGGCGCGGCCGCCGTAGTAGCCCGAGATGAGTCCGAGGATGACGCCGACGGAGGCGCTGATGGACACCGCCACCGCCCCCATCAGGAGCGTGGTGCGGCCGCCGAACAGGATACGGCTCAGGATATCCCGCCCTGAGTAGTCGGTGCCCATCCAGTTGACTGCGCTCGGCGGCCGGAGGACTTTGGTCGGCGTGACTTCGAGGGGGTCGTAGGGAGCGATGACCGGCGCAAAGACGGAGGCGAGGATGAGGAGCAACAGGATCGCCAGGGCCACCTGCGCGCTCGCATTCCGCCGCAGTTGGCGAATCGCGATCCCGAGATAGGTCTCGCCCTGCTTCGGCTTCTGGCTTGCCCGAAGTGCTGGCAGCGCACCGGTCCTCACTGAGCCCATTCCCTTCTCCCGCGTTCTCCGCTATCAGCAGCCAGCGACCACGAACTGGTACATCTGGCAAGTCCATTGGAGATTGGCCCGCCCGTCCATTGTCATGCTGAGCCGCAGCGAAGCATCTCCCCGGACGCTGCCGGTTCGAGCCGGGGAGATGCTTCGCTGCGGCTCAGCATGACAAACGGGGCGTCGCAAGATCAGCAAGTGATTTGCCGGGGTGGACCGCGAACCCAAGACCAGAAACCCGAAACCCCTACGCCCTCTCCGGTTCACGTCTTCGCCCCGAACCGGATCCGCGGATCAAAGAAGCCATAGGAGATGTCCACCAGGAGATTGACGAGCGCGTAGGTGGTGGCGATGACCAGGACGGTCCCCTGGACCAGGGGGAAATCCCGCCGGAAGATGGCATCCACGAGCATGCGGCCAACGCCGGGGCGCGCGAAGATCGTCTCCGTCACGACGGTGCCGGCCAGCAGGGTGCCGAACTGCACGCCCATGATCGTCACGACGGGGATCAGGGCGTTCTTCAGCGCGTGGCCGTAGAGGACGACACGCTCCTGCAAGCCTTTCGCTCGGGCGGTCACGACGTACTCCTGCGCAAGGACTTCGAGCATGCTCGTCCGCGTGATGCGAGCGGTCAGGCCCGAGGTGATCCAGCCCAGGGTGAGCGCTGGGAGGACCAGCCGGTTGATGCCGCCGGTGCCTGTCGCCGGGAACCAGCCGAGCGTGAACGAGAAGATCGAAAGGACGAGCAGGCCGGACCAGAAAATGGGCATGGAAACGCCGAACAGCGCAAACAGCATGCAGAGCGTGTCGATCCAGGTGTTCCGCTTGACCGCGGCGAGGATCCCCAGGACGACGCCGCAGGCGACGGCGACGCTCATCGCCGCCGTCGCCAGCTCGATCGTGCTCGGCAAGCGGAACAGGATCTCATCCCAGACGGCGCGGTTGGTGAAGATCGACCGCCCCAGGTCGCCACGGACAACGTGCGACATGTACTCGACGTACTGGACGTAGAGCGGGCGATTCAAGCCCAGCTCGGCGCGCAACTGCTCGACGTCCTTCTTCGAGACGTCGGCGGCCGAGACCATCAACAGGACCGGGTCGCCGGGCACCAGGTGGATCATCGAGAAGATGACCACCGACACCCCGAACAGGACGAGCAAAGATGCCAACAATCGCCGAAGAATGTACTGAGCCATCACGAAATCGAGACGTCCATCACCTTGTACATGTAGGTGCCGTTCGTGTCAATGCTCAGCCCCTGGATGCTCTTGTGGGCGGCGAAGAGCTTCGGCAGCTCGAAGAGCGGAATCATGTAGGCCCGCTCCATGGCGTGCTGGTAGAGCTTGGCGTAGAGATCCCTTCGCTTCTCGCTCCCGACGGGCAGGGCGACGCCCTCAGCCGTCATCTTGTCGAGGTCGCTGTCACAGGCCTGAGCGAAGGCCAGTGGGTTCCCGCAGGCGAAGATCCTCGCGGCGACGTCGGGGTCGTTGTTGACCCGAGCGGAGTAGGCGAGGTGGACTTCGCCGGCCGAGGAGGCCCGCGTCAGCTCGGCGGTCTCGCGAGTGTCCAGCACCACCTCGATCCCGACCTTCTTGAGCTGGGCCTGGAGTCCCTCATGGACGCGTGGCAGCGTGAGCACCATGTTCTGGTTGTAGAGATCGATCAGCTTCAGTCGCTGGCCGCTCTTCACCCTGATCCCGTCCGGCCCGGCTTTCCAGCCGGCCGACTCCAGCAACTGCTTGGCCTTCTCCGGGTCGTACGGATATAGCCCTTTCAGCTTGCTCTGGATCTCGGGGGTAGCGCCCCACATGTTGGACGTCACCGGAGCGTAGGCGGGTCTGATCAGGCCGAAATAGATGGGCACCAGCGCCTCGCGGTCGACGGCGTGCAGGATGGCCTGGCGAACGGCCAGCTCATCGGTCGGCGGTTTCTTGACGTTGGGCAACCAGCCCACGGGCGTGCCGTTGCGGATCGCCTGGATGAGCTGGAGATCCTTGTGGCCTTTGACGCGGTCGATGCTCTCCATGGGCACGTCTTCGAGCAGGTTGATCTCGCCCGACTCCAGCGCGCCGAGCGCTGTCCCCGGCTCGTAGATGGGCTTGAAGATGACCTTGTCCAGCCAGGCCGGTCCCTTGTTCTTGTAGCGGGCCGGCGCCCACTTGTAGTCGTCCCATCGCTGCATCACCAGACGGTCGTCGGGCACCCACTCGACGAACTTGTACGGGCCGGTCCCGACCGGGCGCTGCCCGAAGTCCTTCCCCAACTGCTTGAGCGCCTTGGGGGAGGTGACCATGAGGAACTTGCGCGGGAGCCTCAGCAGGAAGACGTTGTACACGTTCTTGAAGACCACCTTGAGCGTGTACTCGTCGGGCGCCTCCATGCGGTCGAGCGGGCCCAGATAGGAGCCGGCGGCCTGGGATTTGTTCGCCGGGTCCTTGGCCCACTCGAAGGAGGTGATCCAGGCCGCCGCGTTCATCGGCTCGCCGTCGTGGAAGCGGACGTCTCGCCGCAGGCGGAACGTGTAGGTCAGGCCATCCGGCGAGATCTCCCAGTCCGTCGCCAGTCCCGGCACGATCTTGTAGTCGATGTCCATGTCGACCAGGTTGTCGAACATGCAGTCGATGGCTTCCCAGGCGACGACGTTGGCGTGGAAGAGCGGGTTGAGCGACGCCTCCATCGGCGTCATGTGCGCCCAGGTCAGCGTCCCGCCCTTCTTTGGAGCGCCCGGCGCGGCGGCCGGGGCCGTCGTCGGCTTGGCCGCTGCCGGAGCAGGTGCCGCCGACGTGGCGGCGGGCGGCGCGGCCGCCGGAGCGCAGCCGGCCAGGAGTGAGCCGAAGCCGGCCCCGGCGGCCAGCGCGCCGCCGTAGCGCAGCAGTTCACGCCGGCTCAGCCGGAGGGCCTGCAAGAGCTTGATCTCAGGGTCCCAATGTCCGGTCGTTTCTGCCCATTGGACCGGGTCGCGAATCGGTTTCACGTTCCCCCTCCTGTTGGTGACATCACAACGCTTTTCCTGACGAACGCAATCCATCTCGACTGACCAGGCCTGCTCTCTGCATCCCCCCTTCCTGCCGCGTCAGTATCCCGCGGCGACCGCCAGTCGGAATGGATCGACACCGCCGTGGAGCCGTCCGGTTCCCGGATGGATCAGGATGCCAAGCGGCGTCGAGAAGTGATAGGCATTGAAAGACTCCTCGACCACCCGCGCCCGATGGCCCATTGCCGCCAGCCCCGCCGGAACCGACGCCGGGAAGCGTGAGTCGACCAGCACCGCAGGCCCGCTACAGTCGATGCGCGGCGCGGCAATGGCGTCCTGCACACTCATGCCGTGGTCGAGAACGTTGACGACGATCTGCGCCATCGCATTGATGATCCTGGCGCCTCCCGAAGCGCCGATCGCCAGAAGGGGGCGGCCATTCCGCAGCACGAGCAAGGGTGTCATGTTATTGAGCCCGCGCTTGCCCGGTGCCAGGGAGTTTGGCCGATCCGGCTCGGGGTTGAGCCACTGCATCGCATTGTTGAGCAGAATCCCGGTGCCAGGGACGACTGCCCCGCAGCCAACGGGGTCGGCCAGCGTCTGGGTCAGGGTGACGGCGTTCCGCTCGCGATCCACCGCACAGAGGTGGGTCGTCGACGAGCCACCGCCTGTCGCCTGGACGGCGGTAGCGTCGACCACTGCCGGAGCCGTCGCATCGTCGAAAGCCCAGGGGTTGCCCGGCTCGACCGCCGTAGCGGCCCGTGTCGGATCGATGCCGGCACGAACCACGCCTGCGTACTCCCTGGATGTGAGCCCCCGCCACGGCACGGACACCTGCTTGGGGTCGCCGACGTAGCGGCGGTCGGCGAAGGCTCGGCGGAACGCCTCGGCTTCCAGATGGAGGCTCTCGGGGGCGCCGGCCCCCCTCGACGCCAGGTCGTACCCCTCCAGGATGTTCAGGCTCTGCTGGGCGGTGATGCAGCCGCTGGCGCCGGGGACGCCGGCAATCTGGTGGCCCCGGTAGTCGGTCACCAGCCCCCCTTCGACGATCGTCGCCCGATAGCGGGCCAGGTCTTCCTCGGCGATGAGCCCACCTTGCTCCTGCATCGCCCGCGCGATGGCCCTCGCCGTCGCCCCCTCGTAGAAGGCACTGGGCCCGTCGTCGGCGATGAGGCGGAGCGTTCGAGCCAGGTCGGGCTGCACCAGCCGGTCAGCCGGGGCCAGTGCGTCCTCAGGACGAGGTGGGAAGCCGCCGGGAAGGAAGATGGCGGCGCTGGTCGGGAATCGGCTCAGGAGCGGCATGTTCATGGCGAGCCGGAGATATGTCGGCAAGGTCACCGGCACCCCCTCTTCGGCATAGCGAATGGCCGGCGCCAGCGCCTCGCGCAGCGGGATCGTGCCGAACCGTTCGAGCGCGAGCGCCAGCCCCCGGACCAGGCCGGGCACCGCCGCGGCTCGATAGCCGACGATGTTGGCATCATCCCTCACTTTTCGCCAGCCGAAGCGACCGGTGCTCATCTCCTCTGCCAGCTCGTAGGCGTCCGGTGTCGCCGCGAGCGGCGCGTCCATGGCGAAGTCGACAACGACGTTTCGCCCGGAACCGGCGAGGTGGACGACCATCAGGCCACCGCCGCCCAGGCCGCTCGCGCCGGGCTCGACGACCGCGAGCGCGAAGGCCATCGTGACGGCAGCGTCGACGGCGTTGCCGCCCCGCTGGAGCACCGCCAGCCCGGCCTGGACGGCCAGCGGATGCTTGGCCGCGACCATGCCACGGTCGGCGACTGCCTCCTCTTTGTCGATTCGCCAGACGCTGGTCGACGTCATCCGCAGACCTCCTCGAAGACCCGAAGGAAGTTCTCGCCGAGGATGGCCTTGATCTCGCCATCGGAGTAGCCACGGGCGACGAGCCCACGCGTGATGTTGATGAATTCCCGATAGTCTCGAACGCCCTTCAGCGTCCTCAGCCACTCGGATTCCTGCCAGGCGCGCTTCCATTCCGGGTATTCGGACTCGTTCGCCCATTGCCCGATCTCAACCAGCAGCCAGTGGGGCATGCAAAGCGGCCAGTCCGTGCCGATACCGACATGCTCGACGCCGATCAGATTCACGATGTAGTCGACGTGGTCGAGGAAGTCCTCGACGGTCGGCTGGGGCTTGTCGCCCAGGAAGGTCGGCAGCGTCACGACGCCGACGGCGCCGCCGGTGCCGGCGATCGCCCGCAGCGCCTCGTCTGTCTTGCCGCGCGGGTGGCCCGAGAGCGCGAGCGCGCACGTGTGGCTGGCGACGACGGGCGTCCGTGAGACCTTGCAGGCGTCGATGGTGGACTGCTGCCCGGTATGGCCGGTATCGACGATCATTCCGAGGTCGTTCATGCGCTGGACAACCCGGATGCCGAAGGAGGTCAGTCCGGCGTCGCCGCGATCGGTGCAGCCGCCGCCGGCGAGGTTCGTGCTGTTGTAGGTCAGTTGGACCATCCGCATGCCCAGGTCGTAGAAGAGATTCAGCCGGTCCAGGTTTTGTTCGATGGCCAGCGTGTTCTGCGAGTGCAGGTAGCCGGCGCGCTTGCCCTCGGCTTTGGCCCGGCGGATGTCCCTGGCTTTGAGCGCCTTGACCAGCCACTCGACGCCGTCGAAGGTCGCCGTGACGTTGGCGATGCCGTGCAGGACCTGCTCGAAGGTGCCGTTGCCGCACTGGCGGCTGCCGGCCGTGATGCCGGACGTCTCCCACCACTCGCGGAAGACCTCGGACTGGCCCCGTGCCGCCAACCGGTCGGGCAGGTTTCGTGCGACCGAAAAGGCACGGTAGGCGTTGCGGTCGCGCTGGTAGTCCGGCCGGAGCTCCTGGTTCATCTCCTCGGTGAAGGCGGCCGGGCCGCAGGGACCCTGGAAGAGCATGTCGACGACGATGCTCTCGGCGTGCAGCCGGCGGGCACGCTCCTCCTGGCCGGCGTTGAGACCGAAGTCGTAGATCTCAGGTTCTCGGCTATCGTCCATGACCACCTCCCCTGCCCAGGATGAATGCCTCAAAGCTCAGCGGCGCCAACGACGAACCTGCCTGCTCAAGCTTGACGAACCACCCGCCGTCTATCGACCGGCTGGTGATACGCTCACAGCGGCGACCGTGCTGAGTTCCCCCTGATTCCTCTCATGCATGAGCCGGATGACGTTTTGTTCGGCGTTGGCCACGTGCTCGCGCGCGGCGCGCTCGGCGTGATCCGGGTCGCCGCTCACGATGGCATCGACAAGGATCTGATGGATACCGCCAAACCGACCCAGAGCAGCCACGAGGTGGTCGCGGTCCAACCGAACCAGCGAGCGCCACTGCGTATCGACCTGGGACCAGTGTTGGAAGAGGCGCCGATGCTGGGCGCAGGTGACGAGGAGCGTGTGGAAGCGGGTGTCCATCTCGAAGAGCGCCGCGTATTCCTCCCGGGCGTTGGCCTCGTTCATCTCGTCCACCGCTCGCTGAAGGCGCAAGTGCTCGTCGGCCGATCCCCGTTGGGTTACCAGCCGGATGGCGAGCCCCTCAAGGATGGCGCGCAGGGCGAAAATCTCGTGAATGTCGCCCGCGGACACCTGCGCCACGAACGTGCCTCTGCGGGGCACGCTGACCAGCAACCCCTCGTGCTCGAGCTGGCGAATCGCCTCCCGGATGGGCAGACGACTGACACCCAGTTCACGGGCCAGGTCCCGTTCGACGATGCGCTCGCCGGGGCGTAGCACGTTGCCGGCGATGGCGTTGCGAATGGCGTCGGTCACCTGGTCACGGAGAATACTCGTCGCGATGGGGCTGAAGCGTCCATCAACAGCGTGCAACTGTTCTCCTCGCTCTGGTCTACGTGATACGGTATCTGGGATACCAGATGTCGGACGGGCGCATTCTAGCACACCTGGATGATCGTGGGAAGTCAGCGTTCAGCAATCAGCGGTCAGCCCTCAGAAGAACGACGACTCGGCAAGTCCGACGCTGGTGACATTGCTTGCTGCTGAATGCTTGCTGGGATCCTGGCGGTTCGTCTGGTCTGGCGTGCTAACAAGCTGCCACCGTCGAGCCCTCTCGGCGCGGCTCGGCCGCGCCGTGGATCAGACCGTCCTCGTCGATCCGGGCAACGTGCTGCGAGCCCGCCATCGTGTTGGCGTATCGGAGCGTATGGCCTCGCTCTCGCAGGGCGTCCACGACGCCGCCGTCGAAGCTCCACTCGGGATGGGACCCCGGGATGAGCCAGCCGCCGCGGTGCCCCGTCGGGTTCCAGACCTGTTCCTGGACCCCGCCGTATTCGATCCAGACCGGTTCCGCCGCCTCGACGTAGAACCGCGGGGCCAGCAGGGCGGCGGCCGGCGACAGGCCGAAGTCCACCAGGTTGGCGATCACCTGCGCCAGCACCGCGATGATCCGCCGGCCGCCAGTCCCGCCGAGCGCCAGGGCCGGCCAGCCCGCCCGCGTCGCCACTGTCGGCGACATCCGCTGGGCCGGTCGCTTCCAGGGCCCCAGACTGTTCGGCCGGCCGGGGCGGGGATCGAACGAGGACATGCCGCCGTTCAGGATGATGCCGGTGCCGGGGACGGTGGCGAGCGAGCCGAAGTTGATGGCCTGGGTCATCGTCAACGAGGCGAGGTTGCCCTCCCGATCAACCGCGATGAGGTGGGTGGTGTTCGGCGAGCCCGGTGAAGTCACCGCCGGGTGCGCCGGTCCCTTTCCAAGCAGGGCCTGGCGATGTTCCTCCCGTAGCCGGGCAAGATAGGCCGCGGAGAGCAGCTCTGCCGGCGGCACAGGCATAGCGGCGGGGTCGCCCACGGTCCGGAAGCGGTCCCGCCAGACGACCTTGCCGGCCTCGACGGCCAGGTGCAGGTACTCCGGATGGGTCGGCCCCAGGCCCGTAAGATCGTGCGGCTCCAGGAGTTTGAGGATCTGCATCGCCGTCGTGCCGCCGGAGGTGCCCAGGTCCGGCGTGTAGAAGACGTGGTTCCGGTAGGGGACGGCCACGGCCTCCTCCGGCCCGACCATGTCACAGGCCCGCGCCATGTCCGCCATCGTCAGAATCCCGCCGTGGGAGCGGACGTCGTCGACGATGGTGCGGGCGAGCCAGCCGGTGTAGAGGATCTCCGGCCCCTCCCGGGCGACAGCCCGCAGGGTCTGCGCCAGATCGGCCTGTCGAATGAGCTCGCCGGCCTCCGGCACACGGCCGCCGGGCATCAGGATCTCGGCCGTGGCCAGGAAGAATCGCTGAATGATGGCCTCGACGCCGAGGATGGTGTTCCGGGTGTCACGGTCGACGGCGAAGCCCGCTTCGGCCAGCTCGATGGCCGGGGCGAGGGCTTCTGCGATCGTCAAGTTGCCGAAGCTCTCCAGCGCGACCTGGTAGGCCCGCAGCACCGGGGAGACCAGGATGGAGAGGTAGCCGGTGCTGTTCAGGTCGTCCTTGACCATCAGCTCCGGCGAGTGGAGGAGCAGGCCGAGGTCGGGGCCGGGCAGCCCGAGGACCGTATGGTCCTCGGGCCCGCGAACGGGCTCGAACAGGTCCGGCGTGGTCGCCAATGGCGTGATGCCGGACATGGTGATCGCCACCGCCCGGCCGGTCCGGCCGAAGTAGAGGACCATGCCGCCGCCCCAGCCGAAGATGCCGTTCAGCGCCGGCCGGCAGACGGCGTGGGCGAGGCCGGCGCTGACGATGGCGTCGACGGCGTTGCCGCCTCGCCGGAGCGCTGCCAGCCCGATCTCCGCCGAGTACGGACTATCGGCGATGACGACGCCGTTGCGGCCCGAGTCCTGCGCAACCATGTGCAGCCTCCCCTCGTCTGGTGA
Organism: Chloroflexota bacterium; assembly: GCA_016199325.1. The sequence goes on from JACQGW010000336.1 coordinate 9,805, forward strand.
GCCCGTCACCCGCAGACGTTCTCGAACACCCGCAAAAAGCTCTCCCCCAGGATCCCCTTGATCTCGTCGTCGGAGTAGCCACGGGCGACAAGCCCACGGGTGATGTTGATGAGCTCGCGATAGTCGCGACAACCCTTTAGGGTCGACAGCCACTGCGAATCTCGCCTTGCCCGCTCCCACTCAGGGTATCCGCTTCGCTGGCTCCATGGCCCCATCTCGGCCAGTAGCCACACGGGCATGCAGAGCGGCCAGTCCGTGCCGATGGCAACGTGCTCCACGCCGATGAGGTTCGCGATGTAGTCGACGTGGTCAAGGAAGTCCTCGATCGTCGGCTCCGGCCTGGGGCTGAGGAAGCGAGGAATGATGACGACGCCGACGATGCCGCCGGTGGCTGCGATTGCCCGGAGCGCCTCATCCGACTTGCCGCGCGGATGCCCGGACAGCGCCCTGGCGCAGGTGTGGCTGGCGATGACCGGCGCCCGCGAAACCTTGCAGGCGTCGATGGTCGACTGGTTGCCGGTGTGGCCGACGTCGACCATCATCCCGAGATCGTTCATCCGCTGGACGACCTTGACGCCGAAGTGGGATAACCCAGCGTCGCCCCGATCGTCGCCGGCTCCGCCGACCAGGTTGTTGCTGTTGTACGTCAACTGGACCATGCGCATGCCCAGGTCGTGGAAAAGATTGAGCCGGTCCAGGTTCTGCTCGATCGCCAGCGTGTTCTGCGAGTGCAGGTAGCCGGCGCGCTTGCCCTCGGCCCAGGCACGACGGATGTCCTTCGCCTGGAGCGCTTTCACCAGCCAGTCGAGGCCGTCGAAAGCCATCGTGGCGCTCGCGATCCCCTGGAGGACCTGCTCGAATGTGCCGTTTCCGCACTGGCGGCTGCCGGCCGTCACGCCGGAGGCATCCCACCACTCACGGAAGACGTCGGACTCACCCCGCACCGCCAACCGGTCGGGGAGGTTCCGCGCGATGGCGAAGGCGCGATAGGCGTCCTGGTGCCGCTGGTAATTCGCCCGGAGCGATTGATTCATCTCCTCGGTGAAGGCGGCCGGCCCGCACGGACCCTGGAAGAGCAAGTCGACGACGATGCTCTCCGTCTGGAGCCGCCGGGCGTGCTCCTCCTGCTCGGCGCTCAGCCCAAAATCGAAGAGCGCGGGTTCCAACTGTTCGATCACGATGCCTCCCCGGGTGGCTACCTATCCAGCCACACGTAGCGGGCGTCCCACTGGGCCCAGTTGCTACGCAACCCCCTGACGTACTTCTGGAGCCCCAGGTTCTTAGGGTCGTTCCAGGTCAGGATGACGTGCGCATCGTTGAAGGCGATGTTCTGGCAGCGCTTGTAGATGTCGTTGCGCTTGGCCGTGTCGTAGGTGCTCCGCCCATCCTTCATGCAGGCGTCCATCTCAGGGTTCTTCCAGAGGCTGAAGTTCCCGGCGCCGGTCGAGACCAGGTCGCGCGAGAGCACGTCCGGGTCGGGCGCGTACCCCCGGTTCCACAGCGCGATCTCGAAGTCGGCTGCCTCCGTTTTCGCCACCCAGGCGAGCCGCTCGGCCTGGTCGAGGGTCACCCGGATGCCGACGGCATCCAGCATCTGCTTGACGACCTGGCTGTTCCGGACGCGCTCCGGCGTTGGGAAGGTCAGGATCCGGACGTCCAGCCCGTTGGGATAACCCGCCTCTTTCACCAGTTGCTTTGCCTTCTCAGGCTGGTAATCATAGCGGGGGATCGACGCGTCGTAGCCGATCTGGCCCGGCGCCCACCAGTAATAGGCCGGCGAGCCGAACCCGAGACCGAGCGCCTTCACCATCGACTCGCGGTCGATGGCATAGCCCACCGCCTGTCGCAGCTTCGGGTTGTCGGCAAAGGGCCCCTTCCTGGCGTTGAGGCCGAGCACGTAGAACGAGTTCATCGTCGGCGGGGTAATCAGCACCAGGTTGGAATCGGCTTTGATCGCGCCCGAATCCTGGACCAGCAGTTGGCTGATGTCGGACGCACCCGCCCGCAGCTCCTTGGCTCCGATGGTCATGTCCGCCTGTAAGCGCAGCACGGCGCCGTCGACGTAGGGCAGGGGTTGGCCGTCCTCGCCCTTCTCCCAGTGGCCCTCGGATTTCTTCAAGACGAGGCGGTCGTCCTTGACCCATTCCACCAGACGCATCGGGCCGGTTCCCGAGGGATTCCGCCCGAACTCCTCATCGCCCAGCTTCTCGACGGCCGCTTGTGAGACGATCCGCGTCCGTCCGAGGCCGCCGCCGCTGGAGAGCATGAACGGCAGGGATGGCGAAGGGGCCTTGAGCGTCAGTCTGAGGGTCGAGGGATCGACGACCTCGACGCTCTGGATCGCCTCGACGGCATCTTTCCCAACAGATTTCGGGTGGCTCTTGATCCGATCCAGGTTCCACTTGGCGACGCCAGCGGTGAAGTCCGAGCCGTCATGGAACTTGACGCCTTTGCGGAGCTTGAGCACCATGGTGGTGTCATCCGGCGTTTCCCAGGACTCGGCCAGCATCGGCCGTACGATCCACTGCCCCGTCTTCTCATCCTGGTAGAGTTGGGTCAGCGAGTCGTAGAGCAACGAGAAGCTGGGGTTGTTGGCGATCGAGGAAAGCTGGGGGTCGAGGGTCGGATGAGCGAAGTGCTCGAACGCCCGGAACGTTCCCCCTCGCTTGATCTTGCTGACCGGCTGAGCCGTCGCCGCCGGCTGTGTCGGCACCGCTGCCGCGGTGGGTGCGACCGGACGGGGAACCGTCGGGGCAGCGGTGGGCGCTGCCTGAGGCGCGGACGTCGGCTTCGGCGCGACCGCCGGTGCTGCCGTCGGCGTGATCGGGGCCGCCGGCGCGCAGGCCTGAAGGATCGGCAGCGCCGACGCCGCGCCCGTGGCAAGGGCCAGCGAGCCGAGAAAGCGCCTTCGAGTCAGCGGAGCGGGTTGCTTGCCATCTGCCATCGGATTCCATCCTCCCAGCGCTATGTTGATCGAGTCGCGCTTTCTGAGCTGGTGTTGCAGGCGAACCGCCGATACGGCTGGATCGAAGACAACCCGTCGCTCACCCACATCGTCCGGGTATTCAAGTCCATCACGATGGAGCAGAGGGTCTGGAGCCAGGTCGCCGCGCCGGCCTGAGCCGGGTCCGGCGCCTTGCAGATCGAATCGGCGGCGTTGGCGGTGTCTGCCAGCCAGCCGCGCAGCGTCTCAGCCGAGATCGGTCCTGCCGACTCGGTCAGCTCGGCCCAGCGGCGGCCGCGGACCAGGCTATTCTCGAACGTGCAGGGCTCGCCGATCTGCCGGCAGTGGTTCGTATGCCAGTAGACCTCGTCCGGGCGCAGCTCCTGTTCGGCGATACCGTGGGGCGCCGCTTCGAAGTCGACGGCGTTGCCGGCTGCGTCGGCCAGAAGCAGGGTGACGGTGGCATGGAGCGGGTGCCGGTGGATGACGGTGCGCGCCTCGGCGAAGCTCGTTTTCTCCAGCATGCTGCGGATGACGGCGACGGCCAGGTTCTCACCGATGCTCGTCTGGCCCGAGCAGGAGAGGCCGGCGCCGGCGACGCCCAGGCCAGCGCTGTTGAAGCCGTACTTGCCGGGCTGGCCGCATTCGGTGACGACGACGTGGTCGGGCTGATCGTCGCAGCGGGCGATGAGGACCGCTCGGAAGTCGAGCACCTCGGGCCGCCAGTCCCAGTTCTGGCCCAACAGGGTATGTCCTTCCTGCGATCGCCGCGGGCCGACGAAGACGTTGGAGCACTCGCCGAGCCGGACGGCCTCGAAGGTGATCTCATAGCGGGCCGAGAGGGCGAAGATGTCCTCGATCGTCTGGCCGGAGCCCTCGGCGATCCCCTCGTACTCGGCCATCAGCATCGCACTGACGCGCGCGGTGGGCTCGACGTAGCGGGCCGCGCGCCGGCGCATGTCCATCGGCGACAGGCCCAGGTGCTTGCCCAGCAGCCAGCGGTAGAACTCCACCGCCCGCTCGATGGGCGCCGTGAGCAGGCGGCCGTGCTGGATCCCTCGCTGCCGGCTGTTGCCGCATAGCTCGGCGCAGTACAGCGGTGCGTAGCCCATCTCACACGACCATCAGGTCCGCCGCGACCCGGACAGCGCCGCGGAATCGCTGCTGCACGACAGCGACCATCGCGCCCTGGCCCTCCTGCGACTGAAGCCGGTCCGACTGCAGGTGCGTGAGCACCAGCTCCCGTACCCCCGCCTCTGCGGCGACCCGCGCTGCAATCGCCGGACTCGAGCACATCTCCTCCACCCCGGCAACGCCGGTCGCCTTCAGTTCCTCGTCCGGGAAGGCGCACATGTGGATGAGCGTGTCCGCGCCGCGCGCGAGGTCGACGAGCGATTGGCAGTAGCCGGTATCGCCGGTGTAGACGACCGATCGGCCGGGGCCGTCGATGCGGTAGCTGTAGCTCTCCAGGTGTGGCTGGGTGTGGGTGGCGACCGCTGCCCGCACGACCCAATCCCGGCCCTTGGCGACGATGCCCACCGGCACGTCGCGCACCACGATCTCCGGCTCCGGTCGCGGCAGGATCCCGCCGCGCTCGACCCAGACCGCCTGGCTCGCCGGATTGAACCGCCGTGCGGCGATATCCGAGGCGAACACTCCCTCCGGCCCGAACAGGCGCTGGTGGAACACCTCCACCCCCGGCGGCCCGAAGACCTGGAGCGGCTGGGCCGAGCCGGCCGCCTGATCCCAGCGGGAGAGGCCGAAGAACGGGTAGTCGGTGCAGTGGTCGAAGTGGAGGTGGCTGAAGAAGAGGTGCGTGATGCGTCGAGAGGGAATGTCGGCCTGGACAAGCCGGATCGTGGTCCCCGGTCCGCAGTCGAACAACAGGCCGGCGTCGTCCATCAGGATGACGGCCGACGCTCCCGCGCGCGTGACTCGAGGCTTCGGACTTCCGGTTCCGAGCATCTGTACATGCATGGGTCGCAGGGGCTCCTTTCAGGAGTGGTTTTCCGCATTGACACCTACACCGATCTGTACGGGGCCGAACGCATGGGATGCGCGATTTGGTATCGGGTATATCAGATACCACCCTCGGCATCCTATCATCTGCCAGGCTTGGGTGTCAAGCGCACTTCGGGCGGCCTGTCGGAGTGTCGGGGCGGGGTTTGTCAGCCTACGAGCTTCTCGGCTCGATCCGGCCGACCCGCCGGGCGAGCAGCGCCGCCTCCACCCGGTTGCGGACGTGGAGCTTTTGCAGGATATTCGTCATGTAGTGCTTGACCGTCTTCTCGGTCAGGTGGAGCTGATGGCCGATCTCCTTGTTGCTCTGGCCGGCGGCGACCAGCTCGAGGATCTGCCGCTCGCGCTCGCTGAGCTCGTCGAGCGGACCGGTCGATAGCCGCGGCTCCCGCATCGCCCCGGTCATCTCCAGCAGCAGGCTCGCGGCCAGGGTCGGGTTGACGTAGACCTCCCCGGCGTGGACGCTGCGCAGAATGCCCACCAGCTCGCGGCCGGAGACGCCCTTGAGGATGTACGCCCGGGCGCCCGCCTTGAGCGCCGCCAGCACGTCGTCCTCCTCCTCAGAGATGGTCAGCATCACGATCTTCGTCACCGGGCAGGCCGCCGCGATGGCCTGAGCGGCGTTCAGGCCACCGCCGGGGATGGTGATGTCCAGCAGCACAAGGTCCGGCAGCAGGTCGCGGGCCAGGCGGATCGCATCGGCCGCCGTGGCGCCCTGGCCGACGATCTCGACGTCCGGCTCGGCCTCCAGGGTGTGCGCCACGCCCTCGCGAAAGAGCGGGTGGTCGTCGACGATGGCGATGTGGATCCGGTCAGTCACGGCTGCCTCCCGTCGGTTGAAGCGGCAGATGGGCAATCACGCGGACGCCCCGGCCGATCTCGGTTTGGATCGCGAATAGCCCGCCGAGGCGCTCCACCCGTTCGCGCATGCCGGACATGCCCAGGTGCTCGTCCCGGTCGGCCACTTGCGCCCAGTCGAACCCCGGCCCCGCATCGGAGACCTCGACGCGCAATTGCCCCGCTTTGGCGCCGACCCGAACCTGCTGACCGATGCCGTTGCCGTGGCGGTAGGCGTTGCTCAGCGCCTCCTGCACCAGCCGATACAAGGTGATCTTGACCGGCAGCGGGGCCTCGTCCGGCAGACCGTCGAGCTCCAGCGCCACCTTCGTCGCCGTGCGCCGCTCGTGGACGCGCACCACCCGGGCGAGGGTTTCGGCCGGCGTCAGTCGGTCCAGCTCCGGCAGGCGCAGGCCGGCCGCGATGGCCCGCACCTCCTGCATCGCGCGCTGGAGGGAGGACTGGATTACGTCCAGCGCCCCGCTGACCTGGCGCCCGTCCGTGCCGGGCAGGGGACACGCCGCGCAGCGGGCCATGACGCTGTCCAGCCGCAGCAGAGCGAAGCCGAGATCCTGGGCCGGGCCGTCGTGGAGCTCGGCGCTGATCCGGCGGAGGAGGCGCTCGTCGAGGGCGGCGGTCCGCGTGGCGGCGCGGCGCACGCGCTCGTGAAGCTCCTCGTTCTGCGCCAGCAGCGCCGTCAGCCGGGCCACCTGGTCGCTCAGCTCCGCCTGCTGGCGCGCGATGGTATCGCTGCCCCGGCGCACCAGTCCGGCCAGCAGGAGATAGGTTGCCAGCGTCGCGGCGCCTACGACCAGCCAGCTCCGCATCTGAGCGGCGAGAATTTCCTGCTGGAGGTCGTCGACGGTCTGATAGAACTCGGCCACCGCGATGATCCGGCTGGTTCCGATCTGGCGGACGGGGCTGTAGGTTTCGAGGAGGCGCGCCCATCGCTCGCGCTCCAGCGCGTTCTCCTCGTCCCGGAGGTCGCTGATCCGCGAGACGATCTCCCCCTGCCAGGCGCGGGCCGATCCCGCCGGCAGGGGAAAGACGCGGCCAATGTTGGCCGGGCTGCTGCTGTACAGGATCCGGCCGTTGGCATCCCAGACCTTGAACGCGACGATCTGCTGGCCGAGGGGGGTTTCCTCCAGCAGCCGGCTCAAGGTCCGCACGTGCTCCGGCGCCAACTGCTTCGCTTCGCTCAGATCCTGGAGGTGCGGCGCGACGAAGCTGTCGACGTACAGCGCGGTCGTCGCGGCGGTCCGGTTGATCACCCCGGCCTCGATCTGCTGGCCGACCCACCAGCCGATGCCGACCATCCCGGCGATGAGAATGAACAGACTTGCCAGCATGAACTGCTGGGCCAGGCTGAGCCGTGTAACAGGATCGTGAACGATCGCGCGCAAGACGACCCCTTTACGTTAGAATGGTTGCCAGAATGATTGCCATGATTGCTGCATATTGTACTCGCTCTCCTCCCGACAGGCATCGGACCAAAGTAAGGCGGCCTTGCGACCAAAGTCAGGGTGAACTGATACCCTTCGTCCGTTGACCGCCGAGCCGGGGGTTCCATACAATGCGGTCCAGGGCCGACAGGGCGCCAAGGCCCGAGACGGCCTCTGCCTGCACGGTGCAGGGGGGCTGGCGAGACGGCAGAAGGAGTGGCAGCGACAGCGTCCGGTCAACCCGGAGAAAGGAGCGGTCCCAATGAGAAGTCGAATGCGCAGTCGGTGGGCAGTCTTGATCGCTTTGGGGAGCATCGTCGTATTGCTCCTGACGGTGGCGGCCTGCGCCCAGCTCGGCGCGCGGCCTGCGGCCATCGCCGTCGGCGAGCGGACGTTCTACGTCACGGGTCTGGAGTACAAGGGCTCTACCAGTGCCAAGGACTTGCCGCCGCCCGAGATCGATCCGAAGACGCTCGGCGATGGCTATCGCTACAAGAAGCCCGGCGACGCCGACAAGAGCGACGCCACCAAGTGGGAGGTCTCGACCTACCGGTGGGAGCCGGGGCTGATGACCGTCTTCCAGGGAGACAAGGTGAACCTGGTCGGCTTCATCGTGAACGGCGACAAGCACAAGACCTGGGTGGAAGACCCGGCCGGCGCGGCGACGATCAAGGAGCAGGCTTGGCAGCGGGGGCGGGAGTACAAGGTCACCTTCACGGCCGACAAGCCCGGCTACTACATCCTCCACTGCGACGAGCACGATCCGTCGATGACCGCCTACATCCTGGTCATGCCCAGGTAAGAGCCGGCCGCCCAGGAGCAGCGGTCAACGGATGGCTGTCAACGGATTCTGGGAACGGATTGGGGTCGATGGCTGGTACTCCTACCTGTCGCGCTGAGCCGCGGCGAGGGGAGGAGATGCGTCGCCAAAATCCGTTGACAGCCAATCCGTTGACAGCGAATTCCATCGCAGCCTGGCAGAGAGGAGCGTGCGTTGCGGAGAGCGGTTGGGGCGATTCTCGTCGTCCTGCTGATCGGGGCCTTGACGGGCTGCGAATATCCTGGAGTACCGCATCCGCTGGCGGTCGCGGCGCAGGCCGAGAGCAGGCCCCGAGTAGCGGTGGCGGCCGCGGCCGGCGCCGTGCCGGCGCAACCGGCGGGCAGCCAGCGGGCAACAGTGCTTCAGGGCACCGTCCGCGTCAGCCAGAAGGATTTCAAGCTGGACCCGGACACCATCACCGTCAAGGCAGGCTCCATCACGTTCGTGCTGAAGAACGAGGGGCGGTACACCCACGATTTCCGGGTCGAGGGCGAGGGCTTCGACGAGAAGGGGCCAAAAGTGGGGAGCGGCCGCAGCCTCGAATGGCGGATCTCGCTGAAACCCGGCGAGTACCGCATCTCCTGCCCGGTCAGCAACCACGCCGACCGCGGCATGGTCGGCACGCTGACGGTGGTGCCGTGATCCGACCCGGCGCGAGGGAGCGGACCCCGGTCCGAGCCGCGACCGTGAGGGAGCGGACCCCGGTCCGAGCCGCGACCGTGAGGGAGCGGGCGCGATGCTTGTAGACATCCCAATCATCGGCTCCCGGTCCGCCCTCTGGATGGCGGCCCAGCTCCACCTGTTCTTCGCCGCCTTCATCCTCGGCGCGCCGATCTTCATCGTCATCTGCGAGTGGTGGGGCCATCGGCGGCGGGACCCGCGCTACGAACGGCTCGCGCGGGAAACCATGAAAGTCGTGACGATGGCCTACAGCCTGACGGCGATCACCGGCGCCAGCTTCGCCTTCGTGCTGATGGGGCCCTATCACCTGGTGACCGAGCATCTCTTCGAGCGTTTCGGCCCGATCTTCGGCGTCTATGCGCCCCTCTTCTTCGTCGAGACTCTGATCATGTACCTCTACTGGTATTCGTGGGAGCCGCTGGCCCGCCGGAAGGGGCTGCACATCGCCATCGGCGTCGCGCTCAACGTCGTCGGCACGGTGGTCATGTTCCTCATGAACGCCGTCGCGTCCTACATGCTGACGCCTCCTGTCGAGGAGACCGCCGGTTGGTGGGACATGGTGAACAACGCGACCTGGAGCGGGCTGAACCTCCATCGGTTCGTCGCCAATATCACCCTGGGTGGCTTCATGGTGGCGCTCTTTGCCGCGATCATGTTCCTAACGGCGAAGAGCGCCGAAGACCGGGCGTTCTACGATTGGATGGGGTTCATCGGCAACTTCATCGGCGTCGCCACGCTGATGGCCCTCCCCCTGGCCGGCTACATCTACGCCAAAGAGATCTTCCTGTACGACGCCACCATCTCGACCTTTCTGATGGCGGATAAGCTCTCCTGGTTCTTCGTCTTTCAGGGGGTGCTCGTCAGCCTGCTCTTTCTGGGCGCCAACTACTACATCTGGATGAGCATCCGGCGCATCACGGGCGCCGAGCCGTATCTGGGCCTCATGCGCCCCACCTTCACCGTCGTCTGGGTCGGCGCCATCATCTGGGTGATCCCGCAGAACTTCCTGCCCGACATCGTGACGCCGGCGCCGGAGGGTGTGGCGCTCGCGTCGATCATCATCCCCGAGCGGGCGGCGTTCGTCGGGCTGATGATGGCCAAGGCCGTGGCGGTGACGGCCATCATCATGTTCACCTTCCTCACCTATATGATCTACCGGCGGGCGATGGCGCTGGGGACGATGCGGTGGGGGGAGATCGCGCCGCAGGCCCAGTACGCGCTGGTGTTCATCCCGGCGGTGGCGGTCTACACCATGGGGCTGATGGGCGCTATCCGGGAGCTGGCCCGCCAGGACTGGCACGTGTACAACGTCCTGCGAGACACGACGCCGTACTGGTACACGACGCCGCTGGCCTATACCAGCGTGATGGTCGGCGTCGTGACGCTGCTGTTCTTCATCCTGATGTCCTTCATTTTCTGGATCGGCTTCAAGCTGGGCAAGGCAGACTACAGCTAGGAGAGGAGATGGCAGTCCGTTCTGAACAGGCGCCGCCCGTTCGACATGCACGGGGGAGACCCGACATCCTGGCCCGGCGCGGGCGGCTGCTCGTCCTGCCGGCGCTGCTGCTCGTCATCTGGGGCGCCCTGCCGCTGGTGCCGGAGGAGAGCGGTTTCCGGTTCGGCTTCGGGTTCCAGCTCTTTTTCACCGTCTGCCTCGTGCTGAGCGCCGGGTTCTTCTGGTTCCTCAGCCAGGAGCGGTTGCCGGCGCCGAGCAGCGGACTGGGCGTGTTCGCCAGCGTGGCCGGCGTCTATCTGGCCACCATCGGCTTCCTGGTCGCTGTCGCCATGGTTTCGCCCCAGTTCGGGCTGCCGCAGCCGGGCGGGACGGCGGCCTCGGAGGACGCGGTCGGCCGCGGACAGGCCCTCTTCTCGAAGGCCGAGGTGGGCTGCTTCCTCTGCCACACTGTTTCCGGCCGGGGCGGCACCCGCGGCCCCGACCTCACCCATGTCGCCGAGCGAGCGGGAGAGCGGGTATCCGGCCTCTCGGCCGAGCAGTACCTGCTGGAGAAGCTGAAGGCCGGCGCGACCTACGAGTACAAGGTGCCCGAATACGTGCCGATCATGCCCGCCTTCGGCCATACGCTTTCGGAGGAGCAGTTGGCGGACCTCGTCGCGTATCTCCTATCGCTCAAATAGGGCGCTCAAATAGGGGCATGTTTCAGAAACCGCTTGACACTTTGCAGCGCCTCGTTATTTCCCCGCCTTGCCAGCAGTCGGGGCGGCCCTCCAGAGTGTCAACCGATTTCCTGCCGAATTTGAAACATGCCCAAATAGGGCGC
>JACQGW010000337.1 GCA_016199325.1 Chloroflexota bacterium
GGAGAGGGGCCGGGGGTGAGGGCGTGCCCGCCGTCTCCCCTCGCCCGCCGAGCGGGAGAGGGGCCGGGGGTGAGGGCGTGCCCGCCGTCTCCCCTCGCCCGCCGAGCGGGAGAGGGGCCGGGGGTGAGGGCGCCAACCCCCGCGGCTCACCCTGCCACTCATACGCCTCGTCGGTGCTGACCTGCTCGACGTAGTTCACCGAGGCGTAGGTCGGGAGCCGGCGGAGCTCGGCGAGCAGCTCATCGGGACCGAGCTCCGAGCTGATGGCGCCCATCATCACCCCGCGGGTGCGCAGCATCCGCGTCAGCGCGCGCGTATCCACGCCGCTGATCCCGGAGATCCCCTGATGAGCCAGGAAGGCATCCAGGCTCATGGTCGCCCGCCAGTGGCTCGGGACGTCACACGCCTCCCGGACCACCAGCGCCCGGGCACGGATACAGGCCGACTCGAAATCGTCGGGGTTGACGCCGTAGTTGCCGATGAGCGGGTAGGTCAGGACGACGATCTGGCCGGTGTAGGAGGGATCGGTCAGGATCTCCTGATAGCCCGTCATCGACGTATTGAAGACGACCTCGCCGTACGTCTGGACGGGGGCGCCGAAGCTGACGCCCGGAAAGACGGCGCCGTTCTCGAGGACCAGGACCGCAGGTTTCATCAGGATTCCCTTACTTCGTCTCCAGCTCCCAATGTACCGCATCCCCGCCGAAGATCGTCGCCACGACGCGCCCGACGAGCGGAACGCCTGCGAGCGGCGTGTTCCGGCCGCGCGAGGCAAACGCCTGCGGCTCGACCACCCATTGCCGCCGCAGGTCGAGAACGGCGACGTCGGCCGGGGCGCCGGGGCGGAGCGATCCAAGGCCGGCCGGGAGCCGCTTCGCCTCCAGCCCCTGGTCGCCCGCCAGAATGCGGGCCGGCCCTGCCGTCAGCAGCGCGACCACCGTTTCCAGCCGGACGCGGCCGACGTTGACCAGCGTCAGCAGGACGCCCGCCGCCGTTTCAAGGCCGCTGATGCCGTTGGCCGCCAGGCCGTACTCACACGCCTTGTCGACGATCGTGTGCGGCGCGTGGTCCGTCGCAATGGCGTCGACGACCCCTTCGGCCAGCGCATCCAGGAGCGCCTCAACGTCGTCCTGCGTTCGCAGCGGCGGCGCCACCCGCGTATTCGGATCGAACGGTCGCCGGCCTTTCGGCGGCCGCAGATACGCTCGCCCGTCGCTCACCGTGCCCGCCACCCACTCGTCCGTCAACGCGAGGTGGTGGGGCGTCACCTCGCAGGTGACGGGGACGCCGCGCTCCTTCGCCCGCCGCACGAGGTCGAGCGCGCCGGTCGTGCTCAGGTGGCCGACGTGGAACCGCCCGCCCGTCAGCTCTGCCAGCGCCAGCCCGCGCGCCACCGCGATGACCTCCGAGGCCGCCGGATTGCCCTTGAGCCCCAGCCGGGCGGAGACGGCCCCTTCGTGCATCAAGCCGCCCGCCGAAAGGCTCGCATCCTCACAGTGATCGACGATGGGCCGGTCGAGCATGCGGGCGTATTCCAGCGCGTAGCGAAGCAGCCGGGCGCTGGCGACCGGCCGGCCATCGTCCGAGAAGGCGACGGCGCCGGCTTCGGCCAGGTCGGCCATCTCCGTGAGCTCCTGGCCCTCCTCTCCTTTGCTGACCGTTCCGATAGGCAGAACGCGCACCGCGCCTCTGGCCGCCGCGGTTCGTGTAATGTATTCCACCGTCGCCCGGGTGTCAACGGTCGGGCTCGTGTTTGGCATGGCGCACAGCGTCGTGAACCCGCCGCGCGCGCCCGCCCGCGTGCCCGACTCGATCGACTCCTTCTCCTCAAATCCCGGCTCCCGCAAGTGGCTGTGGAGGTCGATGAAGCCGGGCGTCACGAGGAGGCCAGAGACGGAGATCGCCGGTGCGCCTTCGGCCAATCGGCGAACGGCCGGGTCGCCGCCGCCACCGTTCGCCAGCACGCCGGCGATACGGCTGCCGACAAGCACCAGATCGCCGACCGCGTCGATGCCCGATCCGGGGTCCAGGATGCGGCCGCCCCGGAGGACCAGCGTTCCCGTCACAGCTCACCCCCGGCCAGGAGAAAGAGGGTTGCCATGCGGATGGCCACGCCGTTCGCCACCTGCTCTTCGATGACGGCGTGGGGGCCGTGAGCGACGTCCGGCGCGATCTCGACCCCCTCATTCATCGGCCCCGGGTGCATGACTACCACCCACGGCCGGGCACGCTTGAGCCGTTCGGCCGAGACCTGGTACAGGCGGACGTACTCGCGCACCGAGGGCAGCAGACCTCCCTGCTGCCGCTCCTTCTGGAGCCGCAGCGCCATGACCACGTCGGCGTCGGCGATGGCCCGGTCCAGGTGGTATTCGACCTGGACACGGCGCCCCCAGCCTTCCGGCAGGGCCGGCGGCAGGAGGGTGGGCGGGCCGCAGAGGACGACGCTCGCCCCGGCCAGTAGGAGCGACCAGAGGTTGGATCGGGCGACCCGGCTGTGGAGGATGTCGCCGACGATGACGACTTTCCGCCCGGCAAGGTCGCCGAGCCGGTTCCGCAGCGTGTAGAGGTCCAGCAGCGCCTGGGTCGGGTGAGCGTGCCAGCCGTCGCCCGCATTGACGACGTGGCCGCGCACCCGCTCGGCGACGAAGTACGGCGCGCCCGACTGGCTGTGCCGCATGACGATGATGTCGGCGCCCAGCGCCTCCAGCGTCGCGACGGTGTCGAGGAGCGATTCGCCTTTCTCGACGCTGCTGCCGCTGGCCGTGATGTTGACGACGTCGGCGGAGAGGTTCTTCGCCGCGATCTCGAACGACACGCGCGTGCGGGTGGACGCCTCGTAAAAGAGGTTGACGACGCTCATGCCGCGGAGGGCCGGCACCCGCTTGATCGGCCGTGACAGGATCTCCTGCATGGCGTCGGCGGTCGTCAGGTAGGTCTCCAGATCGGCCCGCGAGAAATCGTCGAGATCGAGCAGGTGCCGGCGTTCCGGCAAGCTCACCGGTTCGGTCGCCGCAGCCGGCCGGGTGGCCGGCTCGGCCGGCAGGGTCAGGCCTGCCTGGATGGGGTCGTGGGAGACCGGCGGTTGCACCATCATGTTGCCTCCTCTTTACGCCTCCTCTTTGCCATCTGCCCCGTCGTCGCGCGCGATGGCGACCTCCTCGACGGCGTCCACCTCCAGCAGCCGGACCCGGACGTCCTCGGCCCGAGACGTGGGCACGTTCTTGCCGACATAGTCGGCGCGGATGGGCAGCTCGCGGTGGCCCCGATCGATCAGGACGGCCAGTTGAATGGAGTGGGGCCGGCCGTGGTCGATGAGGGCATCCATCGCCGCCCGTACCGTCCGGCCGGTGAAGAGGACGTCGTCGACGAGGATGACCCGCTTGCCGGTGACGTCGACCGGCAGGTCGGTCCTGCGAAGCTGAAGCCTCCGCTTGCGGGGGAAGAGGTCGTCGCGGTAGAGCGTGACGTCGAGCTTGCCGACCGGCAGCCGAACGTGCTCGAGCTCGGCCAGCTTGTCGGCGAGCCGCTGCGCCAGCGTCACGCCCCGGGTCGGCAGGCCGACGAGAATGAGGTCGGCCGTCCCACGATTGCGCTCGAGGATCTCGTGGGCGATTCGGGTCAGGGCCCGCCGCACGTCGGCCTCCGTCATGATGACCTTTTCGACCATCCCACCTCCTTCGGCTCGCCCAACGGCTACAGAGAACAACGCTCAGCCCAGGCGCCGGGCGCGCGTGCTGCCGGATGGACAGTCGCGGGGCAAAAAAAATCTCCCTGAGCCTGGAGAGCCTCCAGCCAGGAAGATCGCTGTCGCCGCCGGCCGGCGGCACTGGCGAATCGCCGCGCCAACCCGACCGTCGTTCCTTGCCAGTCTCTCGGGACTGTCCATTAAAGGAACCACCATTTCTCGTCGGGCAGTGCATGAGCCTGCCCGCTTCGGGCTGTGCCGGATTCGCCCGGCGTCACCCGCTGTAGATACTATACCATGCCACTCGTATGGCCGTCAACGTGATGGTGCGACTGATAGTGTACGCGGGATTGCAGAAGACGGCTCCTGTCACCCTGAGCCGCAGCGAAGGGTCTCCTCGTGGTCGGCCAGGAGATGCTTCGCTGCGGCTCAGCA
>JACQGW010000338.1 GCA_016199325.1 Chloroflexota bacterium
AAGCTCAAACTACTACCCTGCGCGCTGCCCCGGCTCGTTGTTGGCGCTTCAGCGCCCGGTTCCTCGGTCTGGGTTGTACGGGATCTATTCGACAACCTTCCCATACCGCAGGCTACCGTTGCAAAGTCGGCCCTTCGCCGACCACGAGCTCCCCCGAGTTCCTACGAGTTCCCACGAGTTCCTACGAGGAGCACGTTCCGGGAGGGGCGATAGGTGCTGACGAGCCGGAGCACTCGCCGATCGGTGCCCTCGACCACGGTTCGGATGATCGTCGCGCGGAAGCCGTCCTCGGCATGCTCGATCCAGAGCTCCTTGCCGGCCGGCGCCGTCGGATCCTCCTGGCGCACCGGCTCCTGGACGGCCTTGACGATCTGGTCGACGACGGGGCCCTCGACCGTCACCTGCCACGCGGGCTTGACGCCGTGCAGCGAAAAGGAGACGTACTTGCCGTCGGTCCGCGTCTGGATCAGGAGTGGGTGCGTCGTCGAATTGGTGAACTTGAAGTCCACGGTTGGCGCGTCCACCGTCGCGTCGAGCCCCTTCATCCCCAGCGGCGGCTGGCCATACCGCGGGATCCAGTAGAGGTGGTAGTTACGCTCCTCGACGGGGTAGCCCGACCAGAACACTGCCTGGAAGAGCGTCGTCGAGACCTGGCAGATCCCGCCGGCCACCGAGGGAACCGTCTCGACCTGCTCGCCGCTCGACGTGATCCCCCAGCCGATCTGAAAGCCCGATTTCAGCGTGGTTGGACCGAGCTCGTCGTTGAAGGAGAACGTCTTGCCGGGTGGGACGACAACGCCGTTGAGGCGGGCCGTTGCCAGCTCCACGTTGTGGGCCCGCTCCGGGATCGACCCCTCGTAGCTCGTTTTCGCCTCGGCCACCACCGCCGCGTCCCGAAACACGTTCCGGTCCTCGGCCGCAAACGCCGGCCGCACCGACCGGACCGGCACCGCCAGCGTGCGCGTCGGGCCGGGCAGCGCCCGCTGGAGCGCGGCGACGAGCCCGTCGACGTCGACGGCGCGCCCCTCACGACTTGGGCGAATTACGACCGGCTCGCCGCCGCGCAGCGCGATGCGGGCGTCCACCGGCGGCGCGTCGATCTCCCTGGCGATGGGGACTGCAAACGCCCGGAGCCTGGCCTCGTCAAACTGGAAAGCGGGGCTGCCGGCCGAAGGCGCCCGGAGCTGAATGGCTGCGGCGATCTCCCACGGCTGGAGCGTCCAGGACCGCTCGGCAGCGCGGACCGTGAAGGGCGAGGCTATCGCCTGCTGGAGCCGGTTGAAGTCCCCGGCGATCATCTCGGCCGGAACCCGCGGCGGCGTTTCGGCGACGGCGAGGACGACGGACTCGCCCGACATCGCGCCCAGGCGGCCGTCGACGGCGGCGCGGAGCCGGCCGGTGTCGAGCTTGCGCCCGACCTGGCTGGGGTGGAGGACCGGCCGGAGGTCGGCTCCGAGGGTGATCCGGGCATCGATCACCGGGCGGTCGATCTCGCGGGCGATGCGCGCGATCTGCCGATCGCGGTGGTCGCCGTCGACGAGCAGTGGCAGGTCGACGGCGACCGTCTCACGCCGCAGCGCGGCCATCATCGCCGCCAGTTGCTCCGACGCCGCTCCCGTTCGACCGACCCGATAGGCGGCGCGGATGGCGATGTCGACGTCGGACCGGAGCCCCAGGGCGGTCGGCGTGAGATCCCAGGCACGATCCCCGGCGATGAGCCGGACCGGCTGCTCGCTGTATGCCGCGAACTGGCGAGCCACCAGCGCGCGTGCCTCCACCGGAGACATCCCGCCGACGTTCAGATTGAGCACATACACGCCGGGGCGGATCCGGCCGTGGTAGCTCAGTTGATAGGCGAGGATGGCGAAGCCGACAACGCAGAGGACCGCCGCCGGCGCGGCCAGCAGCGCAGCCAGGGCGCGCGCCATGCCGGGTACGGGCGAGCGGGTGGTCCAGCCGACGTAGGCCGCGATGGATACGAGGTCGCCGAGTAAGGGATCGGGAGAAGTCGCCTTTCGGGCGTCGGGCGCCGAGGCGATGAGCAGCCCGACGCCGGCGAACGAGACGGCGAGCCCGAGCCAGCCGCGCCCCGGGAGGCGCTCGCGGAGCACCAGCGCAGCCAGGCCGGCGACGAAGATGGGCACGGTCGAGGAGATGACGACCGTATGGGACGCGTCCGTCAGGCCGAGGCTTACGTTGTTTGCGACCTGAGCGAGCGTGATCCCGACGAGCCCCATGACGACAGCCTGGCGGAGATCGGCGGCCGTCCATTTGCTATCGGGCTGCGACCGGGCGAACGGCAGCAGCACGAGCGCCGTGACCGAGAAGCGCAGCCAGGCAAAGGTCAGCGGCGGTATGTCCGGGAGCACCCACTTGGTGAGCGGTTGGTTCGTGGTCCACAGGATCGTAATGGCCGCCATCGCCCAGACGTACGAAGGGGCGATCGCCGACACGCGGCCAAAAAGCCGCTTCCCCAGATTCATCCCATCACTCGCCTACCACCCGCCGGCATGGGGCCCCTGTTTGAGCGTGAGCGGCAGGTAGCTTCGCAGCCCGAGCTCGGTTGTCGTCAGCGGCCACCCCGCCACGACGATCGATGCCCCCTTTTCGGCGCTCGCCTGCGCCGTGTCGGTCACCGTGATCGTGAAGAGATACTGCCCGACGGCGCTCGGCGTGCCCAGGATGACGCCATCCGGGCGCAATGTCAAGCCGGTGGGTATCTGGCCGCAGATGACGCCGACCAGCGCGATGCAGACGATGGGGTCCGGGGTGATGTGGGACCAGACCAGGGGGGGAGCTCCGCCGGCGGCCGTGAGCGTCAGGGAGTACGGCCGGCCGACGACACCGGCGGGCAGCGAGTCGGTCGTGATGCGAAGGGGCGGGAGCACGGTCGCGGTCGGAGGGATGAGGGATGAGGGATGAGGGATGAGTGACGGCGCGGTCGGCGCTGCCGTCCCCGTCGGCGTCCCGGACGGAGTGAGGTGTGATGGGTGACGGGTGACGGGTGACGAGTGATGGGTGACGGATGACGCATGACGCATGTCGGGTGACGGGTGACGCATGACGGATGACCGATGACGCATGACGAGTGATGTCGCGGCCGGCGTCTCAATCGGCGGCACCGGCCGGGTGTGGTTGCCGACGGCCTCCGCCGGCATGAACGGCAGCCACAGGTGGCTCAACAGGACGAATGGGCAGGCCAGCCAGGCAAGCGTGTCGAGTCTCTTCACCAGTTCGGCTCCCGCCGCGATCCGGGCCGGTTCCCGCTCGGGCGCACAGGTCGGTCTCGGCCCCATCCAGTACCCTGCCGCCGACGATGCTGGACGGCGATGGGTTGCACCATTATAGGCCATCGCGGGACTGGGTGCCTGATGACCCACCCACCATAGTGCCAGATCCAGGAAGCCCTGTCCGCGTGGGACAAGCGCCCTGTCTGCTCCATGGTGCTCCGGCTCTTTGCCGTTCATCGGTGCATAACGCACCGCTAGGCACGTCTATCGATTCCTGGGACGCGGCGATGTCATCCGCGCGTGATCCACGTGTCAAAGGCCTCCGCAGCTTGAAGTACATCAGCAACGCCGGCGCCTGGATGATTGGCCGCCCACTGCACGGCCAAAGGGAGGACGGCCAGTCGTATGCGCATGGCGTCGTCGTCGCCGACGCCATTCTCCGTGGTCGGCGAGGGCACTGGCTCCCGCGTCACATCAAAGACTCGGAAATCCAGTTGTCGTAAGATGTCCCGTGCTCGGTGGGAGATGAAATCGGCTCGGCTCTTCCCAGTGGAAGTCGCCAGCACTTGCTTCACCGGGAAGAGTCTGCCTGCAACTTCGACAGCCCAGGTCTGGATCGGCTCAGGTGTTTCGTGTTTCATGCGCTCGATCACCTGTTGCCGCGATAGCCTCACCCGCTCTCCACCCATCTGAAAGTCAATCTCGTCCATACACGACCTCCCTGAAAACTACGATCGATACTAACTATAATACTACCTGATAGTCTTGTCAAGGGGCTGGGGTCAGCTTGGAGGTGGGTGCAGCGCGGGTATCAAAGACGGGTAGACTACCGATAGGGCCCGGGATTCTGACTCAATTGGGTGAGCTGATCCAGTTTCTTCTCGCGCTCGGCATCACCCCGCTCCTCATACGCTATCAGGTCGCCGAGCCTGATCCGCCGGTGCGTTCCAGTCTTGGTAGACGGGATGATGCCCCGATCGAGGAGTCGGACCAGGCATTGCTGCGAGACGTTGAGCAGGTCCCCGGCCTCCCGGGCGGTCAGATCCCCTGGACCGGCACGACCGTTACCATCACCTTCCACGCTCGCGATCCTGAAGGCGACCTGTCAGTAGCCTTTCAATCAGACGTTCGCCTCGACCGCGGCCTCGTAGCGCGCCAATGGGGTCGGCCGGGACGGGCACAAGCTTGATGCTTTCTCCATCGTCGAGCCAGGCCAAGCAGTCCCCATCGTCGATCTGATAACGCTTCCGAATCGACGCAGGAATGCAGGTCCAGCCGCGTCTTGTGACTGATGTTTGCATGGTCTTGCCTCCAATCGCGGATCCTACCAGAGCGACCACGACCAACTCAGCTACACCCTCCGGTACGTGCCCTCAGCACGCCGAACCACCTGCAGGATCACCACCAGTCGTTCCCGATCATAGATGTCGTAGATCACCCTGTACTCGCCAAGCCGTATCCGATACGCCCGTTCCTCGGCCCGGATCTTCCGCACGCCGTGTGGGCGTGGCTCCTCGGCCAGGGCAATGATGATAGGCTCCAGCCGGCCCCGGATCTGCGCAGAAAGCCCCCGAAGGTCCCGGCCGGCCGCGGGGGAGATCTCGACCCTATAGGGCACGCCGATTGTCCCTCTCCTCTTTCAGTTCCCGGAAGAACTCTCGGGCCTCAATACCGCCCTGCTCCTGCCATTCCGACCGCGCGGCATCGATGGCGGGCAGGATCTCAGTATCTTCCAGTGCCTCCAACCACTCCCGCAGGACGGCGGCTACCAGGTCCTTCAGTGGGACGTTGCGCCTGGCGGCCTCCACCTTCACTGCCGTGTACAGCGCCTCGTCCTCGAATACGACTGTCATCCTCTTCATTCAGTTGTTCCTCCAGTTGTTCCTTCAGTTGTTCCTTCCCAAGGGGACAGACGTTGCGTCGATCGTGCAGCGTTTCCCACTAACTATACGCCGATACGCCACTGGTTTCCACGAGCGCTGTCGAGCGGCGTCACACCCCGGACCATGACGCCCGTCATTGCGCCCCAGATGCAAGCGCCCTTGCATCCGTTCAATCCGTTCCCCGAATCCGTTGACAGCCCGTTCCCCCGATCGTTCCGTTGCGGCCGATCGAGGGCGGCCGGGTATAATAGGACCATCGACGTTCAAGACTTGCGCGCATCGAGGCCACTGTGCAAATTGGCATCATCGGTCTGCCCTTCAGCGGCAAGACCACCGTCTTCAACGCCCTGACCGGCTCGAATCAGCCGGTCGGCCAGTATCACGGCGCCGAGGTCGCTCCGAACATCGCCGTTGTCAAGGTTCCCGACCCCCGGCTGCACGTGCTGGCCGGCATCTTCCACCCGCGCCGGGTCGTCCAGGCCGACGTGACGTACCTCGACCTGGCCGGCGTCGGGCTCTCCCGCGAGCGGGGGGTCAGCAGTCAGCTCGCCACCTACCTCGTCAAGTGCGACGCCCTGCTCCACGTCGCTCGGGCCTTCGAGGACCCGAACTTCCCCCACGTGGAGGAGACGATCGACCCGGCTCGCGACGTCGCCGCCATCGAGCTGGAGCTGGCGTTCTTCGACCTGTCGCTCATCGAGAAGCGGCTGGCCCGCCTGGACGAGATGGCGAAGAAGGGCAAGGCCGAGGACAAGGAGGCGGCTGCCCGCGAGGGGCCGTTGCTCATCCGGCTGCGCGAGAGCCTGGAGCGGGAGGTGCCAATCCGGGCCCTCGACCTGACCGACGAGGAGTGGAAGGTCATCCGGCACTACCAGTTCCTCACCGGCAAGCCGCTCGTCCACGTGGTCAACGTCGGGGAGGAGCAGGTCGGCGATACCCGCCTGGTAGCGCAGCTTCGGGAGCGTTTCCCCTGGCCGAACACCGGCGTCGCCCACCTGGCCGGCAAGGTCGAGATGGAGATCGCTCAGCTCCCGGAGGAGGATATCCCGGAGTTTCTCGCCTCGCTCGGCATCGCCGAGCCGGCGCGCGACCGGGTCATCCGGCTGTGCTACGAGCTGCTGGGCCTGATCGCATTCCTGACGGGCGGCCCGGACGAGGTGCGCGCCTGGCCGATCGTCCGTGGCACGATGGCTCAGAAGGCGGCCGGCGTCGTCCATTCGGACATCGAGCGGGGGTTCATCCGCGCCGAGGTCGTCGCCTACGCCGACCTGGTCCGCACCGGATCGATGGCCGAGGCCAAGCGCCACGGCCTCGTGCGCCTGGAGGGCAAGCAGTACGTCGTCCAGGACGGCGACGTCTGTAACTTCTTGTTCAATGTGTGACGAGTGTGACGAGTGTGACGAGCGTGACGACTGTGACGAGTGTGAGAACATCGCTTCTTTATCGAAGCACCCGGAAGAACCCCTCGTGAATCTCGAACAGGTACCGCTTGTCGCTCTGGGCCTGACACTGCTCGTACTCGAACTCGATCGACTCGATGAGCTGCTGGAGCCGTTTCACCCGATAGTGTACTCTGCACTTTACGAACACAAGGCGACCAAGACGCCGGAAACGAGCACGCTCGCCAAGGGGAACATCGACGAGTTTCTTGAAGTCCCGCTGGTTCTCGGTTACGATGACAGCACCGATCTCTTCACTGCCCAGCGCAATGATCGTGTCTTTCGTGCCCTGCCCGAAGTGCTCCCGAACCAGAAGAACATCGTGCCCGCGCTCGCGGAAGAAGTCGGCGACCCCCTTCGAGATGCACTCATCGATCAGGAGGAGCATCCGGGGGCGAGCCATCTAGTGGGTCATTTGCCAAGTGCGCTGG
>JACQGW010000346.1 GCA_016199325.1 Chloroflexota bacterium
GGGGCCGGGGGGTAGGGGGGCGGGGAGGTGTGGCAACGGTAGTGCCCCCTGCGGTTTCGACCATCTCCGCCAGGTCGGCGGGCTTCGGCGAACGCGCCGCCGCGCTGATCGCGGTCCTCGCCGCCACCTGGCTCGCCTTTGCGCTGCGCGTCTGGGAGCTGGGCGCCCAGGGGTTCGGCAACCTCTACTACGCCGCGACCGTTCGCAGCATGCTCGACTCGCCGGCCAACTTCTTCTTCGGCGCCTTCGAGCCCGGCGGCGCGATCACCGTCGACAAGCCACCGGCCGGCTTCTGGGTGCAGACCATCGCCGCCGCGCTCCTGGGATTCCACGGACTGGCGCTCGCCCTGCCCCAGGCGGTTGCCGGCGCCGTCGCCGTGCCGCTCCTCTACCGCATCGTCGCCGGAGACCACGGCCGGGCCGCCGGCATGCTGGCCGCGCTCGCGCTCGCCGTGATGCCCGTGAGCGTTGCCGCCGACCGGAACAACACCATCGACGGCCAGCTCCTGCCCCTCCTCCTCCTGGCCGGCTGGCTCTTTCTCCGAGCAGCCGGATCGGGCGCGCTGCGGCCGCTGATGCTGGGAGCGGTGCTGGTCGGGTTGGGCTTCAACGTCAAGATGCTCCAGGCATTCCTCCCGCTACCGGCGCTCTTCCTGGTCTACCTCGTCGGCAACCGGCCCAGTCTGCCGGGTCGCGTCCTGCGGCTGGGACTGGCGACGCTCGTGCTGCTGGCCGTCTCGCTCTGGTGGGTCGCCGCGGTCGACCTGATCCCGCCGGATCGGCGGCCGTTCATCGGCAGCAGCCGTGACAACACGGTCCGAGATCTGGTGCTCGGACACAATGGCCTGACACGTCTTGGCCTGCCGCCGGGCCTGTTCGCCGCCGGCCGAAACCCGGCAGCGCCCCCGCCCGTTCCTGGCCCCGGCGGCCCCGGCGCCGCCGGCCAGCCGCCAGGTCCGCCGCCGTCGGCGGGGCAGGGCGCTCCGCCACCGCTCGGCCCTGCCGGCGCGCCTGGCCGACCACCATCCCCCCAGGGGGAGATCGGCGAGCCGGGGCCGTTCCGGCTGTTGCGGGAGCCGCTTGCCGGCCAGATGAGCTGGCTGCTGCCCCTGGTTGCGTTCGGCGCGCTGATGGCTCTTCAACAAACAGGCTTGCGGCCTGTGTCCGCAGCAGGCCGGTCGCTGATCCTCTGGAGCATCTGGCTTGCGACCGGGCTGGTCTTCTTCAGCGTGGCGCACCTCTTCCACCGCTACTACCTGGAGATGCTGGCGGCACCGGCGGCGGCCCTCTTCGGGATCGGCGCCACCGCCCTCTGGCGGGCGTATCGGGGACCCGGCCGCGCCTGGTGGCTCGTCCTTCCGGGCGCCGGTGCCACGCTGGTGCTTCAGGCGTCGATCCTGTCGAGCTACTCCAGCCAGATGGCGCTGCTCTGGCCGCTGATCGCGGGGACAACGGTCGTCGGCGGCGCCGTTCTGGCGATGAGTCGCCTCGGCAACTGGCCGCTGTCGGCGGATCAGCTTCGGCCCGCCTTCGGGCTGTTGCTGGTAGGGTTGTCAATGGCGCCGACCGCCTGGTCCGCCATCACCGCCGTCGAGGGAGGGAATCCCGGCCTGCCGGCGGCCGGGCCGGGCGCGGCGCGTCCGCTGGGGCCTCAGCCCGGCTCGCCACCACCGGCGGGACCGCCCGGCGGTGCTCCGTCGGGGCCACAGTCCCTGGGGCCGTTTCCGCCCGGGCCACGACCGCCGGGCCTCGGCGGCCCCAATCCGCTCGTCGAGCTCCTGCTCGCCCGGAACGGAGGCGAGCGCTATCTGGTGGCGACGCAGGGCGCCAACGACGCCGCTCCGTTGATCCTGGCGACGAATCGCCCGGTGCTGCCGTTCGGCGGTTTCTCCGGCGCCGATCGGGCCGTCACCGTCGCACGTCTGGCCGGCCTGGTGGACCGCGGCGAGCTGCGTTTCGTCTACGTCTCGCGAGAAGAGATGGCGCGGAGCCAGCCGGAGATCGCGCGGTGGCTGGCCGGCCACTGTCGTGAGATGCCACCGGTGGACTGGGGCGGCCGAGCGCCCGGGCCCCAGCCCGCTCCTCGCACACTCCTCGACTGCCGCTGAGCTGAGCAAGGATTGAGCAGCGTTTGGCCTGGCGGGTGAGCACCTCCTTCTGGCAGGCTGTAGAGAGCGGTGGCAGCAGCCGCCGTTGATCCTGGTAGACTTCGATCCTGTCATCCCTGTCATCCCTGTCATCAGAAAGGGGCATTCACATGGCTTTGCTGGCGTTTGCTGCGCCGGTCCTGCCCGGCAAGACCGAGCAGTGGCGGCGATTTGCCGAGGAGCTGATGGGGCCGCGCCGCAACGACTACGTTGCGTCCCGGCGGCGCCTGGGTGTGCGGGAGCGCGCCTTCTTCCAGTCGACACCCCAGGGCGACCTGGTCATCGTTACCCTGGAGGGCGAGAACCCGGCGGCCGCCTTCCGGCGCTTCGGCACCGCCGATGACCCGTTCACCCGCTGGTTCGTCGACCAGGTCAAGGAGATCCACGGGTTCGATCTGTCCCAGCCGCCGCCGTGGCCGCTGCCCGAGCTGATCGTCGATACCCAGGCAAGCTAACGGGGGAACCTCACCCCCCGTCCCCCTCTCCGCCAGCGGTGAGGGGGACGGGGGGTGAGGTTCCCCCAAGCGCCGGACGCCGGTCGACCGCCACCTTACCATCTTTCATGACGACCAGGATCCGGGCCTTGTCCTGAAGGATGCGAACGTCGTCCAGCGGATTGCCGTCCACGACGATGAGATCGGCGAGCTTGCCCGGCTCGACGGTGCCGAGACGGTCGGCGGCGCCAAGTGCGTCGGCCGCACTGCGGGTCGAGGCGACGATGGCCTCCATCGGCGACATGCCGTACTGCACCATCAGCTCGAGCTCGTAGGCGCTCTCGCCAAAGCGGTCTCGAAAGTGAAAGTAGGTGTCGGTCCCCGTCGCGATTTTCACGCCGGCGCGATGCGCTTTCTGGAAGCTCGCCCGGAGTCCCTCGCTGATGATGCTCGCTTTCCGCAGGACATCCGGCCGCGCCGTGCCCCCGCGTCGACGCCCCTCGGCCGCCCGCTCGGAGCCGAGCGACAGCGTGGGGACCATGTACGTCCCATGTTTGACCATCAGATCGAGCGCCTCGTCGTCCACGATGGTGCAGTGCTCGAGGGTGTCGGCCCCGGCGATGACCGCGTTCTTGATGCCCGCCGGGGTATCGGTGTGAACGGCGAGCCGCTTCCCAACCGCATGGGCTTCGTCGGCGAGCGCGGCCAGTTCCTCGACGGTATAGTTTCGCCAGGTGAGATCCTCCCAGTAGCCACTCAAGCCCCCCGAGGACGTCGTCTTGAGGAGGTCGACGCCCAGTCGGAACAGCGTCCGTGCGAGCTTCCGCACTTCCCAGGGACCGTCGGCGCAGATGCCGGGCTCCCGTGGCCAGGTCGCCGGGAAGCCCATATCGATGTGCCCGGCCGTCTGGGTCACCCAGCCGGCGGCGAAAACCCGCGGCCCCGGGACGAGGTCCATCTCGATAGCCCGTCGGAGCGAGACGACCTCGACGTTCGTCCGATTGATGTAGCCGCCAAGGTCCCGCACCGTGGTGAACCCCGCCTCCAACATCAGACGAGCGTTCTTGGCGGCGTGGAGCGTGAGCAGCGGCGGCGGTGCGGCCATCATCGACCAGAAGGTGTGCGTTTCCTGCGGGTCCAGGACCGTGACGAGATGGAGATGGATGTCCATCAGGCCCGGCATCACCGTCTGGCGGCTGGCATCGATCACGGTGAGACGTTCCCCCGTCGGCGCCTGCGCCAGGGGAATAATCTGGTCGATGCGATTGCCTTCGACGAGGATCCCGACGTCGTGCTGCGGCGTACCGCCGCAGCCGTCGATAAGCGTTCCGCATCCGATGAGGGTCACCTGATCGTTCACGTCGTCCTCCCCCGCCCTCTCATGGTATTTCCCTGAGTGTTTCCCTGCAGGATTTGCGCGGTCCGCGAGAGTCATGCCGCTTTTTGGTTTCGGCCGCGGGCCGCGTTGGGAACCTCGCCGGATCACAGTAGATCCCTGTAGACGCCGCTTGTCAAGCAGGCGACGATCCGGCTGCACTTCAGCCGACACACCGGGAACGAGCGCGTGCCGGTCGGTTGCTGCGCGAACGGGAACCGCCGGCTCTCTTACCAGGCGGGCATCGCCGGGGCGCGATCGGCTGCCGGCGGAGCGGTCACGGTGCAGCCCAGGGAAACGTTTCCGTCGCTCGGACGAAGTAGGCGCGGTCGGGTTCGATCAGGAAGTTGTTGAGCCGGTAGCCGGCGATGTGTCCCTCGTAGCCGCCGTAGACCCAGCGATGGATCTCGGTCAGTCGACTGGTGCCGGCGGACGGTTCCGGTCCGGCCGCTGCGATCACATCGGCGGCGCGGAGGCGATTGGCCGGTCCAGGGATGCCGACGAGGTTCCAGCCTGTCTGGATGGTATGGGTGGGCGGGGTGCTGACGATGGAGCCCGCGAGATCCCACGTCCCGTAGCCCGCCATGAGGAGGAAATAGCCGGCGCCTGGCGCCAGAGCGAAATCCGTCCCCACGACGGCTGTGCCGCTGATGGTCGCGCCATCCCAGACACCACTGCGGTATCGATAGGCTTGCACCAGTCGGGCCTGGCCGTTGCCATTCAGGTGCTGCGCCAGGTCGCCGACCGTCGTCAGCGTGATTGGCCGCGCCGGTAGCGCCACGGCCTGCCACCCCGGCCCATACTGGAAGCGGGTGGAGGTGATCGGCGCGACCGTCAACGAGATCGACGACGACGCGCCGAGTGGTTGGCGGGCCGCGGCCATGCGGCCATCGCCGGCGATGGCGAGGAGGCGGAGCTCAACCGTTCCTGAAACGGCGAAGGCCGCCCGGAGGTCAACCGTTCTCGCCCGGCCGAGGTCGAGGAACCAGAGACCTTCACTGCTGGTCGCCGCCGCGAGCGGTGCGCTTGGCTCGGGACCCGCCAACCCGTCGCCGTTGACGAGGGTGGCCTCGACCAGCGCATCCGGTATCGGGTTGCCCATGCCATCCTGGACGATGCCCAGGCGGCTGTCGGGCGCGCGCGGCGGCAAATGTGGGCCGGTTCGCACGGTTCGGCGGGCGACCGCCGTTGCGGCATCGCTGCTCAGAATCTCGATCCAGTACTCGGCGTTGGGAGCCAGGCCGTAGGCAGGACTGGGCTGGCCGGTAGGATCGATGCCGCCCACCTGGACGAAGTGTGTCCGTCCCGTGAACGTGGGACCCCGTACGTCCGCGACGACACCGATCGTCACCGGCGTGCCACTGTCGACGACGCCGTAGCGGACAGCGCCTGTGGTTGTCAGGTCTGTCGTCCAGAGGACCGAGAACGACGTGTCACCGGCGTTGGCGATCGTGAGTCCACTCACGCGCGGCTCGGCCACAGCCGGCCGCGCCGTCGGCGTGGCCGTCGAGGTAGGCGTACCCGTCGGCGTGCTCGTGGCTGTGCTCGTCGGCGTCGGGCTGGTGGTGGGTGTCGGCGTGCTCGTCGGCGCCGGCGTGTTCGTTGGCACCGGCGTGGCGGTCGCCGTCGCCGTGGCGGTGGCTGTGGGCGACGGCGTTGGGGTTGGTGTGGGGCAGGGCACCTGGTATGACACAGCCGGGCTGGTGTAGGCCGCCTGGATGGCCAGGATCGTGTGCTGGCCGTCGCCCGCGGGCACCTTGAACGACGTGATGAACGACTGCTCCATGGGCTTGGATTGCGCGACGGCGGCGCCGTCGTACGTTACGGTGACCGTCACGCCGCTGGCCCAGCCGTTTGTCCCGCGCACGTAGACGTCGGCCCCGACCGGTCCACAGCCGGGATTCGAGAGCAGGTACAGGTACGGCTGGGCCGGCGTATTCGTCGCGGTGGGCGTGCGGGTCGGCGTGTGCGTCGCCGTCGGCGTGTGAGTCGGCGAGCCCGTGCCGGTTGCCGTCGGCGTCGGCGTGGGCGGCACCGTCAGGACGAACGAGCCGATCTCCAGGTACGGATAGTCCGACCGAGGGATCGTGATCTCGGTTGAGCCATAGGCGCCGTTCGCCGATCGCGCTTCCAGCCGCATCCGATCGGCACCGGGCGTGCTCGAGAAATGCGCCTGGAGGTTGGCCTGCCGGAAATTGCCTTCCAGCAAGTATGCTCGCCAGTGGCCCTGCTCGTCGCGGCGGACGACCTGCCCGATGGGTGCCGAGGTGCCGAGCGTCGGCTTTCCATCGGCGTCGACCAGATACGCCCGGACGACGATATCGCCAAGGTCAGAGCCGCCGGCATCGTGAATATCGACAATGGCCGTTCCCGCAGGCGCAGGCGCGCCAAGCACCGGGCCCGTCCGAACCGCGTAGTGGGCGCCGCCGTTGTCGTCCATCGACTCGCCGGAGATGACGTCGAACTCATAGTCGGTCGATGGGAGGAGTGCCCCGGCGACGATGACGGAATGGACGCGGGAGGAGACGGCTGCGCCGCGGTTGTCGGCTGCCGCCGTCCAGTCCATCGTGCCTTTCTTGCGATACCGAACGGAGCCGGTCGTGGGAACGTCGGTCACCCAGGAGACGGCGAACGAGACGTCGACGACGTTCGTGATCCACAGGTCGGCGACGGCCGCGTAGGCAGCGTACTTGTAGTAGACGAAGCGATTGAGGTCGAGGGCCGCGGCGACGAAGCCGGTGAGGAAGGTCCCGGTCAGGGCGACGAGAAGCACCAGGCTGACGACGAGGCCGATCCGCTTGCGAAGCACGGCACCGAACCCCCGACGCTGCTTGACCACGATCCGGCCGATGGTGAGATTCTACCAGTCCCGGGTCTGTGTCACAACGTTTCGCCGCCGGCGGGCCTGTCTCATGGATGCACCGGCTGCCGGGTAGTCTCGCCGAGCCGGAGGAGGCGAGGCGCCACGACCGATGCCGACATGGCCTGCTACGGGGCACAGCTTGGCCGGCGTTGCGACGTTCGGCGCATCAAGAGGACGCAACGAAAGAAGCCGCAAACGAAAGAAGCCGCAGAGGCGCAGAGGACGCGGAGACGACGCAAAGGAAGTTGCTGAGTACGCCGTGCTCCTAATCGGAGACCGTTTCCCCTGTGGTTCCTCCCATGCTATGCTGTATTCTGTGAGGCGCCCTGATTCGACGGTTACCCGCCGGCGTTTCCTGTGCAGTGCCGTTCTGGGCGGCGCGCTGCCGCTTCTCGCGGCTTGCCAGACCGCGCTACCATCCGGCGCGGCGGTTGGCGCCGGCAGCACGCCGGCTGCGGCGCCGACGGCGCGTCCGACCGCTCCAGCCGCGACGGCGTCCGTCGGCGGAACGCCATCCGTCCCGACGGCTCCGTCGGCCGGGCCGACCGGCCCGGTCATGCCGGCGCCGGCCGGCCCGACGGCGACCGGCGCAACGCCGGCACGTGGGCCGGGCCAATGGACGCGCAGGGCGCCCGCGCCCACGCCGCGCAGCGAGGTGGCGGCTGCGGCGGTGGGGACACGGATCTTCCTGCTGGGCGGCTTCGACCGGGGCGCCACCGCCAACGAGGAGTACGACATCGCGGGCGACCGGTGGCGCCAGCACGCGTCCATCCCGCAGGGCGTCAACCACGCCGCGGCGGCGGCGATCGGCCCGAAGGTCTACCTCATCGGCGGATACGACGGCAATCGCCCCCTTGCCAGCACCTTCGAGTACGACCCGTCCGCCGACACCTGGCGCGCGCTGGCGCCGATGCCGATGGCGCGCGGCGCCCTGGCCGCCGTCGGCATCGCCGGGAAGATCTACGCCGTCGGCGGTGTCGATCCTCGGGGCGACACCGGCGCCGTCGAGGTGTTCGATCCGAGCGCGAACACGTGGCAGACGCTCCGGCCCATGCCGACCGCCCGCGACCACCTGGCCGTCGCCGCCGTTGGGAACAAGCTGTACGCGATCGGCGGTCGCCTCGGTACGTTCGCCCGCAACCTGGCCGCCAACGAGGAGTACGACCCGCAACGGGACACCTGGACCGCTCGCCGACCGATGCCGACCGCCCGCAGCGGGATCGCGGCGGCCGTGCTGGGCGGGCGCATCTTCGTCTTTGGCGGCGAGGATCCCCGCCACACGTTCGACGAGAACGAGGAGTATGACCCGACGACTGACACCTGGGCGGCCCGGGCGCCGCTGCCGACGCCGCGTCACGGCCTGGCGGCTGTGACGGTGGGAGATGCCATCTACGTTCTGGCCGGCGGACCGACGCCTGGCGGCTCGGAGAGCGGCGCGAACGAAGCGCTCACGTTCTAGCTGGTGCGCCCGGAAAGCGGGTCGCAAGCTGCCAGATCCCTGCACTGTCATCCTGAGCCGGAGCGAAGCATCTCCCGGACGCCGCCACGTCGACCCGAGGAGATGCTTCGCTCCGGCTCAGCATGACAGACGAGGAGCTGCCCGACCCAGCAGGTGACTTGCCGGAAGCACCAGCAATTATGGAGGGACACGTGATGGACGTCGAACGACTGGAGGCCATTCTGACGACCTGTGAGCAGGCCCTCGCCGGCTCCGGTCGGGTCGATCTGCGAAGGCTCGGCTTCTGGAAAGCCGTCGAGGCGGTCAAGCGCCGGCCGGACTGGATCGAGCGCTACGCCGACCGGATCGCCGAGATCGATCGGCGGGCCTTCGAGCGAGCCGTCCGGCCGACGATTCCGCCCGACGCCGGAACGGCGGCGCTTGGTCTGGGCACGGCCGCAGGGCTCCTGCTCGTCGCCGCGACCTATTACGTCCCCGTTCAATGGAAGGGGATCGCCCTGCTTGCCGGCACAGGGGCGCTGCTGATGACCACCCACGGCCTCGCTCATTACGTCGTGGGCCGGGCGCTCGGCATGCGCTTCACCCACTGGTACGTCGACGGTCCGACCCGCCTTCAGCCGGGGCTCAAGGTCGACTACGCCTCGTACCTGCGGACGCCGGCCCGCGCTCGGGCCTGGATGCACGCCGCCGGCGCCCTCGTCACCAAGGCCGTGCCGTTCGCGCTCCTGGGCGCCGCGCTCGCCGCGGGCGTGCCGGCCTGGGCGACGGCGGTCCTCGTCGGCATCGGCGTCGTCCAGATCGTGACGGACGTCGTCTTCTCCGTCCGGCATTCCGACTGGAAACGGTTCCGCCGTGAGATGCGCGTGGCGCGCCAGATCTCGCGCGGGTAAGCATACGGATTCAACCCGCAGAGGCGCGAAGACGGGTTTCTGGTCTGGGGTTTCTGGTTCGAGGGATATCGCGACGCAACCCTACACCAGAACCCTCAAACCTCGTTCTCTGCGTTCTCTGCGCCTTTGCGGTTTCGCTGCCTTGGAGGCTGCATCGATGCGCCTGGATGGGGTGTTGGGCAAGCTTGGCATCGTCGGACCGGGACGCGGGCTCGTGCAGACGGTTGCCGGTTTGGCAACGCCGTGGTAGGATAGCGCCAGGTTCGCCGTCGGTCCGGCGTGGCGTCGACCGACGGGCGGCCATTCGCATACAGCAAGGATGGGAGGAGGAGCGATGCACCCTGACCTGGTTGTTGGCGGAACATTTCCCGACCTCGAGCTCCCGGAGGCGCAGTTCGGACCGAACCCGCCGCGGCGGCGCCTCTCCGAGATCCAGGGGCCGGACCCGATGGCCGTCGTCTTCTATCGCGGGAACTACTGACCGAAATGCCGGCGCCAGCTCGTTGGGCTGGTGGAGATGGAAGACGACATCGCCGTCTCGTACTGCAAGGTCGTGGCGATCTCGGCGGAGCCGGCGTTCCTCGTGTCGGAGTACAAGACGAGCCTGGGAGCCCACTTCCCGTTCCTCTGCGACTCCGACCACACGGTTCAGGAGCAGCTCGATCTGCTCGAATACACCGATACCCACCACGACCGGCCATATATCCCGACGACGTTCATCCTGGAGCCCTGCTTGAAGATCTACAAGATCTATAACGGCTACTGGTTCTGGGGGCGCCCGACCAACGAGGACATCCGCCAGGATTTCCGCGCCATCTCGATGCGCATCCGGCCGGATTGGGACCTCCAGGCGCCCGGCGTCCGAGACGCGTATGAAGAGGCGATCCGAACGCTGGGCCGGCGGCCGACCTCGGTCGAGTTCAGTCGGCTGATCCAGGCGAAGCGGGGTCAAGTGAAATGAGCGGACCTCGCCTCCCGGTCGATCTGGTGGCCTTCGACATGGCGGGCACCACGGTGCGCGACGACGGCGTGGTGCCCTACGCCTTTCGCCGGGCGTTGGAGCCGTGTGGCGTCCACCCAACGGATGAGGAGGTGGCCGCAGTCCGCGGCGTCGGCAAGAGGGACGCGCTGGCGACGCTGATGGCCGGGGCGCTGAGGGGGCGGGGTGGCGCCGAAGTCGGCGCCGTCGTGACCGCTGCGTACGAACGGTTTGCGACCTGTCTGCGCGCCGCCTATGCTGAAGGACCCCTGGCTGAGGCGCCCGGCGCAAGCGAGATCATCGACTGGCTGCGCCGGCAGGGCGTGAAGGTGGCCCTCACGACCGGGTTCGACCCGGCAACCAGGGACCTGATCATCCGGCGCCTCGGGTGGGACGACGGCCGTCTCGACGCCGTCGTCTCCGCCGAGGAGGTGGCGCTGGGAAGACCGGCCCCCTACATGCTCTTCCGCGCGATGAAGCTGACCCGTGTCCGTGACGTCCGCCGTCTGGCCGGCGTCGGCGACACCGCCGTCGACCTCGAGGCCGCGACGAACGCCGGCGCTCGCTTCGCCGTCGGCGTGCTCGGCGGCGCCCACGATCTCGCCACGCTGGGCCGCGCGCGGCACACCCACCTGATCGCCGACCTGGCCGGCCTGCGCGCCATCCTCCAGGCGGACGGGGCGTGACCGGTTCGCCACATGGCGAGAGTGCGGCCGACGGCTGTGCCAGGAAACTGAGGGGAGTGCGAGTCAATGGAATGGCAGAATGACGACGAGTTGATGGCGCTGATCCGTGCGGAGCTATACAGCGCGGTCGTGGGCGATCTCCTGGATGCGCACGGGCACATCCATCAGTTCCTGCCGCCGGAGATCCGGCCGCTCGACCCGAACGTCATGCTCGCCGGCCGCGCCATGCCCGTGCTTGAGGCGGACGTCTTCGACGACGTCGAGCCCTATGGCCTGATGTTCGAGGCGCTCGACGATCTCCAGCGCGGCGAGGTCTACGTCGCCACGGGCGGCTCGCCGCGCTACGCCGCCTGGGGCGAGCTGATGTCCACGGCGGCGCGCGTGCAGGGCGCCACCGGCGCGCTGCTGAATGGCTACACGCGAGATACGCACGGGATCCTGGCGATGCAGTTCCCGATCTTCTGTCTGGGCAGCTACGCCCAGGATTCTCGTGGGCGAGGCCGAGTCATCGCCTACCGAGTCCCGGTCGAGATCGGCGGCGTGCGCATCCGGCCGGGCGACATGCTGGTGGGCGACGTCGACGGCGTCGTCGTCGTGCCGCGCGAGGTGGAGGAGACGATCTTCTCCGAGGCGCTGGAGAAGGCCCGCACGGAGAAGGTGATCAAGACCGACCTGGAGCGCGGCATGAAGGCGAGCGCAGCGTTCAAGAAGTATGGGATCCTGTAAGTGGCAGCAACAGGGGGCCGCGATCCACGATCGTGGCCCCCTTCGTGTGCGATGGACGCATATGCTGTTTCGGTGTGCTGCCTGCGGATCTACCGGCTATGGTGCCGTGAGTCTGTCGTCCACAATTCGGAACGCCTTGAGGAAGTGAGGTCCGAGCAGCACGAACGGTACCGCGTACACCTTGCCGAAACTGACCTCCTTTCCGCTCTTCTTTTCCGCCCTTCTGTCCATTGCGCTTGAACCCGACTGCTTCTCATCGCCGGTCTGATAGTCCACTGCTCGGTCGGGTCTATCCATAGTCTACGGCGTCCCTGGGTGTTCCACGATACCCGATCGGGTAGGCTTCGTCGATCTCGAACCTACCCCTGTGGAGCAGCCGCCGGTACGCTCTGGTGAGGCTGGCTCTTTTCTGATGGCACGGCGATCTCGAGAAAGAGGTCGACCAGCGCCTGCGGATGGGTAATGTGCGGCTCGTGGGCCGTATCCATCTCGACGTGGCGCCAGCCATTCGCGATGCAGACCTGGCGGGCCTGGGTCCGCATCGCCGATAGCGCCGCCGATGCAGGCGCAGGCCCGACGCAGGCGATGTAGGTCCGGGGGATTGCGGCGGCGGCGGGATTCGCCAGCCGGATCGGCTGCGTGAACGTTCGGATCGGCTGCGGTCGCTGCAGGCTGTGCCACCACCGGAGGTCGGCCTCGTCGGTGATCCCGAAGCCGTGCGGCGACCCGACCGGAACCAGCCAGCCGTCTCCCTCGGTCCTGACGCGATCGTCGAAGGCGGCACGCATCGCCGCGTCAAACGTGTCGACGACGGCCTCGCCATCCTGCGGCACCCGCGCGTCCAGATAGATGACGTGCGCCAACCGCTCGGGCACCCGGTCGGCCGCGCCGGTGACGACCATGCCGCCATAGCTGTGGCCGACGAGGACGACCTTGTGGAGATCCTCCCAGGCCAGGACGCCGACGACGTCTTGAATGTGCGTCTCGAGGTCGACGTCGGGATGGGCCAGGTGGGCTCGTTCGCCCAGCCCCGTCAGGGTCGGCGTGAACACCTCGTGGCCGGCCGCTTGTAAAAGCGGACGCACCCGCTTCCACGACCAGCCGCCGGTGCCTCTTCCATGCACGATAACAAACGTCGCCACGATGAACCACTCCTTGGACGGGGTTTCTGGTTTCTGGTCGCCGCGCTGTCCCTCGAACCAGAAACCAGAAACCGGTCCCTATACGGCAGATGCTACTGCGGCCAGGGGTACGGGCGATGGCCCGACGTGAACGCCGGCCCGGTACACTGCGGCGACGTCGGCCATCCGGTGGATGTCGTCCAGCGGATCGCCCCGCACGACGCAGATGTCCGCCTCTTTGCCTGCTTCAAGTGTGCCGGTGAGATGAGCAATGCCGCAGAGCTCGGCCGCAATCCGCGTCACCGATTCGATGGCCTGGATCGGCGCTAGCCCGCCCTCGACCGCCTGCTCCAGACCGTGGTGGAGATGGCCGAAATCGCAGGCGCCGCACCCGGCATCGGTGCTGACGGCCATGCGCGGCCGCATGCCGGCCTGCAAGAAGCGCCGGAAGATGTCGGTTTTGGCGTCGTAATACTCCTCCAGCGTACGCACGCGCTGCTGTTCCTGAGGCGTCAGCGGCTCCTGCGCCTGTTTCGCCCGCAGCTCGAGCAGGACGCTGTAGCCGCCGGCCGGAAAGGTGAAGCTCAGGAAGACGCCGGACTGCACCATACGGTCGGCGATGCGCTCGTCGTAGCGCAAACTGCGGTACGCGACCACGGTTCGGTCGGGGAGGCCGAGACCCAATTGGGGAGCGGGCGGCGGCTCCTCGAACTCGGCGTGCTCGATACAGTCCAGCCCCGCGTCCAGGCAGTTGACGATCGACTGGGTGGCCCGACAGTGGGCGGCCGTGAGTCGGCCGAGGCCGTGGGCGGCCTCGACGATGACCCGCAGCTCATCGGCCGTATAGGAGGCATAATACGGGAGGTTCCCGAGCGTGCCCCCGCCCGACGCCATGATCTTGATGTGGTCGGCCCCCTCGGCCACCAGCTCCCGCACCGCCGCCCGCATGCTATCGGGGCCATCGGCGGTGCCGTTGCACCAGTAGAAGTGGCCCATCCTGTGCGTGAGGGGACGTCCGCTCAGCAGCAGGCGCGGGGATGGAAAGTAGCCCCGCTTGGTGGCCTCGCGGACGATGAACGTCACCTGATTCCGGCCGCCGTTGTCGCGCAGGGTCGTCACGCCGCTGGCAAGATGGAGCTGGAGGTTGCGCGCCGAGACGAGCGCCATCATCTCGTCGGAATCGGCGACCATCTGCTCGTACCGGCGGCCGTCGCCGGCGAGCGTCAGGTGGGCGTGGGCGTCGATCATCCCCGGCAGGATGGTCGCATCGGGATAGTGGTGGACCGGATGGTCGTTCAGCCTGCTGCCGAATTCGCCGGCGGGACCGACGGCCACAATCCGCGAGCCTTCGACGCCGACGACGCCGTCGTGGATGAGGCCCGAGCCCGTCGCGGGAATGACGCGGTCGGCGCGCACGTAGTGGCGGAGCCCTGAATGCATATTCGCCCTGTCCATCGGCTACACCTCCCAGTTTCAGTAGAGAACGAACCCCATGCGTCATGCGTCATGCGTCATGCGTCACGGATGACGGATGACGCATGACGCAGATTCAGTAGAGAACGACGCCATCCCTGACCATTAGCCTGCCACCGAGGAACACCAGGTGGACCTGCCAGAGAGCTGCGAGCGATGCCAGCGGATTCCCGTCGACGACCAGCACGTCGGCCAGTTTCCCGACGGCCAGGGTTCCCACCTCCGTGCCGAGGTCGAGGAGCTCGGCGCCGTTGCGCGTCGACATGACGATGGCATCCATGCGGGTCTTGCAGACCCCGACGTCGTACAGCAGCTCGACCTCGCGCGCGACGGCGTTGTGCGGCACGGCCCAACTGCCGGCATCGGTGCCCATCGCCATCTTGACTCCCGCCCGGGCCGCCCGCAGGAGCGGCTCCACGCGCCGGCCGCTCGTGATCCGAAGTCGGCGCTCCTCGATCTCGAAGGTCGGCATGCCGAGCTCCGCCCCGCGCTCCACCGCCAGGTAATTGGCAGAGAGGGTTGGGACAACCCACACGCCGTTCCGAATGGCCGTCTCGAGCATCTCGCCGTCAAAGGGGGGCGTGTGCTCGAGGCAGTCGAACCCGGCCGCAAGGCAGTTGCGGACGGCCCGCGCCTCCACGGCGTGCGCCGTGATCTTCTTGTCGGCCTCGTGCGCCTCGTCGGCGGCCGCGGCGAGCTCCGCCCGCGTAAACTCGGGAAGCTCCTTATTCGACGCAGTGCCGACGCGCGTCAGGCCCTCTCTCCGGCTGCCGCTGGCCATCACCTTGATCCAATCGGCGCCGATCTTCAGTTGCTCTCGGACGGCCTTGCGGACCTCGTCCGGGCCATTGACCTCGTAGTTGGGCTGCCAGTAGCAGTGGCCGCCCGTCTGCACGAGGGCGATGCCGCTATGGATCAGCCGAGGGCCGACGAGGATGTTCTCCTGGATCGCCTCGACGAGGGCGGCATCGATGCCGTAGGGCACGCCGACCTCGCGAATCGTCGTCACGCCGGCCTGGAGGCACTGGCGCAGATTCATCGTCGCCTTGGCCATCGCCACCATGGGCGAATCCCAGTGCGATTGCGTCTTGAGATCGTGGAGGCCGTCCCAGGAGAGGTGGGTGTGGCAGTTGATGAGCCCCGGCAGGAGGGTCTTGCCGGCCACGTCGATCACCTGCGCGTCCGAGGGGACGGCCACCTCGCCATCCTTGCCCAATCCGACGATCCGCTGGCCCTCGATCAGGAGGACCGCCGGCGCGATGGGATCGCTCCCCGTGCCGTCGACGAGTATCCCGCCTTTGAGTGCGGTTACCATTGATCCACTATCCTCCGCCCACATTCGGTCTCGCGCCACCCGTTGGGTGTGAGCCTTCAGCGGTCAGCGATCGGCTTCCGGCCTGGCGGCATTATATCGCCATCGGGTCGGCTGTCAAGTCGTGAACGGCGAAAGACGACGGACCGCCAGGGCGCCAAGATCGCCAAGAAAGACGCCAACGGGATTTCTTGGTTTCTGGTTGTAACTATTCAGCCTGTAGATTGGGGACGAAGGGAGTACCTGCGAAGACATGCTCAAGCGCCGTGAGGACGGGGTGGCCCTGCTTGCGAACCGTCGAGATGTAGCTGCGGGTCCGAC
>JACQGW010000347.1 GCA_016199325.1 Chloroflexota bacterium
GATCGCCAAGGAAGACGCCAAGAATACAGTGAGTCGGCCTGGGTGATCCCCCTGCGAGCCGCTCTATTGACCACTGCGCTGAGATCTGAACGTAGCGCGGGGGCCCCCGCGCTACGGAATCGTGCATGGCGTTCACGTTTCTGTGCAGCGGTCAATAGGCCTCAGTCGGGCAGCGTCAGCACAACCCGGGTCCGCTTCCCCGGGACGCTCTCGGTCGTCAGCGTCCCGCCGATCACGGCCATCATCGTCCCGTGCAGGACCAGCCCCTGGCCACTCCCCGCCGTCGGCATGCCTGCCCCACCCAGGCCCACTCCGTCGTCCTCGACGGCGATCTCGATCCCGTCACGCCAGGCGACGGCGATGGTCAGGTGGAGCGGGCGGGCCGGGTCCCCGCCACGGCCGTGGCGGGCCGCATTCCGCATCACCTCGCGAGCGGCGGAGAACAGGACCTCCACCGAGAGCGCTGGCAGATCCTTCGCACGGCGCTCCACCCCCGGCTCGACCTGCCACGAGACCCCGTCGAAGTCGGCCGCCATCTCGCCCTCGACGACCTGCCGGAGCGCGCCGACGAGCCCGAAGCGCGCCAGGTCGGGCGCGACCGGTGCCGGCATCGCCCGGAGCAGATCGGCGATCTGGCGGTGGACCTCGGCGAGGAGCGCGACCCCCTCCGACAGCGCCTCGCCGGTCCCCTGCCGGTGGCCGCCGGCCGCCGCCGCGTCCGCCGCTCCCTGCCCCGCGCCCTCCACCCCCTGTGCCCCGCCTGGCGGTGTTCCGGCGACCAGGCCCGGCGCAGTGCTCAGCGCGAGCAGCGCGGCGTGCAGGCGCGGCAGGACGTCGTCGTGGAGGATTCTTCTGGCGCGCCGGTCGACGACCTGGCTCTCCGCCAGGCGGCGGCGCTGGAGCGCCATCAGCCGGCGCGCCAGCTCGGCGCCGGCCTGCGTATCGATCAGCCGCTCGCCGGCAGCGCGGGCGATCTCGATCTCCTCCTGGGCGTAGAGCCCGCCGTCGCGCCTCTCGCCCAGCAACAGCACGCCGATAAGCCCCCGCTCGGCCCAGAGCGGCACCGCCCAGACCGAGCCGCCGTACGCGGCCGGGTCGACCGGCAGGCAGATCGTGTGTGAGGCGCGCAGCCGGTCGGCCAGCGCGGCCCGCGCCGATGGTGCCGGGGCAGTGCCGTTGGGAAAGACGAGGGCCGGGCCGGCAAGCGAAGCCATCGGCCCCAGCGCCGCGAGATAGGCGAGCCGGGCACCCAGCACGTCTTCGCACAGGGCGCGGAACGGGACGGCCGCGTCGAGGTCGAGCGGGTCGGCCGGATGGAGCAGCCGCTCGTAGAGCCGCTGGCTGGCGACGAACGGCCGCAGCCGATCGATGCTGCGCTCGCGCTCGGCGTAGGAGCGCCAACTGATCAGCGCGTAGAAGCCGGTCATCAGGACGGTTGCCAATAGCAGCCGGTAGATGGGATCGACCGGGACGTCGAGGCTGGCCCCCACGAGTGCGCCATAGCCGGCGGCCAGGACGAGGCTGCTCCGCCAGTGGCGAAAGAGGCCGCGCCGGGGCAGCACCTTGCCGGTGAAGACCTCGTAGGTGACGATGGCCCGCCCCATCAGCACGACCACTGCCGCGATCAGGCCCGAGATCACCAGGTCGAAGCTCAGCAGCAGCGCCAGCGCCCCGGGCGAGTAGAGCTCCACTTGGCCGATTCGGACACTGTTGAGAAACCAGGCGGCGACGGACCCGGCGGCCAGGGCGACGCCGAGCAGAACGACCGTTGCGGCGGCAAGCCAGGGGCGGGCCCGCTGGCGCGCGATCTCACCCATGAAGCGGTCGGAGGGCGCCGGCTGCCGCAGCGCCGCGAGCGACAGTGCGATGCACAGCACGCTGTAGCCGGGGTAGATCAGCATGAGCAGCGGGATACCGCCGGGCGGCAGCGCGGTCGCCGGCGACCCGGCTGCCAGATCGCCAAAGCTCGGCAGGGGATTGGCGAAGACGAGCAGCGCCAACGCGGCGAGTCCCCAGCCGCTGCTGGCAACCAACCAGACTCGCTGCCGGCCGGCGTGCAGGAGACCGGTGTACGCTGCCATGACCAGATACCAGAAGTACGGCGCGCCGATGAACGGCAGCCAGCTCGCCCGCCACCAGAACTCCAGCTCCGCGCCGAAATCGCCGGGATTGCGGCCGACGACGGCGGTGTGGCCGGCGAAGAAGAGCGCGCCGAGCAGCGCGCCGCCGCCGGCGGCCCAGGTCTCCCAGCTCCGCCGCTCGGCGTTGAGAAGGACCGCCAGGCCGAGCCAAAGGAGCGCGATCGTGTTGAACAGCGAGAGGGCGCGGACGGCCGGCAGGAGGAGGCTGAGGGCGAGCACGGCCATCGCTCAGCGGCCCGGGTCGAGGTCGGCGGGCGCCCATTCCCCACGGCGGTCCAGAGCGTGGGGCGTGCCGTCGTCGTCCCAGCGGATCAACCGCCCCTCACGCACGATGATCGCCGCCCGGGTGCGGGCAACCTTCTCGTCCGTCGCGCTTTCGCCGAGCCCCCAGGCGGCGTAGATCTGCCCGTTCGTCCGACTGATGGTGCGCTTGTCGCGAAAGCCCAGCCGTGCGGCGATCTGCTCGTTGCTGAGCCCCTGCGCCAGCAGCCGAGCCACGACCTGCTCGTTCGGCTCCAGAAGGGCCATCGGCGACTGCTCGTCCTTCCGGCGCACCTCCTGGACGCGCGATTCGATCTCGGGGTCGATGAAGCTGCGGCCCGCCACGGCGTCGCGGAGCAGGGGGACGATCATCTGGGGCAGCAGGTAGTTCGACTTGCGGACGTAGGCGTAGTGGCTGAGGATGCCGGAACGGCGGAAGGCCCGGTAGTAGGCGTCGTCGTCCTGAATCGAGTAGAAGACGACGGGGAGGCGCGGGAACTCGCGCCGAATGGCGACGGCGGCGGCGATGCCGTTCATCTCCCCGGCCAGTTGCACGTCCATCAGCACGACGGCGGGCGGCCGCGCAAGGCACTGCGCCAGCGCCTCTTCGCCGGTGCCACAGGCACCCACGAGCCGAACCGCGCCGGTGACCTCCAGTCCGGCGCCCAGCGCCGGCCGGAGCTTCTCGTTGTCCTCAACCAGCAGCAGGTCAAGCATCACGCGCCCACCACCTGCGGCCGGTTAGAGCGGTGTCGAGACACAACGAACCGCCAAGACGCCTAGATCGCCAAGGAAGACGCCGAGAACATCGGTTGGCCGCTTGGTCGATCCTTGTGCAGACCGATCCAGTGCAGCCGGCAAGGCCGCGAGCGATCGGCCGACCCCCGGCCGTCATGGTGAGCCGCAGCGGACCGTCATGCTGAGCCGCAGCGAAGCATCTCCCCGGCCTCAGGGGGCAGCGTCCGGGAGATGCTTCGCTGCGGCTCAGCATGACAGACGAGCAATCCACGGAGGTCTTCATGTATTCAAGCCTAACTCGGTTGGGCCGAGAGCGTCAAGCACTCGGGTGCGCGCGGATCTGTCCTCAGAAGGTCGCTGCGCCGAACCAGCCAGAGTATGCTGGATGAGACATCGGCACATGAGAGCGGCTTGCAGAGAGAACGACTAAACGATCAACCGCTGTCCTTGGCGTCTTCCTTGGCGGTCTTGGCGTCTTGGCGGTTCGTTCTCTCTCGGCACCGCTCCAAACAGAGGAGAGCGTGTCATGAGCGATGCGACGAAGCTGGGGTTGGGTGTGCTGGCGGCGGCAGCGAGCCTGGGCGTGCTGGGCGACCTGCTGTTGCGGGTCGAGCCGTGGGGGATCAACGTCGCCCTCTGGACCGGGCTGCTGATCGCCACTGTGGTGGTGCTGGCGCGCCGGCACCAGATACATCTGGCCGGCGAGGGCCGATGGCTCGCCGTGCCGGCGCTGCTCTTCGCCGCGGCGATGGCCTGGCGTGACTCGCCGACGCTCGCCGCGCTGAACCTCCTGGCCGTCCTGACCGCCCTGGCGCTGGCGGCGCTCCGGGCCCGGGTGGGGAGCCTCCGGCTGGCGGGCGTCGCCGACTACGCCCAGGGAATGCTCCTGGCCGGCCTGCACGCGGCGCTGGGACTCACGCTGGTGATCTCCGGCGACATCCGCTGGCAGGAGCTGCCGCGCGGCGGCTGGTCTCGGCGTGTCCTGGCTGTCGGCCGGGGGCTTGCCCTGGCGGCGCCGCTGATGCTCCTCTTC
Source organism: Chloroflexota bacterium (assembly GCA_016199325.1). The sequence continues at coordinate 4,174 of JACQGW010000347.1, forward strand.
GGCGGGCTCTTCGTCGCGGCGGATGCGGCCTTCGAGGGCATCGTCATCAGCATCTTTCGGGTGGACCTGGTCGAGCTGATGCTGCACCTTCTCACGGCCGGCTTCTGGGCGTGGATCGCCGGCGGCTTTCTCCGGCACCTGCTGGCGGGACGGGAAAGCGCCGACCCCACGGCAGTGCATCCCGGTATCCTGTCGCTGGGCAAGATCGAGGTAGGCGTCGTCCTCGGCATGCTGAACGCGCTCTTCCTCGCCTTCGTCCTCGTCCAGTTCCGCTACTTCTTCGGCGGCGCCTCGCTGGTCGAGACCTCGGCCACCCTGACGTACGCCGAGTACGCCCGGCGCGGCTTCTTCGAGCTCGCCGCCGTCGCCGCGCTCGTGCTGCCGCTGCTCCTCGCCATACACTGGCTGCTCGGCGAGGGCGCGGCGGCCGAGCGGCTGTTCCGGGCGCTGGCGGGTGTGCTCGTCGTGATGCTCTTCGTCATCATGGCGTCGGCCGTCCAGCGGATGCGTCTGTACCAGGCTGAGTTCGGCCTGACGGAACTCCGCCTGTACACGACCGCCTTCATGGGCTGGCTCGCCCTCGTCTTCCTCTGGTTCGTCGCAACGGTCCTGCGCGGCGGGCGGCGGCGCTTCGCCTTCGGGGCGCTGGTGGCGGGCTTCGCCGTGATCGCCCTGCTCGACGCGGTCAATCCAGACGCCCTCATCGTACAGACCAACGCCGACCGGGCGAAGACCGGCCGGCCCTTTGACGGCAGCTACGCCCTGACGCTGAGCGCCGACGCCGTGCCTGCGCTCGTGGAGATCCTGCCCGGCCTGCCCGAGAAGGAGCGCCAGGCCGTGGCCGCCGGCATGCTCAGGCGGTGGCCGCACCCCGGGCGCCAGGACTGGCGAGCCTGGAACTGGGGACGCACACAGGCGTGGCTGGCGACCAGCAGCCGGTCGTGACGTTGACAGCAGGTGGGCTGCGTGGTAAGAACACCGGCGGGTTTGGGGTTTCTGGTTTGTGGTTGGGACGCCCCTTCTCGAACCAGAAACCCCAAACCAGAAACCACAAACCCGCCAGAAACCTCGTCCAAGGAGCACGCCAGGCGGATCGATGCGAGAGAGCTTCCTGAGCGGTCTTTCTTCACAGGCGCGGCGCACGGTCGTGGCGACCTTTGCGGTGGCGGCGACCTGGGCGCTCGTCGGCGGCCTGGTGGGGCCGATCATGCCGATCTACATCGCCTCACTCGGGGGGCGCGCGACCGACGTCGGGCTGGCCAGCGCCTTCCATGCCATCGCCATGGGGATCGTCGAGCCGATCTGGGGTCGGCTCTCCGACCGATTTGGCCCGCGGCTGCTGCTTGGACTCTCCCAGTTCCTCTCTGCGCTCGTCTTCGCCGGCTTTCTGGTGAGCAACCAGCTCGGTTGGGTCTTTGCCCTCCAGTTCGGGCGCGGCCTGACCGGCGTCGCCAATGCCCCCATCGGCCGCTCGATCCTTGGAACGCTGCTGCCACCCGGCCAGCGGGGGACGGCGATGGGGATGTGGTACACCCTGAGCAGCTTCGGGCGGGGCGGCGCCGGCCTCTTCGGCGGCAACGTCGTCGACCACTTTGGCTACCCGGTCCTCTTCATCCTCGCCGCGCTCCTCTGCTCGACCGCGATGATCCTCGCGCTCGCCTTCCTGCCTTCCCGTCTGGCCCAGCGCCAGTCCACCGCCATCGCGGTGGCCGGCGCGACCCCACAGCGCGAGTTCCACCTCGACCGCTTTTTGATCATCTGTCTGGTCACTGCACTGGCGCTCCTGACCCACAGCGGCGGGCAGGTGCTCTTGCCGCTCTACCTCGCGCAGCGGCTCGGGCTGAGCGTGACCGAGGTCGGCTACCTGTTCACCATCCAGGGATTGGCCATCGCCGCGTTCACGCTTCCTGGAGGTCGCCTGGCCGATCGCTTCGGGCGCAAGCTGTTACTGCTGGCCGGGTTGGCCCTCGGCATGCTGGCCCCGCTGGCCATCGGGCTGAACCTGGTGAGTGGTTTTCTCTCCGCAGCCGTCCTTCTGGCCGTCGGCGCCGCCGGGACGGCCTGCCTCAGCCCCGCCCGCAGCGCGCTCCTCGCCGACGCCATCCCGGCGCATCGCGCCGGCTTTCTGACGGGCATCTACGGCACTGCGGAGGACGTCGGCGTGTTGTTCGGCCCCCTCCTGGGTGGCATCCTCTGGGATCTCGCCGGGCCGTCCGTCGCCTTCCTGGCCCTGGCCGCCTTCGCCCTGATCAGCGTGCTCTGCGCCGTCGTCTGGATCCGCGAGCAGCCCGAAGTAGCTCACCTCCCGCGATCACTGATGAGCCACTATTGACCTTCGCGATATTATGGTAACATGATCGTGACGATTGCAGTTGCGAGGGGCGAACATGGTATGGCAGCCGAAGCGACTGACGGCATCCCAGCTCGAAGAGCGCCGACTCGC
>JACQGW010000330.1 GCA_016199325.1 Chloroflexota bacterium
GAGCGGCAGGGTGAAGGTGATGGTGGTGCCGGCGCCGGGCTCGCTCTCGGCTCGGATCGTTCCCCCCTGCGCCTCGACCAGCCCTTTGCTGATGGCCAGGCCAAGGCCCAGACCGCCGGGACGGCGGGTCGGCCCCGTTTCCACCTGCCGGAATGGCTCGAAGAGGTATGGCAGGTGATCCCTCGGAATGCCGACGCCCCGGTCACGAACCTGCACGACTGCCAGTCCTCCCGCGGTGCCGATGCTCACCTCGACCACCTCGCCGGGTGGAGAGCACTTGACGGCGTTTTCGACCAGGTTCCGCAGCACCTGTTCGACCCGGACCTGGTCCACCGACGCGATGATGGTCGGATGGCTCGACCGCAACCCCAGTCGATGGTCCGGAACGGTCGGCTGACGGCTTTCCAACAGCGTCCGGGCCACCGCCACCAGGTCGACCGGTGCAATGTCCAGCTTGAGCCGTCCTCCCTGGATGCGGGCGACGTCGAGCAACTTCTCCGTCAGCGCGACCAGCCGATCGATCTGCTCGCTCATCTGGCTCACCTGTGCGCTGACCTGCTCCCGATCGAAGGGGCGCTCCGGCCGACTCAGCCCCCGCCGGAGCAGGCCGGCGTACCCCTTCAGGACGGCCAGCGGCGAGCGAAGCTCGTGGGAGGCGGCCAGGAGGAACTCGTCCTTGGCGTGCTCCAGTGCCCGCTCGGCGGTGACGTCTCGAAAGACGCCCACGACGAGGTCGCAGTCGGCGTGCTCGTCGCGGATCGGCGTCAGACTCATCTGGAGGTCACGATGCCGGCCGTCCGGACGGCGGATCGCCGCCGGCACGTCGCGGAGGACCTCACCGCCGCGCAGCGCCCGAGCGATGGGCGTCTCCTCGGGCCGACAGAGCTGCCCGTCTGGCCGCAGCAGTTGAAAACGGGCGATTCCGGCCGCGGATGGTGGGCCACTCGACGCCTGGTCGAGGGCACCGCCCAGGATTGCCTCGGCTGCCCGGTTGATCAGGACGATCCGCCCCCCGCCGTCCAGGGCGGCGACGCCCTCGACCATCTGGTCGACGATCGCGGCCAGCCGCTGGCGCTCGGCCCGGGCCTGCTGGTAGAGGCGGGCGTTCTCGTAGGCGGTCGCCGCCTGCTGCGCGAACACGACGATGGCCGGCAGGTCATCCGGCCCGAGATCGCCCGCCCAGACAACCAGGGCGCCGATCACCTGTCCTCGCACCAGCAGCGGCGCGACGATCATGCCCCGGGCGCCGATCAGCTCGGCAACCTCCCGAACGACCGGCGCCGATGCACACGGGAAGAGTGCCTGCATCTCGGTCTCGCCGGCAAAGAACGCCGCCCGGCGGTCACGCACCACGGTGCCCAACGCCGGCACCCGACTGATAGACAGGCGGAAGCCGATGGCCCGGATGCCCAGCAGATCCTCGACAGGCGCCAGTTTCTCCGGCGCCAGGGAGACGTACCGGACGACGAGCTCATCACCCACGTCGGTCAGCAGCGAGAAGTGGCACTCCATGCCGATGGCCTTGAGCTCGGCGCCCACCGCCGCGAGCACCTCGTCCCGGGTGAGCGCCTCCTGCACGCGGACGGCGGCGGCGCTGAGCGCCTGGAGGCGGCAACTGGACCGGTCAAGCGGCCCGACGTCGGCGGGTGGATGGGCGTCGACTGCCGCTGGGCTCGACTGCGAATACGGCGCCGTAGGGCGGTCCATGCGCGCTCCAGAGCGGGTGATAGGGTGGCCATCCGCCAGGCAGCTTCGTTGCTGTGTCCGGCACCGGAGGGATGCAAGATCCGTGCCAGGGGGGCGGCCGGGCTGGAAATGGCCTGCGTCATGCGTCATGCGTCACTCACCGCGCATGACGTATGACGAGTGACGTATGCTATACTCTTCGCCGGACCCAGACCACGCGCGTATGCGAGGAACGGAGCACAGTGCCACTCATCGAGCCAACCGACCCGACCCTCTGGGCCGCCCGTGTGGCCGACTATGTCTCGGGCGTCCGCTTCCCGGCCAGCCGGGCCGAGCTCGTCGCCCGGGCTGTCCAGGGCAACGTCCCACGCGACGTCCTCTCGGCCCTGCTCGCCCTGCCCCACGAACGCTACGCCGCCTTCGACGAGCTGCTGGCCGAGCTGCGCCCGGCCGAGCACTACCGGACCGCCCTCGATCGACAGCCTTTGCGGCAGGATTGAGCCGGCGAGCAGACAGCGCGCCAGCACGGGAGCGGTGCCGAGAGAGAACGAACCGCCAAGACGCCAGGACCGCCAGGGGAGACGCCGAATCCGAGCCGTGACCGTAAGGGAGCGGTCCCCCGCGCCTGCGAAC
>JACQGW010000331.1 GCA_016199325.1 Chloroflexota bacterium
AGCCATGCCAACCCCTCCATCGACCCATCCCACCGCCCCATGCCCTCAGCCCTTCTTCCTTTCCCGCTCTCAACCGCTGCGCAAGCCCGCATTCCACGGGGGCTTGTCGATCGGGACCAGCCCGACGTAGAATGATTCGTGACGGGGTTATTCCGCCGCCTCATTGGGCGAGTGGTCGTCGTCTCACGAGCACGATTGGAGGCCTCCGATGCGCCAATTCCTCATTGCGGCTGGTGTCCTGACTGCGATGTTCCTCGCCGGCGTGCTGACCCACCGGCCCGTCGGAACGTTTCTCGGCATTCCCTACGATGTTCGGCTGCCGAGCTGGCAACGGCTGACCGAGCGGCTCTGGAATCCGAGAGAACCGCGCCTTCTGACGCCCAAGACCTTCGGGTGGGGCTGGGACGTGAACTTCTACCAGGTTCTCCGCCGACTACGGCTGGCGAGCTAGATCGGCACGCGCGAGAGCTCGGCGATGAGCCGGACGATACGGTAGACGGCCGGCATGTCCGGGCGGGTGAAGCGGATCGTCCGGCCGTCCATTCGCTTGACGTTCTCGATCAGCTCGGCGAAGTCGGCGAAGACCGGCCGGACCACCACGACCTCGACGTCCACCGGCGTCTGGACCTTGAGCGGCGGGACGTTGGGGCGCTCGCGGACGACCCAGGCGGCCGCCTCGCGGATCTTCCGCTGGGAGACTCTCGGATGGAGGCACTCGGCCGTCAGGTTGCCCCGGCTCTCCTTCGTTTTGACGGTGACCACCTCGCCGCCGAGCAGGTCGCGTGCCTCCTCGGCCACGGTCTGGTCGCCGGCGACGAGGACGACCGGGACGCCGTGGGCGCCGGCCAGCGCGGCGTTCATGGCGAGCTCGCCGAACGGCTTCCCGTTGACCCGCACCTCGAAGATGTTGCCGGTGTGGGTGTGGCTGAGCACGGCCGGCGCCGCCCCGGCACGGCCGTGGACGCCCAGGAGCATCGCGATGTCGTACCCCCGGTCGATGCCGTCGACCATCCCGTGGAGCCGCGGCTTCCCCCGGTTGATCGTCGCGCGTTCGTCCAGCTCCTCCGGGATCAGATTGCGATAGGTTCCGTGAGAGTCGGCCACCGTCACCTGGGCGTCCGGGGCGGCGTCGAAGATGCCGGCGACGGCCGCGCTCGCCTCCGCAGTCATCAGGCGGCGCGCGCGCTCGTACTCGGGGTTGCCGCGGGCGCCTTCCTCGTTGTTGACGACGCCTGCGACCCCTTCCATGTCGATGGCGATGTAGACACGCATCGTTGCTTTCCTCTCTTTCGTTTCTGTCGTTGTTCCCTGGTGTCCCCTCACCGGACGGTCTTGAGCCTGGGATCGAGGGCGTCCCGGAGCCCATCGCCCAGGAGGTTCAAGCACAGCACGGTGAACAGAATCGCGAGCCCCGGGAAAGAGGCGACGTGGGGGGCGAGCTGGAGGAACTGGCGGCCGTCGCTCAGCATGACGCCCCACTCCGGAGCCGGCGGCCGGATGCCGAGCCCCAGGAAGCTCAGGCTGGACGCCGTCAGGATCGCCGTTCCCAGGCGCAGCGTGGCGACGACGAGGATCGGCGCAAAGGCGTTCGGCAACAGGTGGGCGACCATGACCCGTCGGTCCGTCGCGCCGATCGCGCGCGCCGCCACGATGAAGTCCCGCTGCTTCAGCGAGAGGATCGTTCCCCGCAGGAGTCGAGCGAAGACCGGCACCGAGAAGACGCCGATGGCGATGACGACGTTGATCGCCCCGACCCCCAGGATGGCGATGATGGTGATGGCCAGCAGCAGGCCGGGGAAGGCCAGTTGGATGTCGAGCAGCCGCATCGTCAGGTCGTCCACCAGGCCGCCGTAGTAGCCCGCCAGAATACCGACGCTGACGCCGAGGCTCACCCCGACCAGTGTGCCGAAGAGTCCGAGCGAGAGCGAAATGCGTCCCCCGTGAATGACCCGGCTCAAGATGTCCCGGCCGAAGTTGTCGGTCCCGAAGGGGTGCGCCAGTGACGGTCCTTCGAGGAGGTGGTCATAGTCCTGGGCGATCGGGTCGTACGGGGCGACGACCGGCGCGCCCACTGCGATGAGCACGAGCAACAGGAGGCCGAGCGCGCCGGCCATCGCGAGGCGGTTGCAGCTCAGCCGGCTCCAGGCATCCCGCCAGAGACTGCGGGGCGGCTGCCTGAGCGGACTCGCCGGCAAGGCCATCTCATCACTCATCACTCATCACCCGGCCGAGCTTACACATACGTTATCCGTGGATCGACCCGCGCGTAAATGATGTCCACCACCAGGTTCACCAGGACGAACTGGAGCGCGAAGAGCAGCAGCGCGCCCTGGACGATCGGGAAGTCGCGGTTGTTGATCGAGTTGACGAGCAGCAGCCCCATCCCGGGGTAGGCGAAGACGGTCTCTGTCACAATGGCGCCGGAGAGGAGACCGCCGAACTCCAGCCCCAGGACCGTGATGATCGGGATGAAGGCGTTTTTCAGCGCGTGGCCGACGATCACGATCCGCTCGACCAGCCCCTTCGCCCGCGCCGTCCGGATGTAGTCCTCGTTGAGCACCTCCAGCATGCTCGACCGCGTCAGCCGGGCGATGATCGCCGCGCCGCCCGTGCCCAGCGTCAGCGCCGGCAAGAACAGGTGGGCGACCGTTCCCCGGCCGAACGAGGGGAGCCAGCCGAGATAGACGGCGAACAGGAGCATGAGCATGAGCCCCAGCCAGAACGACGGGGTGCAGACGCCCACGAGCGCCAGGACCATGCTGGCGCGGTCGAGCAGCGTGTTGTGCCTGACCGCCGCGACGATGCCGAAGGAGAGTCCGAGGACGATCGAGACCACCAGGGCGGCGATGGTGAGCTGGAGCGTCGCCGGGAAGCGCGCCCAGATCTCCTGGCTGGCCGGCACGCGGGAAACGGTCGATCGCCCGAAGTCGCCCTGGACGGCGTGCTCGAGCCAGCGGACGTACTGGACCGGCAGCGGCTGGTCGAGCCCCCACTGCCGGCGCATCAGCTCCACCTGTTCCCCGGTGGCCTCGGCGCCAAGCGCCTGGCGTGCCGGGTCGCCCGGCACCAGCCGCATCATCAGGAAGATGACGACCGACACGCCAAACAGGACCGGGATGAGCGCCACCAGCCGGCGCACGATGTAGCGGAACATCGCTACTTCTTGTGGTACGCCGTTCGCATGAAGACGACGCCGTCGGCCTGGAGCCGGACGCCGCCGACGTTGTCACGGATGGCGCCGAAGTAGATGGGCGAGTAGAGGTAGAGGTTCGGCACCTCCTCCATGATCAGCTCCTGCGCCTTCGCGTACACCTCCTTGCGCTTCGCCTCGTCGGTGTAGGTGAGCCCCTGCCGGACGTACTCCTCGTACTGCGGATGGTTGAAGAAGGAGGTCGTCAGGCCGGCCGGCGGCCACTGCGCTTTGGTGAGGGGATACCGGAGCCCCAGGTCCGCGTCGCCGGTCGAGGGCGAGAGGCCGCTCATCAGCATCTGGATCTGCGATTGCTCCTGCGGCTTCGCCGTCTCGGCAGAGAGCGCAGCCGATTCCATCTGGACGACTTCGATCTCGACGCCGATCTGCTTCAGTTGGCCCTGGATGGCGACCGCCCGGTCCTTGTTGACGGCGGTGGTCCAGAGGACCGACTTGAAGCCGTTGGGATAACCGGCCTGGGCCAGAAGCTCCTTCGCCTTCTGGGGATTGAACTCGGGGGTCTTCACGCTGTGATACCCCCAGACGCCGGGGGCCAGCGGGGAGTCGGCGATCCGCCCTTTGCCGAGATCGGCCGCCTTGAGGACCTGCTCCCGATTGATGCCGAGGCTCAGCGCCTGCCGGACGAGCTTGTTGTCAAAGGGCTTCTTCGTGTTGTTGAGCGTCACGTAGAAGACCGTGATGGCCGCGGTCTCCGTCACCGCGACCCCCTGGGCGCGCCGGAGCTGCTCGGCCTGCGGCGCGTTGAGCGGAGCGGCGAACTGGGCGTCGCCGGTCTGGACGGCGATGCCCAGCGAGCTCGGCTCGGGGATCCCCTTGACGATGACCCGCGAGACCGATGGGCCCAGCGCCTTGTTCCAGTAATCGGGGTTCGGCTCGAAGATGATGCGATCGCCCCGAGCCCACTCGACGAACCGGTAGGGGCCGGTGCCGACGGGATGGGTGGCGAAGTCGGCGCCCCACTTCTTCATCGCCGCCGGGCTGCCGATCCCGCCGGCCGGGTGCGCAATCGTCGCGATCATCGCCGCAAACGGCTGCTTGGCGACCAGCTTGACCGTCCCATCGTCGGGCGACTCGACGTGGTCGATGACCGCGCCGAAGAAGCCCTGCCGCTTCAGCTTGGCGTCGGGGGCCAGCACCCGCTCGAAGTTGCCGCGGACGGCCGCCGCATTGAAGGGCTCTCCGTCGTGGAACTTCAGCCCCTTCTTGATCTTGAAGGTGAACTCCTTGGCGTCGGCGGAGGGCTCCCAGGATTCGGCCAGCAGGTTGATGACCCGCATCTCCTCGTCCAGGCTGACCAGCCCTTCATAGACCAGCTTGTACGTGCCGAGCGCGACGTTCGCCGTCGAGTTGTGGATGTCGAGCGAATCCGGCTCGGCGTTCTGGGCGATCAGGAACGGCTTATCGACAAAGGCCGCCGAGGTCGGCGCCGGCAGGCCGGTCTTCACGCCCACCGTCTGCGCCAGCGGCGTCGGTGTCTGCTGCGGCGCCGGGCTCGCTGCGCTCGGAACGCGCGTGGGTGTGGCCGGCAGGCTCGTCGCCGCGGGCGGCGGCCCGCCGCAGGCGGCGATGATGGCCGAGAGCGCCGACGCGCTCGTCCCGACCGCCACCAATCGGAGGAAGCGGCGGCGGTCAAGTCCCCGCCGCTGCCACTCCTCGAACAAGGCCCCGAATTGATCGACCCGGTTCATGTCCTGCTCCTTTCCCGTTATTGCGCCAGCCAGACGTCGTAGAGCTGCGCGTAGCCGAACGGGTTGCCCACGACGTTCTGAATCCGCTTGCTGACCGCGATGAAGACGTTCATATGGAAGGGGTCGCCGATGGCGCCGTGCTCCTGGAGGCGCCGCTCGACCGCTTCCATCCTTTTCTTACGGTCCTCCAGCGTGACCTGGCTGGAGGCATCGGCCAGCATCTTCTCGAACTCCTTGTCGCACCAGCGCGTCTCGTTCCAGGCAGCGCCGCAGATGTAGGCGAGCTGGTAGTTCATCGTGACCAGTGGCCGGTGGTACCACTGCGTGTAGCCGAAGTCGATCTCCGTCCACTTGCCCACCCACTGCGTCGCCGGATACACCTTCAGCGCGATCCGGATGCCGGCCGGCTCGGCCTGTTGCTTGAGCACCGTGCAGGCGACCTGGGCCCACTCCGTGCCGGCCGCGATCTCCATCGTGACGTCGATCCCATTGGGATAGCCGGCCTCGGCCAGCAGCGTCTTCGCCCGGGCGATGTCCTGTTTCGGCACCGGAACCGGGACAAAGTCCGGCTGCGACTCGTGCGCGTGCGTGTCGGTGCCGATGGTGCCCCAGCCCTTGAAGGCGACCCTGAGGAGCTGCTCGCGGTTCTGGACGAGCTTCACGGCGGTGCGCACGCGCGCGTCGTCAAACGGCTTGCGATCCACGCGCATTCGGAAGAGCGCCGTATCCGAGGAGGACGCCTGGACGACCCGGGCGTTCGGCAACATCTCCATCGCGGGCACCACGCTGGGGGTCGGCTTCATGTAGTAGTCGGCCTGGCCGGCCGCGAACGAGGCGACCACGGTGGCCACCTCATCGCCGCGATCGACGGCGATGATCTCGTCGACATAGGGGAGCGACTTGCCGTCGGCGCCGTTCCGCCAGTAGTCCGGCCGCCGCTTTAACTTGGCGCGCTCGGTCTTGACGTGCTCCTCCAGCGTGAACCCGCCGGTGCCCCAGGGCTGCTTCTCCCAGTTCCCCTCGAACTCACGCGGCAGCACCAGCGCCGGGTAATGGTAGAAGTGGTAGGGGACGGCGAACTCGCCGCGGTCGAGGTGGAGCTTCACCGTCGACTTGTCGATGACCTCGACGCCGCCGGGCTGGAGGTAGTTCATCAGCGCGGCCGCCGACGAGGCGGTTTCCTTGGCTACCCACCGCCTGAGGTTGAAGGCCACGTCCTCGGCGTCGAGATCGCGGGGCTTGGGCATGTTCCACTTGACGCCCTTGCGAACCGTCAGGGTCCACGTCTTCAGATCCGCCGACGGCTCCCACTTCTCCAGCAGGTGGGGCTGGGCGACGCCCCTGGCGTCGATGTCCGAGAGATACTCGTTGATGTTGCGGACGAGGTTGGATTGGTGATAGTTGGAAAACCGCGCCGGCTCGTCCAGGGCCGTCGTCAGCCGCTGGGCGACGAACAACGTGCCACCGCGCTTGACGGCGCTGGCCGGCTGCGCGGCCGTCGGCGCCGCCGTCGCGGCTGGAGCGGGCGCCGTGGTGGCGGCAGCAGCCGGCGCCTGGGTTGGTGCAGCGGTCGGCACGGCCGTCGGCGGGGCAGCCGGCGGCCTCGTCGGTTGCGCTGGAGCCGAGACGGTCGGCTGGGGCGCTGCCGCCTGCTGTTGCGCGCAGGCCGCCAGGAACGCCGTCGCTGCACTCAGCGACAATCCCAGCAACGTCGCGTTCTGCACGAATTCGCGTCGGCTGACTCTCCCTTGTCGGAAGCGTTCCATCAACTCGGGAATATAGGGATGCACGTCCTCTCCTCCAGTATGTGATCTCTCCAGCCTCTGTGGTTCCCTCCAACTTCAGATCCTTCTCGCCGCCCGCGTCCCCTCCAGGATGGCGTCCTGGAGGCGGCGGGGCGCCATCGCATCGCCCACCAGCTCCAGCTCGGGCACCTTCCCCTTCAGAGCCCGGTACACGCCGTCCACCGCCTTGCCGCCCCAGGAGAGAACGACGGTGTCGACGTCCTCCAGCGCCCACTTGCGGCCGGTGTATTCGTTCTGGAGCCAGACCCGCAGCTTCCCCGTGCCGTCCACCGCCTCGATCGCCTTCAGGTCCGTGTCCGGCGTCATCGCCACGTTCCCCGCGTACAGCTCGGCGTAGAGCGGCTCCTTCGTCGACGCCTCCGTGGCGTCGCAGAAGGTGTGGTACGGGGTCACGGCGATGACTTCCCTGCCCTGCTGCCCCTGTTTGGCCAGGAAGTCGGCCGCCAGCCCGGCCTGGACCGTGCCGGTGCTGTCGACGACGACACACCGCTGCCCGGCCGGCACCGTGCCGAGCAGAACGTCGCTCACCGTGCAGACGCCGGGGAGGTCCGCGCCGGGGAGCGTGGGTCGGCGCGGCGTCGCCCCCGTCGCGACGACGACGGCACCCGGGCGCTCGGCCAGGACCATCTCGGCGGTCGCTTCGGTGTTCAGGTGGATTTTGGCGCTCGTCCTGGCAACCTGCCGCGCCAGCCAGTGGGCCGATTGATCGTAGCTCGGGCGGAGCGGCGCCTTGCCGGCGACGAGGACCTGGCCGCCCAGCTCGGGACCCTTCTCGTACAGAACGACCTCATGGCCGCGCAGGGCGGCAACGCGCGCCGCCTCCAGGCCGGCCGGACCGCCGCCGACGACGACAACCTTCTTCCGGACGGCTGCCGGAACGATCTCGCTCAGCTCGGCCTCCCGTCCGGTCACCGGGTTCTGTGAGCAGCTCAGGTTGACGCCGCGGGCAGCGGCCCCCAGGCAGCCGTCGACCATCCCAAGACAGTACCGGATGTCGTCGAGCCGGCCCTCCATCGCCTTGCGCGGCATCTCCGGGTCGGCCATGAGGGCCCGGGTCATCGCCACCAAGTCACAGACGCCTTCGTCGATCAGCCGGTCGGCGTGAAGCGGATCGACGACCCGTCCGACGTAGATGATCGGCACGTCGGCCACCTGCCGGATGCGGGCGGCGAACGACGCGTAGAGGGCGTGGGGTGTGTTGGCGAAGGGCATCAGCATCTGGGTATGCCGGGCCGTCTCACCCGTCGAGCCGGTCACGCTGAAGTAGTCGAGCTGCTTGAGGTCGTTGAGGTACTGGACGATCTCGACGATCCCCTCCAGGTTCAGCCCATCCTCGATCAGCTCGTCGCCGCTGACCCGCATGCCGACGATGAAGTCGCGGCCGACGGCGGCGCGGATGGCCTGGAGGACCTCCACCCCGAACCGCATCCGGTTCTCGAAGCTGCCGCCGTACTCGTCCGTCCGCTGGTTGATCGACGGCAGCCAGAACTGGTCGATGAGGTGGCGGGCGAAGGCGCTCACGTCGGCGCCGTCGAAGCCGGCGCGCTTGAGGCGCAAGGCCGCCGCCGCATAGGCCCGGACGATCTCGCCGATCATCTCCTTCTCGAGTTCGTGCGGGATCTCCCGATGCAGCCGCTCCGGGATGTCCGAGGGGGCCAGCAGGGCGCGCTCCGAGGGACCCGACGTCGTGCGCCGGCCGCGGTGGGTGATCTGGGTCATGACGTGGGCGCCGTGGGCGTGGACGGCGGCGGCGAACGACGTGAAAGTCGGCAGCGAGGAGTCGTCCCAGTTGTTGACGCCGCTCCAGTGAGAGGTCGGGTGGACGCCCATGCTACCGAAGCACTGGACGAGCCCGGCGCCGCCCTTCGCCTTCTCGGCGTGGTAGCGGGTGTACCGCTCGGTGATGTAGCCGTCCTTGCCGAACCGGGTCGCGTGCGGTGTGCTGACGATGCGGTTCCGAAGCGTCACGTGCCCCAGTTGGAACGGCGTGAAGAGGTGCTTGAAAGTCGCCATAGCGGCATGTTCCTCCTTCTACCCCACCCTGCTCGCCGGCGCCAGGCCGACGAGGTGGCGGGGCCAGTCCTCGGGCTGCTCCATCAGCGACTCGGTTCGCCGGATCCGCTCCTCGTAGAGCCTGACGACGTGCGGATCCAGCGGGATCTCGGGCCCGCGGTACTGGGTCAGCAACTGCTTCCACGCCTCGGTCGCCCGCTGATCGGCCCTTTTCGCCCCCCGCTTCGCCCACTCGGCGTAGACCTGTCGATCCATCAGCTTCGGCTCGAAGTAGGCGCGCTTGAAGTGCCGATAGGTGTGGTCGGTCGTCAGGAACATCCCCTGCGGGCCGACCGCGTGGATGACGTCGACCGCCAGCTCCTCGTCGTCGATGGCCGGCCCCTGGACGAGCCGCTTGACCATGCCGATGGCGTCCTGGTCGAGCATCAGCAGCTCGTAGGAGCTGCACAGGAAGGACTCGAACATGCCGGCGCCATGCGTGAACATGTTGATGCCCGACAGGACGGTCACCAGCATCAGGATCATGTGCTCATAGCCGGCCTGGACGTCCGGCAGCTTGGAGTCGCTCAGGCCACCGCCGCCGCGCGACGGGATGCCGTACCGCCGGGCGGTCTGCGCCGTCAGACAGGTCGCCAGCGCCAGCTCGACACTGCCGTAGGCCGGCGCACCGATCTTCATGTCGCAAATGGTGGAGAGGCAGCCGTAGATGACCGGCACGCCGGGGCGGACGGCCTGAGCCAGGACGAGCCCTCCCAGGAACTCGGCGTTCGACTGCGCCATCACGCCGGCGAACGTCATCGGCCCGCTGATGCCGCCCATGACCAGGGGCGAGATGAGGCAGGGCTGGCCGCACTTCGCCGAGTTGATCAGCGTGCCCGCCATCCGGTCGTCGAGCATCAGCGGGCTGATGGTGTTCACGAAACCGTGCGTCAGCGGCCTGGCGACGTAGTCCCAGTCCGATCCGAAGATCGCCCCGACCGACTCCTTGAACTCGGCGATGGGGTCGCGGTCGAGGTCGCCGGCCCGGGGCGCCAGACCGCTCACCCCGCTGACCTTGTCCGACAGAAGCGCCGTGACGAGCGACGTGACTGCCGGACGGAGCGGCACCGGGACGTTCTGCATGGCGACCATGCCGGTGCCGGCGCCGTCGGTCTCCGGGAGCTGGTAGACGAGCTTGTCCAGCTCGACGACGTCCGCCAGGCTGCCGATGCGCCGGCCGCGCTCCAGATCGTGGGTGAAGGGGCAGCCGCCGACCGGTGTGACCGTGATGTGGTCGCCGCCGATGGTCCGGTTGTGCTTCGGGTTGCGCGCGTGGAAGGTGCAGGACGGCGGGCACTGCGCGATCGATCGCTCGACCAGCTTCGGATCGAACCAGACCCGCTCCTGGTCGCGGTCGACGCGGGTGCCGGGGGTCGCTTCGAGGATGTCGAGGGCCTCCTCGCTATGAATCGCGTAGCCGGTCTCTTCGAGGATCCGCAGCGACGCCTGGTGGACCCGTTCGACGTCCTCGGCCGAGAACAGCTCGACCCTGGGGTGCCGATTGACGATCACTATCTGCTCCTTCGGCGATTCTCCATCCATGCCGGCGCGCTCGGCCCGTCGGCCGAGCGCGCCGGTCCCGTCGGCGAGCCCTGCTGATCAGGTGATCACTGGGCCAGCCAGGCGTCGTACAACAGGGAGTAGCCGAAGGGATTGCCGATGACGTTCTGCGTGCGCTTGCTGGCCGCGATGAAGACGTTCATGTGGAACGGGTCGCCGATGGGCCCGTGCTCCTGAACGTGGCGGATCACCGGCCCCATCTTCCGCTTGCGGTCCTCCAGGGCGACCTGGCCGGCAGCGTCGTCCAGCATCTTCTCGAACTCCTTGTCGCACCAGTGCGTCTCGTTCCAGGCGGCGCCGCAGATGTAGGCGAGCTGGTAGTTCATCGTCACCAGCGGCCGGTGGTACCAGGTCGTGTAGCCGAAGGGGACCTTGTCCCACATGCCGGTAAACGAGGTGCCGGGGTACACCTTCAGCGTGATCCGGATGCCGGCCGGCTCGGCCTGCTGCTTGAGCACCGTGCAGGCGGTGTTGGTCCAGTCACCAACGCCGATCTCCATCGTGACGTCGATCCCGTTGGGATAGCCGGCCTCGGCCAGGAGCGCCTTCGCTTTTGCGATGTCCTGCTTCGGCACCGGGACCGGCGAGAAGTCCGGCTGCGATTCGTGCGCGTGGGTGTCGGTGCCGATGGTGCCCCAGCCCTGGAAGGCGGTCTTGAGGAGCTGCTCGCGGTTCTGGACCAGCTTCAGGGCGTTCCGCACCCGCTCGTCGTCGAACGGCTTCTTGTCCACCTGCATTCGGAAGAGTGCCGTATCCGAGGAGGGCGCCTGGATGACCTGGGCGTTCGGCAGCTTCTCGATGGCCGTGATGACGCTCGGGGGCGGCTTCATGAAGTAGTCGACCTGGTCGCCGCCAAAGGCGGCGACGACGCTGGCCGGCTCCGTGCCGCGGTCGACGGCGACGATCTCGTCGACGTATGGGAGCGGCTTGCCATCGGCGCCATTCCGCCAGTAGCCCTCCCGCCGCTTCAACCTGGCGCGCTCGGTCTTGATATGCTCCACCAGCGTAAAGCCGCCGGTTCCCCAGGGCTGCTTCTCCCAGTCCCCCTCGAACTCCCGTGGCACAATGAGCGACGGGTAGTGGTAGAAGTGGTAGGGAACGCCGAACTCGCCGCGGTCCAGGTGGAGCTTGACCGTCATCTTGTCGACGACCTCGACGCCGGTCGGCTGGAGGTAGTTCATCAGCGCACGCGCCGAGGAGGCCGTCTCCTTCGTGACCAGGCGCCTGAGATTGAAGGCGACGTCCTCGGCGTCGAGGTCGCGGGGGTTGGGCATGTTCCACTTGACGCCCTTGCGCACGGTCAGCGTCCACGTCTTCAGGTCCGCGGACGGCTCCCACTTCTCCAGCAGGTGAGGCTGGGCGACGCCCTTGGCGTCGATGTCCGAGAGATACTCGTTGACGTTGCGGACGAAGTTGGACTGGTTGTAGCTGTCGAACCGAGCCGGCTCGGCGAGGTTCGTCGTCAGGCGCTGGGCAACCTGCAACGTGCCGCCGCGCTTGATAGGAGTAGCGGGTTGCGCGACCTTCGGCGCGGCGGTCGGCGCCGCGGTGGGTGCTGCCGTGGCGGCCGCAGCCGGCGCCTGGGTTGGTGCTGCGGTGGGCGCAGCCGGCGGCCTGGTCGGCTGCGCGGGAGCTGAGACGGTCGGCTGGGGCGCTGCCGCCTGCTGCTGGGCACAGGCGGCCAGGAACGCCGTGGCCGCGCTCAGCGAGAGACCCAGGAGCGCGGCGTTCTGCACGAATTCGCGTCGGGAAACCTTGCCTTGCCGGAAGCGTTCCATCAACTCGGGCACGTACGGATGCACGTTCTTCCTCCCTTGCTCTCCCCGGCCTGTTCGGAGGCCGGGGGCTACGCCATACCCGCATGCGGACATGGACAACCCACCAACGATCCCCGAATGGCGCTCGCTCCGTCACGGAACCCGTTCGCTTGTTGGGATCACCTCCTTTATTGACCGCTGCGCTGGTCACCTCCTGTCATTCCGAGCCACCGTCTGTCATTCCGAGCCACCGTCTGTCATTCCGAGCCGCAGCGAGGAATCTCCCCGGTGGTTGAGGGACAACTGCACGCCGGGCGCGGGGCCGCAGGGCGCGTGGGCTTCTGCTTCACCGGTCGTGTGGACCAGCCCCGCGTGATCCCTGGCGGACGAGGAGATTCCTCGCTGCGGCTCGGAATGACCCTGACGCGCCGGCCCGCCTCCTCGCTCGTGAGATGGGCGTCGTGGTGCGCCTCGCCTCATTACTTGGATCACATGCCCCGTGTGGTTCCCTCCCACTTCAGATTTTTCTCGCCGCCCGCGTCCCTTCCAGGATGGCGTCCTGCAGGCGGCGGGGCGCCATGGCGTCGCCCACCAGCACGAGCTCCGGCACCTGGCCCTTGAGGGCCCGGTAGAGGCCGTCGACCGCCTTGCCGCCCCAGGAGAGGACGACGGTGTCGACATCCTCGATGGCCCACTTGCGGCCGGTGTACTCGTTCTGGAGCCAGACCCGCAGCTTGCCGGTGCCGTCCACCGCCTCGATCGCCTTCAGGTCCGTGTCCGGCGTCA
>JACQGW010000332.1 GCA_016199325.1 Chloroflexota bacterium
GGCACGAGCCTCGCCCCTTGTCAAAACGCCAGCAACGGGAGGACCCGATGACGCTCTCCATGCCATCGCTCCACGAGCGCGCCGCGCTGCTCCACAATCGCTCCATCGTGATCGACGCGCTCGACGTCAGCCGCTTCGACGAGGCGCATTTCCGCAAGATGCAGGCGGGCGGCATCACCGCCGCCAACGTCACCGTCGTCATGCCCAGCCGGAACTTCCGCCAGGCGGTCGAGGGCATTCGCGACTTCGACCTGCTCGTCGAGCGCCACGCCGACCTCGTGATGCCCGTCCGAACGGTGGCGGACATCGCCACCGCCAAGGCCGCCGGGAAGGTAGGCCTCATCTACGGCTTCCAGAACGCCGTCCCCATCGAGGGCGATCTGCGTCTGGTCAAGGTGTTTCACAGCCTGGGCATCCGGATCATCCAACTGACGTACATGACGGCCAACTTCGTCGGCGACGGCTGCCTGGAGCCCCGCAACGGCGGGCTGACCATCTTCGGCCGCGCCGTCGTACGTGAGTTGAACCGGACCGGCATCCTCATCGACCTCTCCCACGTCGGCGAGCGCACGACCCTCGACGCCGTCGACGCGGCGGAGTCGCCCGTGGCGATCACCCACGCCTGTTGCCTGGGGCTGGTCGACAACCCGCGGAACAAGACAGACGAGGTGATCCGCGCCCTGGCCGCCCGCGGCGGCGTGATGGGGATCACCAGCCACCCCAACTTCGTCTGCGACTTCGACCGCGAGGAGGCTCCGACGCTGGAGCAGTATCTCCGGCAGATCGACTACGTCGCCAACCTCGTCGGCGTCGACCACGTCGGCATCGGGATGGACTACGTCGACGGCCACGAGCCGAACTTCTCCGGCACGCCGGCCTGGGGCGGCACGCAGGCGCAGGCCGACCGCAAGGTGCCGGGCCGAGCGGTCTGGCCGATGCCCTACGCCGTCGCCGATAGCTCGAAGATGCTGGAAGTGACGGAGGGACTGCTGGCCCGGGGCTACGCCGAGGACGACGTCCAGAAGGTCCTCGGCGGCAACTGGGTCCGGCTGTTCGGGCAGGTCTGGGGCGGTTAGTGGTGCATCCGGCAAGTCCCTCGCGGCTCTGGACAACTCCCGGTCTGTCATGCTGAGCCGCAGCGAAGCATCTCCCCGGCTCGAACCACCAGCGTCAGGGAGATGCTTCGCTGCGGCTCAGCATGACAATGGACGGGTCAGTCAACCTGCAACGGACTTGCCGGATGCACCAGTTGGTGTCAGCGGACATAGGTCCACACGGCCCGGATGTCCTCCGGCTCCAGGAGCGGGTGGTACTCGGCGAGAATCTCGGTCTCGGGGACGCCAGCGGCCAGCATCTCGAGGACGGCGTCGACGGTCAGGCGGCTGCCACGAATGGTGGGCTTGCCGAGCATGATCCTGGGGTTTGTGGTGATGCGTCTGAGCAGTTCCTTCTCGTCCACGGCAGACCCTACCTCCCTGGCAATTATACTCCACACATGATTGCGATCAACGGTCGCGCGTACCGGCTGCCTCGGCGCCCGACCGTCGCGATCACCGTGGACGGCGGCGGCCCCGATTATCTGGACGATGCGCTGGCGCGCCGGTTGATGCCGCGCCTTGCGGCGATGCTGGCGAGCGGCGGCGCCTATCACGTCGGACGGGGCCATATGCCGTCGCTCACGAACCCCAACAACCTCTCCATCGTCACCGGAGCCCCGCCGGTCGTCCACGGCATCCCCGGCAACCATTACCTGAGCCCTACCGGCGCAGAGGTTCAGCTCATCGATCCCGCCTTCCTGCGGGCGCCGACCATCCACGCCGAGCTCCAGCGCGTCGGGGCCGCGGTCCTCTGTGTGACCGCCAAGGAGAAGCTGCGCCGGCTACTCGCGGCGGGCGGGGTGCCCGCGGTCAGCGCGGAGAGGGCGCACGAGCAGGCGCTGCCCGCCTTCAAGCTGGACGACGTGGTCGGGCTGGTCGGCCGGCCGAACCCCGGCCCCTACGAGTGGGACCTGAGCCACTACGCGCTGGAGATCGGCCTCGCCGTGAGTCGGGCGGTTGGCCCGCTCGACCTGCTGTACGTCTCGCTGACCGACTTCGTCCAGCACAAGCAGCCGCCGGGCGGCCCGTTGGCCGACCTGTTCTACCGCCGCTTCGACGAGCTGCTCGGGGAGTACCTGGATCTGGGCTACGTGGTCGGCATCACCGCCGACCACGGCATGAACGCCAAGCAGCAGCCGGACGGCTCGCCGCGCGTGCACTACCTGGAAGACGTGCTCGACGCCGCCGGCATCCGCGACTACCACGTTGTCCTGCCCATCACCGATCCCTACGTCGTCCACCACGGCGCCCTCGGCTCCTTCGCCTGGGTCCACCTGCCTCCCGCCGAGCGGGAGCGGGCTCGGGAGGTGCTGGCCGGCCTCGACGGCGTGGAGGAGGTGTACGTCCGGGAAGAGGCCGCCGCCATCTACGAGCACCCCATCGACCGGATCGGCGACCTCTCCGTCGCCGCCGATGCCCGCACCGCGCTGGGCAAGTCACGGGCGAAGCACGATCTCTCGGCGGTGGCGACCGGTCTTCGCTCGCACGGCGGCCGCCACGAGCAGATCGTCCCCATCGTCGTCAGCCACCCGCTCTCGCCCCGCTACGCGGCCTGGCACCAGCGGGGCGTGCAGAACAGCGATCTGCACGATCTGCTGCTCAACGGCGTACGCTGAGGCAGGCCGACCGCATCATCCCCGGCCGGGCGGTCTGGCCGCTGCCGTTTGCCGTCGCCGACAGCACACAGGTGCCCGCGGTGACGGAGGGCCTGCTGGCCCGTGGCTACGCCGAAGACGACGTCCAGAAGGTCCTGGGTGGCAACTGGGTCCGGCTGTTCGGGCAGGTCTGGGGCGGTTAGCGCGGTTCCGATAGAGCCTTTCTCGAAACTGCTCCAGGCCGATCAGCCCAGGATCTGATCGGCGGTGAGAACGAACTCGGGAAATGCCTGCGGGCTCAGGCGGTCCGTGCCTCGAATCGTGAAGAGCGTGCGATAGCCCTGCGGGCCGGGTTCGCGATAGACCGTGATAACCCTTGCGACCAGGTCAACCAACCACACTTCCGGGATGCCGGCCTGAGCATAGAGCCGGACCTTGACCTCCCGATCGTACTGCACCGTGGTCTCGGCAACCTCGACCACCAGGAGGGCGTCCGCCGGGCCGGCGTCGACGGTGGCGTAAAAGTCCGGCCGGCGGCGCAGCAGGACGAGATCCGGCTGGGGCTCCGAGTCCTCGCGCAGCCGGAGGGCCCCCTGCACCCGGACGATGACGCGATCGCCCAGACCTCGGACAGACCGATCGTTGAGACGATCAACAGCGGCCAGATGCCTCTTGCCAATCGGCGTCATGTCCACGATTTCCCCCTCAATGAGCTCGACGCGGTCGTCCTCACCGAAGATGCCGGCCTCGCCCATCCGGCGGTATTCTACCACCGTGAAGCGGTGTTTCGTGATCGGAACCACCATCGCAGACCCCCATGCAGGTTGCCATTGTGCCGAATGAACTCCAGGCTGGTCGACCCCGAAGACCTTTTCCTGTGGAGCAACCCGCCGCTGGACCGTGAGCGTGCGAGCTACAGCATAGCACTTTCCCAGATTGTACCACATGGCCGTCAATGGGTCGGCCGATCTGGTGGAGGGGAAGCGCCTGCCTGGTCCCGCGGCATCCAGCCGCCGGTCACCCTGAAGTGCAGGACTTCCTTGAACTCGTACACACGCGCCAACATGTCCCGGGGCATGATCGGCGTCCGGGCGCTCTCTTTCCAGTCGGCGCGATCGAGAGTGCCAACAACAAGGTAGTCCTTGCCGACGACCTCGGGCTTGCGCTCTCCAAAGAAGGCGGCCAGAAACGCCTCGATCTCGTCCTGATGTGCGATCAGCAGGTCACAGTACGGGCAGTAGCGGCAGGTCTTATTGAGCGCCAGCAGGTTCGCCGGTTCGACGTGGATCAGCAGCGGGAGCTTCCGCAGCCGGGTCTTGCCCTCACACTTCGGACAGCGCGTACAGCGCATGTCCTGATACGGATTGAGAAAGAACTTGTAGCGGGGTGGCTTGTTGCTCAGCCGTGCCATACGCTTGCCTTTTCCTGAGATGATCAGCACTCACTCCTTGATTCTACCGCGCTTGTGTGGCGCCCGCCATGCCGACGAGCCCGGTTTCATCTTCTCTGTCGTGCCAGGCGCGTTCGCACGTGGTAAGATAGGGCCGCAACCACTGTTACGGAGGAGGAGCGAAGAAGCCGATGGCTTTCTCGATCGGGAACCCCTATCGTCAGGACGCCTCCTGGCGCTGGTATCGGGGCGAGCTGCACGCGCACAGCCTGCACAGCGACGGACAGTACATGCCCAACCAGTTGCGAGACATCTACCAGTCCCACGGCTACGACTTCCTCGCCCTTACGGACCACGATATGGCGGGCGACCAGAAGCCGCTGAGCGCCGATCGGGATGAGCAGCCGTACGTGCTCGACCCCGGGCTGACCACCGACAGCTTCCTGACGATCCCGTCCTACGAGCACTCGATCCATCAGAACGGCGTCCAACTGGCCCACATCAACTGCATCAATGCGACGCCGGGGCCGGCCGGCATCCATCGCCCGGTCCTGGATTTCCAGGGGGCCATCGATAAGGTGAACGCCGCCGGTGGCTTCGCCTTCTTCTGCCATCCCAACGTCTACCCGGCCAGTCCGGACCTGCTCCGCCAGTGTCGCAACCTGACCGGCGTGGAGATCATGAACACCGGCTCGGTCCAGTACCGGACCACCTTCGCCGACCCGATCGGCTGGGGCGAGGCCACAACGCTGTGGGACGAGCTCCTGACCAGAGGCGACCGGCTCTGGGGGTACGCCAACTCCGACTTCCACTTCTTCCGGGAGGAGCAGCCCTGCCGGGCGTCGAACTACGTCTGCGCCCCGGCGTTGACCCGCCAGGCCATCGTCCAGCAGTTGATGGCCGGCAACTGCTACGCCTCGACGGGCATCACGTTCGAGGAGATCGCCGTCCGCGGCGCCGCCATCTCGCTCCGCGCCGAGCGGGCTGAGACGATCCGGTTCGTCGGCCGGGGCGGCAAGGTGCTCCACGAGGAGCGCGGCCCGTCGGCGAGCTACGAAGTCCAGGGTTTCGAGGGCTACGTCCGCGCCGTCTGCTGGAACCGTGAGCCCGTCCTGACCATCGGGCGCCGGCTGCCGAGCTTCACGGAGCACGCCTGGACGCAGCCGTTCTTCGTCGCGGAGAATCCCGGGAACGCCTAACGAAACCGCAGAGGCGCAGAGA
>JACQGW010000345.1 GCA_016199325.1 Chloroflexota bacterium
GCCCCCCCCCCCCCCCCCAGGGGGGTTTTTTACAACCCCCCGTGTGGGGTTTTTTAAACCCCCCCCCCCGGATGCTGCTCTAGCGAAGGACGAACGAGAGGACGACCAGGCCGGCGATCAGCGGCCCGGCCGTCAGCGCGATCCGGCGGAGGTCGCGCAGGACGTAGTCGTAGTTGACGTGGACGGGTGGCGGATTCGGACGAACCGCCACCCGTAGCGCCGGGCCGGGTCGCAGCATCGGGCTCGAGCGCGGCACCGGGCTCGGGCGCGGTGCCGTCGCGACGGCCGGTGCGCTGGATGCGGCAGGCGTCTCGGCGGCAGGCTCGGTCGCTCGTCGGCGCTTGTTCGTGGCTTGCTTTGGCCGGCCGGCCGGCCCGCGGCTCGCCGGCGTGGGATACCTCTTGGGCACCGGGTCGCTCCTTTGGACTGAGGTGGCGCGTCTACCGCGATTATACCGGAATCGGGCTCGCCCGAGCAATGCGTCGTACGTCATACGTCATGCGTCACTTGTCCTATGACGCATGACGAGTGACGCATGACGCATGACGGGTGACGTATGACGTATGTGGTCGAGGTGGGCCATGGAACCAGGAAGCGGGGCCTTTCCGAGCGTCCTTGGAATCCTCGGGGCCGCTGCACTTGTGCTGGCGTTTGCCCTCGGCGGCTGGGTAGTCTGGCTGCACCTCCAATTGAGACGGCTGACCCGACACTATCAGCAGCTCGTCCAGGACGCCGAGGGCCAGAACCTCCAGCAGATCCTCGACGGGCTGCTCGCCCGGCTCGACCGGTTTGCCGGCGAGGTCGGCGCGCTCCGGGATGAGCAGTCCGCCCAGCGGCAACAACTGGACGGCGCGCTCCAGCGGTTTGCCGTCATTCGCTTCAACCCGTTCCGGGATACCGGCGGCGATCAGAGCTTCGCCATCGCGCTGCTGAACACCGCCGGAGACGGCGTGCTCCTCACCGGCCTCTTCGCCCGCGACGGCAGCCGCGTCTACGCCAAGCCCATCCAGGCCGGCCAGTCCCCCTACCCGCTGACGGACGAGGAAGACCAGGCGATCCGGCAGGCGATGGGGAAGTGATGAGTGATGGGTGATGGGTGATGAGTGCTAGAAGGCGGCCACTCTTTACTCATCACTCATCACTCATCACTCGTTACCGACGCCTTGCGCAGCGGCGCGTTTGGCGCGAAAGTAAGGGCCGTTCGAGTCCGATATGAGGAACGGCAGGCATGGAATCCGAGCAACCGTCAAAGCAAGACGCCAGGACCGGCGCATCGAAAGGACGAGGGGACGTACCGGCGTCGAGCCCGGTCCACCCGGACCTCGAATGGCGTGAGGTCGTGCGCGGGAGTCGGCCGGGCAACGACTTCGTCCGGATCGCCCGCCATCGGGCCTTTCGCCGGATCGAGCCCGGCTTGCTCGTCCCTCGGCCCGAGCAGGAAAAGCCGGCGACCGGCCTGGTCGGCCTCTTCCGCCGGGTGAAGCGGCTGCTGCTCGGCGCTCCGCTGGCGACGGCGCAGGAGAGCCTTGAGCGGGTCAGCAAGATCAAAGGGCTCGCGGTCTTTGCGTCGGACAACATCTCGTCCTCGGCCTACGCGACCGAGGAGATCATGCGGATGCTCGCGCTGGCGGGCGCCGCCGCCCTCGCCCTGACGATGCCGATCACCCTGGCCATCGTCGTCGTCCTCGCCATCGTCGTGATCAGCTATCTTCAGGTGATCCGAGCGTATCCGGGGGGTGGCGGTGGCTTCTCCGTCACCTACGAGAACCTTGGGCCGCTGGCCGGGCTGGTGGCGGCGGCGGCGCTCCTGACGGACTACATCCTGACCGTGGCCGTCTCGGTCTCCGCCGGCGTCAGCGCCATCACGTCGGCCTTCCCGACCCTCTTCGAGCACCGGGTGCTCATCGGCGTGGCGGTCGTCGCCGTGGTGACCCTTCTGAACTTGCGCGGCATGCGCGAGGCCGGCACCATCTTCGCCGTCCCGACGTACATCTATGTGGCGACCATCCTCGGCTTGCTGGGCTACGGGCTCTTCCGGCTGGTCACCGGCACGCTGCCGCCGTATGAAGCGCCGGCGGGCTGGGCCGAGGCGCACGCCGCCGAGGCGCTGACGCTGCTCCTCGTCTCACGGGCCTTTGCCTCCGGCGCCGTGGCGCTGACCGGGACCGAGGCCATTCTGGATGGCGTTCCGGCCTTCAAGCCGCCCGAGGTCCGCAACGCGCGGATTACGCTGGTGGCGATGGGGACGCTCTTCGCGACGATCTTCATCGGCTTCTCGGTCCTCTCCGGCCAGCTCGGCATCCTGCCCGATCCGGCGGAGGTCCAGACGGTCAACAGCCAGGTGGCGCGGGTCATCGTCGGGACCGGCTGGTACTTCTATCTCGTCCAGTTCGCGACGGCCATCGTGCTCCTCCTGGCGGCGAACACCGCGTTTGCAGGATTCCCCCGGCTGGCGAGCGTGCTGGGCAAGGAGCGCTTTCTGCCGCGGACCTTCCAGTTTCGGGGCGACCGCCTCGCCTTCACCGCCGGCATCATCCTCCTGGCCGGCGCCTCCAGCCTGCTCATCGTCACGTTCTCGGGCAGTGTCACCAACCTGATCCCGCTGTACACCATCGGCGTGTTCATCGCCTTTACACTCAGCCAGGCCGGCCTGGTGCGCCTGTGGTGGCAGTCCCGCGGCCGGGGCCGCCAGTGGATCTGGCGGGCGGCCATCAACGGCCTGGGCGCCACGACCACGGGTGTCGTCGCGGTCGTCGTGGCTGTCTCCAAATTCATGCTGGGCGCCTGGATGGTGCTGCTGGCGCTGCCGGTGCTGATCGGGCTGATGTGGATGGTCCACCGGCACTACGCCCGGTTGGACAAGGCCGCTCAGGCGGAAACGCCGCTTCGGCCGGAGGACGTACACCCGCGGATCATCGTCCCCATCGCCAACCTCGGCGTTCCGGCCCGCCAGGCGCTCGCCTTCGCCAGCGCGCTCGATCGGAATCGACAGGCCGTTGCCGTTCATATTACGGAGGACGCCGAGAGCGCCCACGCGTTCCGCCGGTCGTGGGAGGCCGAGCACCTGAACGTCCCGCTCGTCGTCATCGAATCGCCGTTCCGCTCGCTCGTCGAGCCATTGCTGGCGTACATCGAGGCGGTACGAGAGAGCCACCCGAACGACACGGTGATGGTGATCCTGCCCGAGTTCGTGCCCTCCCACTGGTGGGAGCATCTCCTGCACAATCAGACGGGCCTGCGCCTGAAAGCCGCGCTCCTCTTTTACCCGGGCGTCGTCGTCGCGAATATCCCGTATCACCTCCCACGTTGATGAGGTGTTGGGGCTCTTGATGGAGATGCTATTCCGATTGTCATGAAGCTCAGCCATTCCGAGCCAGAATAGTCAAGTGGTTGCGAGCACGCGACGCACCGACGTAGAGCAGCTTGGTGAGATCCTGAGATGTATGAGGCTCAACCTCGACAAGGATGACGACGGGGCTTTCCAGGCCCTTGAATTGATGAATGGTCGTGCAAAGAATCTCGCCGCTGGCACCGGGTCGATCGACCAGGCGGAAGTTTCCCAGCTGGCCGAGCTTCCAGAGGATGGAGTGATCGCGTGCTCGCGGCGTCAACAGGACGATATCGTCGATGGGAACCCTCCCTTCTACGACCAGGCGGTGAAGCAGCACGCTCAACTGTCGCTTCAACTCCGCGGGCGTCGCGTAGTCGATCCAGTCAACGGGCCGGCCAGCCGGCCCACTGGCGGTCGTCGTATGGTCTGAGCGGTAGAACTGACGCACGAAGGAGTGGATACTCTGCGTGTTCCGACAGTTGACGGTTAGCGGATAGGGCAGAGTCTCCACAGGGAGCTTTTCAGTCCCATCGTAGAGGTTCTGGTTGTCGTCGTAGAACACGTACAGGATTCCGTCCCTCGGGTCGTCTAGCACACACTCAATTGCGGGCCAGTAGGTTGACTGAAAGTCCTGACCCTCGTCCACGATAACCGCGTCGACGTGCCAGTTGAGCTGCGCGGCAGCGTTGACGAGCAGACCGGGCAGCGTTTCGTCAAAGTAGTCTTCCCCATGCGAGCGGTCATCGTGATCGTGGAGGCCCGCCAGGTGGGCCAATTGACGGCACAAACCGTGGAAGTGCATAACTTGCAGCCGCTCCTCGTGCGCCAGGCTTGCCCGCAAGAAATCAGCGAGGTTCCGGTTGTAGCACGTCAGGAGAACGCGAAAACCTTGCTGACTGAGACGGCGAGCTTTCTCTGTAGCCAGCAACGTCTTTCCGGAACCGGCGCAGCCACTGATAGCCGCTCGTCGATGACGCCCAAGAAAGTCCAACACCCAGAATTGCTGCTCGGTGAGCCGAATCAGTTCCTGCCCCTCCTCCTCGATTTCGATGCCGAGCAGTGGCTTCAGCTCAATGGATGGGCTGAGCAGCCGCTCCAGATCTGCCATGCCCGGCGCGCCGAGCATACTGTCTCTTGCGACGTCGTGATAGTGCCGGAACGCCGTGCGAACCCATCCCGCCAGGTCCCCCATCTGCATCCCATCGAGTACGATGTCTGCTGAGGCATCCGGGCGGAGCAGCTTCGCATTCACGGCGACGTCAGGAAACGCGACGGCATGTCCGATGGTGATCCGACGCTGGCGCCAGTATGGGTGCTCCTGCAGCCGGCTCAGCAGGCTGTACTTGCTGCCACGCGCCTGCGCGAATGGATCCTTGATGGCGAATTCGTTACTGTACCACTGTCCCGCGAAGCCATCATGGCGAATGGCACCCCCCTTCACTTCCAGCACCAGGATGCCCAACAAGGGATGGGCGATGACGAAATCAGCCTCGCCATCCCGCGCCCCACCACGCACGTCCCGAACCTGCCAGGAAACCTGGTGGAAGACGGTGAAATCGTCTGGTAGCTGATCCCGAAGTGCCAGGTACAGCCGCCTTTCGGCCGGGCTCCTGGTATCTGTGCGCAGGCGATCGGGGATCATCCGAGCCATTCTCGTCCCCTCAAGTCGTCAAGAGTACTATCGGGACTGACGGCCCATGCTCGACGCCGGCCGCCGTTAGCAGCGCGTCGAGGCAATCGCGCGCCGACCCACGGCGCAGGTCGTCGTGATAGGGCTGGTTCCGGTAGTTGCGGAGACACTCGTAGCAACTCGTCTCTGGGCCGCAGCAGTCGTTCGCAACTCGCTGGAAGGCACCGCGGAAACAGGCGACCAGCTCGTCGGAAATCCGACGAACGTGGCCGGCGCCGCCGGGGACGTTGTCGAAGAGAATGATTGATGGCGGTGCGCCACGCGTGTGGCGGTAGAGGGTGCCATCCAGGTCGTCACGACGAATCCCCAGCTCGTACGCGGCGCCTTCCAGAAGCGCGTAGAGCAGCGATCTCCACAGCCCCTCATCGCCGTAGCGGACCAGACGGCCGTCAAGACGCACCTCCAGGACGTCCGAGAGGAATTCGTGGCCAAGATGGTGGGTCTGCATGAAACCACTGCAATCGCGACCTGTCCGCGGGTGCTCATGGGGAGGCGGCAGCGCTCGTCTCACTCTGGCGCCGACAGGTCTCGGCTCCGGTGCAGCCTCGGCATAGCCGCACCACTGGCATATTCGGAATCCGCGGCCCTGGATGCCTGCGTTGACGAGCGCCAGCTTACCGAACCGAGAATAGTACGTCCAGAGCTGAAAGTCGGAGCTGGAGAGCTCCGGCACTTCCTCGAAGACCGGCTCGCTCCTGTGCGAGTCGTCCTGCCCTGGCGGCGCGTACTCCGCGAAATAGACGCGCGAGGCGTAGAGCCGTTGCGGGCGTGCTTCTCCCGGCGCACGCAGGCTGTCCCGGCTTGCGACGAAGCCGAACTCCGGCTTGATGAACGTGCCGTGCAGGTGCCGCCAGTCGTGGAGGTTACTCCCGCAGACCCCACAGACCGCGCCAACGTCCTGGTTGCTTCGATGGAACCGCCCGCAAGCCGGACAGACAGCATAGTGGATGACCTGCCAATCTTTGTGCGGCTGTTTGTAGAGTCCGCCTCCGGTCCAGATCCGTTTGGCGGCGACGATCTCGGCGCCTGGGGCATACTCCGCGATGGCGATGCTCAGGTCCCGCTGGAGCTCCACCTTGGCCGCCTCTGGCACGTGGAGGTGATCCGTCTTGAGCTCGACAAGATCAGTCGGGAACCCGTACTTGGGAAGGACGTTCCGGGACGCGAGGAAGCCAAGGAGCGAGCGTCCACGAACGGTACGCGTAACGCTCTGGAAATGCTGGCTGAGCCCGTAGTTCCGGTCCGCAGCGGCTTCCATTTCGAGCTGCTGATACAGGTCCAAATCGGAGTTGACTTCCGCGCTCGCCCGCTCGATCAGGTCCAGCAGCCCATCCTCTTCGGCTCGCCGGAGCCAGCCCCAATCGGCTGCGCCCACTTCCAACTGGATCGGCGGAGGCACAATCCGGGTCAGTGCCGCGCGCACGTGATCAGGCTTGCTCTCGGCGAAGGCCGCCAGGAGTACCGGA
This sequence comes from Chloroflexota bacterium, assembly GCA_016199325.1. Next base: position 6,488 of record JACQGW010000345.1, read on the forward strand.
CCGCTGGCCTCTCCGCCCTCTGGCTGGAAGAACTCGCCTACCCTGCCGAACAGACGGCCTTTCTGGTCACGCGCCCAACGGAAGAAGGCGGCCAGCAGCACCGCCTGCATATGCCGGCGGACGATCTTCTCATTGGACAGCGTGATACGTGGCGGACGAATCCGGCCGGCAACCAGCCGCTCTGGCTCGCCGTAGTGGGTCAGGTCGTGCGACCGTCGCTGCGCGTACGTCAACGCAAAGGCGGCCGATTCCGTGCGCCGGCCGGCCCGACCGGCGCGCTGCACATAGTTGGCTGTGGTTGGCGGGACGTTCCGCATGAGGACTGCCTGCAGTTCGCCGACGTCGACCCCGAGCTCGAAGGTCGTCGAGCAGCTCAGTACGTTGATCTCTCCGCCCACAAACCGTTCCTGGACTTTGCCGGCCTCGTCGCTTGTCCACTGCGCCGTGTGCTCCTCAGCCGCGAGCGGAATGGGTTTCAGGTCGAGGTAGAGCGATCGATAGTGGTTCTCGGCCAGACCCGCCGACTCGACGTCGAGAGGTTTCAGGGTGCCGCCACAGCCGTGCGTCGGGCAACAGCCACACAGGTTGACCGGCGTGATCGTCCGACAGCGATCACAGCAGTAGCCCAGCCCGATCTCGGACGGCACCAGTTCCCAGTAGCGGTGGCTGAGCCGATAGAGCACGCCATGCCGCTGAACCGTGCTGACGAGATGGTCGCGCCAGGGCGAGCCCGCTTCGGTGAGGTGGCTCCAGAGTCCGTGCAATGCTTCGAGTGCGAGTCGGCGGCGCTCTTGTGACGAGAGGGCGGGATTTCGTCGTTCCAGCAGCCGCTCCAGCAGGTCCAGGCGGCGGTTGCTCCCGCGCGTCGGAATCCAGCTCAGGATGCCTGCACGGCTATCGGCCTGGCTCTCCCGCACGAACAGCTCACGATTGCGCGGCGCAAAATCCTCTTGCCTGGGGTCGACCTCGTCGGGGAATTCGACCGCGCCCTGCTGCCGCAATGTATCCAGCAGGAGGATGATGAGACTCCAGCTTTCATCCTCGCTCAGATTCCACGGCTCGCCCGCGAGCGCGGCCGGCGGGCGCCAGCGGTCCGGCCGGACCACCCGGAACTGGAGCAGTCCCAACCCCTCCAGACTCAGCCGGCGGTCGAGTGCGACGAACTCCTGTACCAGCCAGGTCGCGATGGTCCGTTGTTGCTCAATGTAGCTCTGGCGCTGCGTGAAGATCCCCGCGCTCCTGGCCTGCCGCTGCAACAGACCGACGGCGTCCTGCAACCGCACGTGACCAGCTCGTCCGTTGCTGTCTTCCAGAAGGGTCTTCAAGATCAGCCGACGATGGAGCACCTGGCTGTACGTCCGCTCGAGATAGGGGGCGAAGAACGCAGCATCCTGCCGGCTATCGGAAAAGACCAGCAGCTTGCGCCCTTCGCCGGGCAAGATGGCCGCCTCGGGATCGGATGATGGCGGGAGCCGCTGATAGAGCGCGGTTGCCAGCACACTGACGGGCGCATCCTGACCGGTCAAAAACCGGTAGACGACACTGGTGCTGCTCCGTGCGCCACAATGGATACAGCGCCGGGGCTCGTCGCTGCCTTTTGTCACTACTCTCGTGAGCTGTTGAAGCCTGGCACTTGAGCCACAACCACAGACGAGGCGCCGTCCCTCTGCCAGCACACCGCAACGCAGACATACCGTGTGACCTCCGGGCTCGCCCTCGTCTGTGATTTCCTCACCTGCTGCTACGGCGTCATCTTCATTCGGCGGACTGGTCTGGGTGCCCAGCAGGAAGTAGGCCCTACGTCCGCTCAGCCCTTCGTCGTCCTGAACCCACTGGCGGAGGGTAGAACGACGATGTTCGGGGGTTGCCCCGAACGAAGCATCCGATACCTCCCGTCCGACCACGTAGGTCGCGCCACAGCGCACGCAGGCGGCGAGCTCGACGACCAGCCCATCGCAGACCGGGCAGTCCTCGTGGCGATTCAGAAACACCCGCGGCCGGCCATCAGGGTGGCCTGTCGTATTGAGACAGGCGAATGCCCCCTCCATCGCTCTTGCAAAGACGTGGTAGCGGGCCGGAAGCAACGAGAGGCTTGTAGGATCCGGGCGGGCGCGTGCGGCGAGGTCGACGAGCGCGATGAGGTAGCCTGCGGCATCTTCGCTCTCGGGGAAGACCGCCTTGGCAATCGTTTCTATGAAATAGGGTCGGTCGCTCAGGAGGTCGTGGAGCCGATGGAGGCGCCCATCGCCGGCAAGAATGCCGTGGAGAAAGACATCGATCGTGCGGGATCGGCGCGCCCGGGTGTTCTCGGCCGGCAGCGCCCATTGTTCCTGTGCGGCATGGCCAGCGGCGTTCACGGTTTCGGCCGGCACCCAATCGCGAACGGCTGAGAGTAGCGGATCGAGCATAGCCGGGCAATCTTCGATATCCACTGGCGCTGCGACTATTGCTTGCTGCAACGACATGTATAGCCCGCCGGCCCCCTCGCCCCACTGCGCCGAAAGGGCGGCGGCAGGGATTCGCACGGCCTGGATTACGTCCTGACGCTGCGGGTCGTCGTCCACCCATTCGAACGCTTCGCCAAAGAGATTGCGCGCGAATTCGGCTGCCGCTGGGAAATCCGTCCGGTCGTGGCCGAGCGTGGCGCTCGTCGCGATGCACCGGATTCGCCCCGGTGTGCTTCCGACGACGCGATCCTTCAGCCGCCGCATCAACATGGCTACCTCGATGCCGCTTGCCCCATCGTAGACATGGGCTTCGTCCAGGACGATGAAGCGCCAGAATCGCGCCGCGGGGCCGTCAAAAAACTCGCAATCCTCCGGCCGCAGAAGCAGATACTCCAGCATTGCGTAGTTCGTCAGGAGGATGTGCGGCGGTGAGGTCCGCAACCGCTCACGGCTGATGAGCTCGTTCCTGAGAAGTGGCTCGTTCGGGAATTGCTCGTAAAAGCGGCTGCGGGCCGGCTCCTCCTTCTCCTCTGTTTCGCCCGTATACCGTCCAAAGGTGATAGCCGGGTAGTCAGCGAGGATGCGGCGTAGGCGCCGTAATTGATCGTTCGCCAGTGCATTCATGGGGTAAAGCAAGAGCGCACGGACCCCCGGCTGATCGAGGGTCCTCGCAGCCTGTTCGCGCAGAAGGTGGTCCAGAATCGGGATCAGGAACCCTTCGGTCTTGCCGGAGCCGGTCCCGGTAGCCACGACCAGGTTGCGCCCGAACTGGACCGCGCGCGTAACCGCCTCGTCCTGGTGGCGATAGAGCGGCCGATCCCAGGGCAGGGCATTGGAACAGAGCTGGCGAAAGCCGGCATGAAGGACACCGTCTTGCACCAACTGAGCGATGCTCCGCCGGGTCTCGAACGGCGGTGCCGATTCGAGAAGGGGACCTTTGACCAGCCGGTCCGATTCCTCGAGCGCCTCCCAGAAAGCAAACCGCAGTTCCGGGTCCTGAAAAGGGTAGAGCGTTTTCAGGTAGCGCAAGTAGGTTTCGCGGATGGACCTCGTCGTTTCCACGGGATGCAGGAAGCTCATAGCTGGGTTCCCTCACATTGTCGACAATTGGTGCGCCCTAGCGGAAAGATCCCTCCGCGCTCTCCCGCGACGCGGATGTTGGAGCTCCTGATCGCCTTCTCCGCTGGATCTCTGCCTACTCCAGATAGTCCTTCAGCTTCTTGGCCCGACTGGGGTGACGGAGCTTGCGGAGCGCCTTCGCCTCGATCTGCCGGATCCGCTCGCGGGTCACGCCGAACTCCAGGCCGACTTCTTCGAGCGTCCGGATCCGGTCGTCGTCGAGGCCATAGCGGAGCTCGAGAACGCGCCGCTCGCGTTCCGAGAGGGTATCCAAGGCCCAGTCGAGCTGCTCCTTCAGGAGTAGGCGAGTTGCCGCCTCGGCCGGCGCTAGGGCGCCCTGGTCCTTGATGAAGTCGGCGAACTGACCATCGTCCTCTTCGCCCACCGATATGTCGAGGGAGATCGGCTGCTGGGACGCTGCCAGGATGTCTCGCACCTTGTCGACGGGGAAGCCCATCTCGCTGGCGATCTCATCGGCGCGTGGCTCGCGGCCTAGCTCTTCCTGGAGGCGGCGGGAGGCCCGCATCAACTGGCCGATGGTCTCGACCATGTGGACCGGGATGCGGATGGTTCGCGCCTGGTCGGCGATGGCTCGGGTAATACCCTGGCGGATCCACCAGGTGGCATAGGTGGAGAACTTGAAGCCCCGGCGGGAATCGAACTTCTCGATCGCCCTCAGGAGGCCGATGTTCCCTTCCTGGATGAGGTCGAGGAGCGGCAGCCCCCGATTGGCGTAGTGCTTCGCGATGCTTACCACCAGGCGCAGATTCGCCGCCGCCAACGCGTCACGTGCCGCTCTGGCTTTGCCGATCCGATCACCCAGAATTCTGGCCCCCACGTGATTGGCCCGATCCATCTGCGCCAACTCGATCTCCGCAGATCTCCCGTCATGGATACGGCTCGCCAGCAGCCGTTCCTGCTCTGCGTTGAGGAGCGGGATTTGACTGATCTGGTACAGGTACAGCGACAGGATGTTGTCCACTAGCGAGTCCAGGAGTTCCTGCGAGGGTTCTGCTGGCATTGCACCCGTCGATACGACGTCCGAAGCTCCACTGTCCGTCGTGTCGAGCACCTCGACCCCGGCATCAGTGAGCGCTGCGCTGATCGCGGCTTTCGAGTCGTCGTCGGGCGGCGCGTGAACGCTCCGGATCACCTCATCAAGCAAGAGCGACCTGTGTCGGTGAACTTGAACGAGCAGTTCCCCCAACGGCGGAGACACCCGCCATAACAACTCCTCGAAACGTCGGCGGCCGTCGTCTGCCAGCGGAAGACTTCGCCGTGCCACCACCGCTAAGAGATCGGTCGGCGTCTTCAGGAGTACGTCCCGGAAGAAGGAAACGGCATCGTCCTCAATGCCTCCCACCCGCGTACTCTCCGCCCGCTCGCACAAGATGAGCAGCGCGTCGAGCGCCTTGTCCAGGTGTTGGAAGTCGAATCGCTGGGCGAATCGGTGAAGAAACCGATCCCGAGTCTCGCCGTCCCCGGCCGCAAGCGCCTGCTCCAGGTAGCCCGCCGCATCCCGTTGGATCTGGCGCGCGTAGTCCTGGTACTCGCCGGGGGTGCCGATGACGACATCAGTTGTGTTGGCCGCGTGGGAGGGCGGCCGTTGCGGTTCCTGCGATGACCACAGGTCGACCACCGTAATCTCGACCCGGTACGCGCCTGGTGGGAGGACAGCGCGCGAAAGCTCGAAGTCATACTGGTTCCCGACCTCGTCGGGAAGTGGCACGTCACTGGGCGGCGCCCACGGGCGCCACAGTGACCAGAGCCGCACATGCCGATCGCGGAGCGGGCGTCCGCCTCGCCAGGTGATCGAAACGAGCCAAGTGTCGTCGACCAAGCAGCTATCCACGAAGATGCCATCGAGTTCCAGAGACGGCGCCAGCCGCAGAACTGGGATGTGGACGTCTTCGTCACGGCCTGGAAGATTCCGCAACTCGAGCTGAAACAAGACGGAACCACTCTGGCCGGCACGGACGCTGTCCGCCGCCTCGATGACATTGAAACTGAGTTGCTTCATGGAGGCGCCACGTGGGGAGATCACGTGTGGCGGTGAATTGGGGTTGTATTGGACCAGCAATCTTCCGGACAGTGTCCAATCCAACGGGGTCCATGGGATGATTCGGATCAGGAGCTGCCGACGCACGGTCGGGTCCAGCCACGATTGTGGCCGGACGACGAGCGTGGTGTGCCAATCGACTGAACGCTCTGGTGTCTCCCCCTCGATCACTGCCCATTGCAGTGCAGGCAAGGGGACATCCAGTGTCACGCTCCATCGCGATTCCGTGCCGCGCGTGGAGAGCCGGAGTTCAGCCACCAACCTGTCCGCCGGCACGGTGATGGCATACAGGCCGGGCCGCCGCACATCGACCACGATCTCCGTGTCGGGGCTATCCAGCGCCAGTTGTGGATCCGTATCGACGACGAGTTGCGCTGCCGGCAAAGCCCCGTCTTTTTCGGGTGTTCTTACCTGATGAACGCCTTTGATACGAAGCTGAGGAACGACGGCAATGGAGAAGATCGTATCTCGTCCCAAAGGACCGCGCAGGGCGACGGTGAAACTTCCAAACAATCGATTGCCCAGAAGACTGGCGGAGGTGAGCGGTAGATGCACGGCGTCGGCCGTCGCGAATAGATCATCGACCAGCGTTCGAAGCGGCGCAGAATGCAGCGTGCCACCATCGGTGTGGTTGATCGTGAGGTGCCATCGGTCGATCTCGTCCTTTTCACCGCGCTGAGGAGACAGCGGAAACACGATGTTGGGAGGGCTTCCCACGTACACCACTGGTCGCCCTGCCTGGTAGTCCAGAGGTAACGGGTGTCCGCCATCCAAACGCGGTCGAAGGCTTCCGAAATCCGCCTCCACCGGAATAGACGTGCTCCCCAGCTTGACCTCGATCGAGTGACACAAGTCCCAGTGCTCGACGCGATAGCGGGACCAGGCTCCCAGCAGATCAGGCAATTCCTCACGTTTGCTGCCCCCAGGCACCTCAAAGGGCTGCTGAGCAGGATAGACCAGCCAGAGATCGCGATCAGGCAGCGAACTCTGCCAAGCGATCAACTCACCACTCTCAGGTTCAAAGGCCAGCAGCGGTGTATCCGAGGTGATGCCACGGAAATGCCATTTACGCTGGATCTCGCGGCCCGCCTCGAAGCTGACCACGAAGTCAGCGCCTGGCTCCGGCACGACGATCTGGTCGGGGTCCGTCACCCAGCGGCCAGACCGTTCGCGAACTCGGAGGCGACTCCTGACCGTCGTCCCGTTGGCGGAAAGGGACCAGAGACCATCCGGATTCCAATCCAGCGGGAGACGCTGAGCCGGCAGAGCGACCGTTACGCCGACGCCCCACGGATCAAGGAGCATCGCTGGTCGTTGGAGTCGGTGGCGAGACGCCTGCTGGGAGGTCTGCTCCTCGCGCTCGGCCACCCACGTTCCATAGGCCTGGACAACTCGACCAGGCAGACCAACCACCTCGGATGCAGGCACCACAGCGTGTTCCGCATAGTGTCTCGCGAGCTGAAGGCATCGAGCAACAAAGTCGGTCGCAATCTTGCCACCCCAAGCGAGGAACCGGAGGATCGGCTTGTCGGGTGCAGGGGCGGTATGGAGCCGTTCCAAAATCAGGTCTTCTGCATCCAGGTCGACGAGCTCGGGACGTTCCAGTGCTGGTCGAAGAGAATGCTCAAAATAGTCTGGCAAGCTGAAGTCAGGGATCCCGCCGTGCAGAAGGATCGCACTGACATAGCGATGAGCGCCGGGTATCGAGAGCAGCGGGAGCCCTCTGGATCGCAGGAGGCGTTCGAAAACCTGGCCCCAGCGCGAGGCGTAATTCGAAATCGGTATGCCCGTGGTCTCGGCGACGCTGCTCCAATAGTCGCCGCTGTGATAGCCATAGATTCCTTGTGCGACGAGGTAGACAGCCAAGCTGCACGGATACCTGTTTTCCAACACCCGCGTGGCATCTGCAGGCCCCAGGCGCTTCACAGTTGTCGCGATCAGCGACCCGAGGTCGGCCGTCAATTCGGCTGAAAGGTCGAGCTCGCAGAGCAACTCGACGTGAGCGATCTGCTCACTCAGATGCGCTTCCCATTGTGCCAGATGCTCCAAGGGTTACCCTCCTGGGCTACGCAGCACATGGTTTCAAGCCCGAATGGAATGCCAGGCTCACGACAGAGACAACGATGCAGCGTAATCCATCGCCGTTCGACAGATGGTTGACCGACAGGATGGCAAACGATCGGCATCGAGACGGATCGTTGAGAGACAGTCCTAGTCTAACGCTTGTCTGCCAAAGCGTCAACAGGCTGTGATCGCCGTGTCGAAGGTCTATGATTTTGTCACCCCGTAAGTGTTCAGTGAAAATGTCACCCTATGAGGGAGACACTCACGTTGAACCAGAAGGAGCAACAGCGGGTAGTCGTACTCGGCCGGCTCGACCGTGGACAACTGACGGCTGGGGAGGCAGCCGACGTGATGGGGCTGTCCGTGCGACAGGTCCGACGATTACTGGCGGCGTATCGACAGGAGGGCGCCGCTGCGCTGGCCCACGGGAACCGGGGACGGGCACCGGCCCACGCGCTGACGGTGGACATGCGGCAGCGGATCGTGGAACTGGCCAAGACGAAGTATGTCCGGTGTAATCACCAGCACATGAGCGAGTTGCTGGGCGAGCGAGAGCAGATCAAGGTCTCGCGCTCAGCTCTACGGCGGATCCTGGTCGGGGCGGGGATACGGAGTCCGCGGAAACGGAGGCCGCCCAAGCATCGGAGTCGGCGGGAACGGCGGCCGCAGGAAGGGATGCTCTTGCAAACGGACGCCAGCCCCCATGATTGGCTGGAGGGCCGGGGCCCGTGGCTGACCTTGGTCGGGCTGATCGATGATGCGACCGGGAAAGTCCCTGCGGCCGAGTTTCGGGAGCAGGAGGATGCCCAGGGATACTTCGTGGTGTTGCAGACGGTGGTGCTGACCCACGGCCGGCCGCTGGCCCTCTATCACGACGGGCACGGGATATTCGTGCGGCCGCCCCAGGAGCGGGAAACCCTCGACGAGCAGCTAGCGGGACAGGCGGCGCCCACGCAATTCGGGCGCCTGCTGGCGGAGTTGGGGATCAGCTCGATCAGGGCGCGCAGTCCCCAGGCGAAAGGACGGATCGAACGGCTGTGGGGAACGTTCCAGGACCGCTTGGTGACGGAACTGCGGTTGGCTGGAGCAACGACCCTCGCCGAGGCCAACCGGGTGCTCCTTCGGCCGGTGTTGAGAATACCGGCACGCTGGCGCCAAGGAGCAACGACCCTCGCCGAGGCCAACCGGGTGCTCCAGGACTTTCTGCCGCGGTACAACCGGCGGTTTGCGGTGCCGGCAACCCAGGCCGAGCTGGCCTATCGACCGGTCGAGCCGGGCTTTGCGCCGGAGCAGGTCTTCTGCTTCAAGTACGTTCGGACGGTCGCGGCCGACAACACGGTTCGCTTCGGTGGGCATCGGCTCCAGATCCGGCCGGACCGGAGCCGGGTCAGCTATGCGCACGCCAAGGTCGAAGTCCATGAGCGCCTGGATGGGAGTCTTGCCGTGTATTACCAGGGACGGTGCCTGACCACCCAGCCAGCGCCGATGGAGGCGCCGGTCCTGCGCGCCCGAAAGGGGCCAAGTCGCGTGCCTCTGCTGGCGGGGCAAGCGACGGCGGGCGGTGGCGGCGGCCGCCGCCCCGCCGCCACCGCCCGCCGTCGTGGGGGCGGCGACAGCCGCCACGACGACGGCCGAGAGCGCCGCTCCGGAGGCGCTCCCGACGGTGAGAACCCGTCCAAAACCGAGCCCGGATCATCCCTGGCGAAAACCACTCAAGGGAGCAATGGTGACAAAATCACACAACAGTTAGCGTGACAGAATCACTGGACAACAACACAGGCTGTGATCGCCCGGATATCGTGCCGGCGCATCATTCGGCGGAAGAACTCATCCGGCGTCTCGACCCGCTCCGCGGGCTTGGCAGCGTGTTCTGGTGCAGCATACGGTCTCTGCGCATCAGTCGATGCTCTTGCTTGCCTGCGTCTCATAGGAGTATTCTACCAGTAACCTGCCGTACGGTGGGAATGGCCGAGCAGTGGAGGTTGGCGCAGGTTGCCGTTGGGTGCGTGGGTCGATCGGGGGACGAACCCTCACCCCCGGCCCCTCTCCCGTGCGACGGGCGAGGGGAGGCGAGGGGGGGGCGAACCCTCACCCCCGGCCCCTCTCCCGTGCGACGGGCGAGGGGAGGCGAGGGGGAGCGTCCCCATACCCCCCACCGACGCTCCGCGTTGGCGGCGTGTCCCCCGTCTGCTGGCATGGGTCTTGCTCCCTAGGCTATCAAGTTTACAAGGAAAGGAGGTGTTGAGAGCATGGCAGAGCGTGAGGAGAAGCGGGAGATCACCGTCCGCGAGGCCGGCCGCAAGGGCGGCGAAACGGTCAAGGAGAAGTACGGTCCGGGTTTCTACGCCCAGATCGGCCGCAAGGGCGGTGAGACAGTTGCCGAGGCCCGAGGACGCGAGTTCTACGCGCGCATCGGCAAGATGGGCGGCGAAACGGTCCGCGAGCGGCGCGGCCCCGGCTTCTATGCCCAGATTGGCCGAAAGGGTGGCGAGGCGGTGAAGGAAAAGCACGGCCCCGAGTACTATTCGGCCATTGGACGGAAAGGCGGCAAGGCCAGTGGACGCCGCCGCGAGCAGGCGGAGAAACCGCCGGAGAACCGCTAGTCCACGCTGCCCGCTCGTCTGATGTTCGCTGCCGTCCAACCGCTGGGCCACCAGCGGCGCACGCCGGCCCGAGCATTCGGCGGCGCTCACGAGGGTCTGGACGGTGACTGTGAAGAGCTGATTGGCGGGGATCGATCTGAGGCGTAGTCGAAGGTCGAACCCCGCCGGAGCTCTGAGCGCAGTGAGGGTTGACTAAGCAAGCGAGTAGCCTCTGGGCGTCTTTCCTGGCGTCCTGGCGGTTCGGTTTCTCTCGAAACTGCGCTACGCTCGCCTACTCCAGGTAGTCCTTCAGCTTCTTGGCTCGGCTGGGATGGCGGAGCTTGCGGAGCGCCTTCGCTTCGATCTGCCGGATCCGCTCGCGGGTCACGCCGAACTCGGCGCCCACCTCTTCGAGGGTTCGGCCGCGGCCGTCGTCGAGGCCGTAGCGAAGCTCCAGGACCCGGCGCTCCCGTTCGGAGAGGGTGTCCAGAGCGGAGTCGATCTGCTCCTTGAGCAGTTGGCGGGTTGCCGCCTCGGCAGGCGCCAGCGCATCGCGGTCCTCGATGAAGTCGGCGAGCTGGCTATCGTCCTCTTCGCCCACCGGCATGTCCAGGGAGACCGGCTGCTGTGAGGCGGCCAGGATGTCACGCACCTTGTCGATGGGGAAGCCCATCTCGTGGGCGATTTCGTCGGCGCGCGGCTCCCGCCCCAGATCCTGCTGGAGACGACGGGAGGCCCGCATCAACTGGCCGATGGTCTCGACCATGTGGACCGGGATGCGGATGGTGCGCGCCTGGTCGGCGATGGCTCGAGTGATGCCCTGGCGGATCCACCAGGTGGCATAGGTGGAGAACTTGAAGCCGCGGCGGTAGTCGAACTTGTCGACGGCGCGCGCCAGGCCGATATTCCCCTCCTGGATCAGGTCGAGCAGGGGCAGCCCGCGCCCGATGTACTTCTTGGCGATGCTGACCACCAGCCGGAGGTTCGCCTCGGTCAGCCGATGGCGCGCCAGGTTGGCGCGGATGAGGACCGCCTCGGCCCCGGGGTCGGGGCGCATGGCGATCCCGGCGGCGAGCCGCTCGTGGGCAAGCAGCCGGCCCTCCTCGATCAGCCTCGCCAGCCCAACCTCCTCTTCAGCCGAGAGGAGCGGCACCTGCCCGATCTCCCGGAGGTACATCCGGGCGGTATCCTCGGTGCTGTCGAACAGCTCGTAGGCGACGTCGATCTCGGCGGCACCCTCGGCCGGCGCGATCTCCTCGGCCAGCACGTCGTCCGTCGGCTCGACCGCCTCGTCGACGAGCTCTGCGTCGGACGCGCTTTCAGCCAGCTCGACAGCCTCGTCGATGTCGCTCGGCTCGTCGACCACCAGGTCGCGGGGCAGCACGGCTTCCGCCGTCTGGACCTCGACGCCATCATCGACCCGGGCGGACCGAGTGGTTGTGCTCTGTCTGAGCATTCCCGGTATGTTCCCCTTTCGGTAGCCCCATTCCGGCACTCACGTATTGTACCCATGGCTGACTGGCCACGCAACAACCCGCGCCGATCCCTCTGCAACTCTCAAGCCAGGCGATTCCACGGTCGTGGGGTTGTGGTCAGAGGGTGTCGCTGGCTGGTCCGGCGGTGGATGGAGCGGGTCCCGCGTGAGCCGCCTGCTCCAGGATCGCACGCGCCAGCTTGCCGACGCCGAGGCGGTGGCAATCGAGGTAGGTCGAGTAGATCGCCCTATTGATCAGTCGGGTGCCGGACTCGTTCAAGCGCGGGAGTGAGCGGGCTCGCAGCTCGACGAGCCGCATCATCCGTCGCAGAAAGAACTGCTGCCACGTGTCCCGAGCGGTTTCGATGGTATCGTCGAGCGCATCGCCGGCCATTGGATCTCCCTGTCTGTCGGCCCGATCCATTGCCCCGCTCCGGCGGGACAGTCGGGATGAGTCTGCCCATTCCCGAGAACACCGCCGTCCCCTGATCCGAGGGAGGAGTGGACGGCGGTTGATTGCACAGTCTGCTTACGCAAATTCCGTGCCCGAACTCAACGCCGGATCCCCCTCCAGTCGCCCGTCGATCAGGACGCAGCGCCGATCCACCAGCGCATGCACCGTCGGGTCATGGGTCGCCATCAGCACGCAGACCCCCTCCTGCGCGACGATCTGACGGAGCAGACGCAGGATGGCAGCGCCGGTTGCGCTGTCCAGCTCGCCCGTGGGCTCATCGGCCAGCACGAGTGCCGGCCGGTTCGCCAACGCCCGCGCGATGGCCACTCGCTGCTGCTCGCCACCGGAGAGCTCAAATGGCCGGTGCCGGGCGCGGTCGGCCAGCCCGACCAGATCCAGCAACTCTTCGACGCGGCTCCGGCGCGCCCGGAAGGGAGCGCCGGCCAGCCGCAGCGCCAGCTCGACGTTTTCATAGGCCGAATAGCTGGGCAACAACGAAAACGCCTGAAAGACGAAGCCGAAGCGATGGCGGCGCAGCCTCGTCAATTCGGCATCGCCCAGGCGTTCGAGATCGGCACCCTCGAAACGCACCTGGCCGGCGTCGGGGCGGTCCAGACCGCCGACGATGTTGAGCAGCGTCGTCTTGCCCGAGCCGGATCGCCCCTGGATGGCGACGAACTGGCCGGGCCAGAGCGTCAGGTCGACGCCACGGAGCGCCTGGACGGCGGCCGGCCCCCGGCGGAAGCTCCGAACGAGCCCTTCGGCGATCAGGATCGGCTCAGCTCTCGACACCATACGAAATCCCTCGCATCGTACAAGTTGCTGCCAGCGTCCGGGAGATGCTTCGCGGTGGTCATGCGTCATACGTCATACGTCATACGTCATGCGTCATGGTGGGTGCGCTGCCGCTCCCCGTCCGTCATGCAGAGCCGCAGCGAAGCATCTCCCCGGCATTGACCGGCAGCGCCCGGGAGATTCTTCGCTGCGGCTCAGCATGACGGAGACATCCCGAGTTCCTACGAGCTCCCAGGCTGACGCGGCGTGCCGCCGGGGGGCCGGATCGCGATGTGGTCGTCGGAGACCTCGACCCGGACGAGCCCGCGCAGCCCGAACCGCTCGACAAGATCGCGGGGGAGCTGAAGCCGGCCGGCCCGGTCGAGCACGACGAGCTCTTCCAACCGGGTCTCGCTCTCGCCGTCGTCGGCGACCTCGGCCCGCCGAGCGGTCTCGGTGCTCACCTTGCCGTCACGCACGCTGACGACCCGGTCGACGTGGCTCGCGATCGCCCGGTCGTGGCTGACGACGACGACGGTGACGCCCTCGTCCCGGTTCATCTGCCGAAGCAGTCCGTAGATCCCTCCCGCCGTCTCGGTGTCCAGCTCGCCGGTCGGCTCGTCGGCCAGGAGCACCGGGGGGCGATTGGCCAGCGCGACGGCGATGGCGACGCGCTGCTGCTCGCCGCCGGAGAGCTCCGGGGGACGATGGCCGCGCCGATCGGCCAGGCCGACGGCCGCGAGCAACGCAGTCGCCCGGCGCTTCCGTTCACGCGGTGGCCGCGCTGCGACGATCATGGGAAGCTCGACGTTCTCCAGCGCGGTGAGGTAGGGGACCAGGTTGCGCGCGCTCTGCTGCCACACGAAGCCGACCGTCTCCCGCCGATACCGAGCCAGGCCGGCGTCGGAGAGGGTCAGCAGGTTCTGGCCGGCAACCTCGACGCGGCCGGCCGACGGGCGATCCAGCCCGCCCAGGATGTTCAGCAGCGTCGTCTTGCCGCTGCCGCTGTTGCCGACAATGGCGAGGACCTCGCCCGCCCGCACCTCCAGGTCCAGCCCCTGAAGCGCGACGGTCTCCAGGTCCGCCACTTTGTAGATCTTGACGAGTCCCGAGCAAACGATCACACGCGCTCCTCGCCGAATTTGATCGCCTCGTTCACGCGCAGCCGGCCGATCAGGTGGACCGTGAGCGGCAGCGCGAGCACGGCAAAGACCGCGACCGGCGCGTAGAGCCGCCAGAGGTCGGCCCAGATCGGCTCGACGACGAAGGGCGGCACCCCGGCCTGTGGCCCGCTCTGAAGCTGAAGGTAGGGGACGTAGACCGCAGCCGCCAGCAGCCCCAGCGCGGTGCCCGAGCCAACACCGCTCAGGATCAGGAAGCCCTGCTCGATGGCGGCGAGCCCGGCCAGTTGGCGGAGGGAGAGCCCCAGCGCCCGGAGCACGCCCAGCTCGTGGAGCCGGCGCCGGAAGGCGGCGACCGTCTGGAGAAGCAGGGCGAAGACCGAGAGCGCCGCCGCCAGCAGGAAGCCGACGCTGAGCAGCCCGAAGACGCCGGAGCGCGTCGCGTCCTCCTGGCGCCGGACCAGGACGTCGGCCAGCGCCTCCGATCGAACGATGGGGATGCCCTCATCCCGAAGGCGGCGCTCGACGGCCGCCAGATCGGCGCCGTCCGCGAGCTTCAGCCAGACGTCGTGCGGCTGGGCGCCGAGGCGGTCGAAGAGCGAGTCGACGTTGGCGACGGCGAAGGGGCCGTCGCCGGGATCGACGGTCGGCAGGTAGACCAGCGCGCCGACGATCTGGAAGTCGAGCGTCTGGTCCCGGACGCCGAGGCTGACCTGATCGCCGACGTTCAGGCGAAAGGCGGCCAGCAGCCGGCGGTCGAGGAGCAGGCCGACCGGCTCGGCGGCGAGCGCGTCGGCCAGATCGCCGAGCGGCCGGTCGGCGTAGTCGGACCGCCAGCGAGCGACGGCGGCGAAGTCGACGGCGTCCACGCCGAGCAACGTGACGTCGACCGGCCGGGCGGCCAGCCGGTGCTGTGCCGTCAGCCGGAGAACGCGCGCCGCCGCCTGGACCTCGCCGGCGGCCAGGTGGTCGGCGACCGGCAGCAGCGTCCAGGTCTCGCTCTCCGGGTCGTAGAGGCCGCTCTCGGTCAGGCGGAGGTCGGCCCCGACCTGGTAGGCGGCGGCGTCGCGCTGGTTCCGCTCGACCGTCGCCGCCACCGCCGCCGAAAAGACGCCCAGGCCGGTCGTCAGCGCCAGCATCAGGACGAGCGTGGCGTAGGCGGCCGGCTGCCGGGCGATCTGCCGAACGGCCAGAAGGGGCGTCACGCCGAGAATCGGGCCGATCAGCCGCTCAGCGGCGTTCACGGCCAGGGGATAGACGCGCACGGCGAGCCGGGCGCCGGCGAAGATGCCGAGCGTCGGCGCCAGCAGCAGGAGCGGGTCGGCAAAGGTGTCGCCGGCGCGCCCCACCGGCAGGACCGATCGCCGCTGTGACAACTGGCTGAAGGCGTAGGCGGCGACGGCGAGCGCCAGCGCGTCCAGCGCCAGGCCGCCGAGGCGGGCGCGCAGCGCCGGCCGCGAGACGGACTGCTTGTACGTCACAATGGAATGGCGGGCGGCGCCGAACGCGGGGATCAGCACGGCCAGGCTGGCGATGGCGGCGGCGCCGCCCGCCCAGAGGTAGCTCTCCGGGCCGACCCGGACCGGCAAGAGCGACCGGGCGCCGAACGTGAGAAAGCCGGTCGATTGGCCCAGCAGCTCGGCGATGAGCGCGCCGAGCGCCGGAGCGAGCAAGACGACGGCGGCGCCGAAGATGGCGCTCTCGACCGCCGACAGGCTGAGAACCTGAAACGTCGTCGCCCCGCGGCTCTTGAGCAGCGCCACCTCCGCCCGCTGGCGGTCCAGGACCATCCCGACGGAGCCGGCGACGAACTGGACGAGCACGGCGACGATCGGCGCGCTGAGAACCAGCAGCAGCACCTGGAGGAAGAACGTCCGCTGCCGATAGATTTCGAGGACCTCCTCCGGCGAGGCGTCGACGTTGGCGCCGTTCAGCGCGCCCTGGACGTCGACCCGCAGCTCGCCGAGCGCCGCCAGCAGCCGATCGGCGTCGGCCGCCCGGAGCGTCGTCGGGTCAACGACGGCGTACCAGGCCAGCTCACGTGGCGCCCGCGCGTACTGCGCGAGGAGCGGCGCCCAGAAGGTCTCCTCCGGCACGAGCAGCGTCGACCGGTAGGCGGCGGGCAGGTTGAACCAGTAGGCGTCGGCGGGCCGGCGGGGCTGCCAGCGGCCGACGATCCGGGCCGTCACCGTCGCCTGCCCGGCGCCGCGTGCGACGGCGAGCTGGACGTCGTCGCCGACCGCCAGGCCGAGCTCGTCGAGCCCTTCGGTGGAGAGGAGCGCTTCGACGGCGTCGCCCGGTCTGCTCCCCGGCCTGGGCAACCGGCCCTCGACGACGTCGACCTGATCTTCGAGGCCGGCCAGCGCGGCCAGGGTCAGGTAGGCGTCGCGCGGGACGACGCGATCGCCGGTCGCGGGTGGGATGATGGGCAGCGGCTCCGTCTGGGCGAGGCGGGTCGATTGCCGGACCGGGTACGGCAGGAGCTCGCGTAGTCGCTGCCGGATGGTCTCGTCGGCCTGGCGGTAGCGGGCGGCGGTGAGCGGCGTGGCGGCGCGGGGCGCCTGGTAGCGCACGAGGATGGCCGACTGGGGCATCACCTGGTCCCCGATGGGCGCGAGCAGCGCGCGGCGCAACTGGACGGTGGTGACCGCCTCGGCGTAGAGCGGGACGCTGACCAGCAGCCCGGCGGTACACAGCAGGCCGATGAGCACCGGCAGCGCCAGCAGGCGATAGGCGTCGATCCGGCGGAGGACGAGGCCGACGAAGGAGACCGGCCGGCGCGTCACATCCCGGAGGTGGGTGGCAACGGCAACCACTACTGGCCCGCCAGGACCACCTGGCCCTCCTTGAGCCCTTTCACGATCTCCACCTCGGACTCGGTGGCGATCCCCACCTCGACGTTCGCCGAGCGGCGCGTGGCGCCGTCCAGGTACTCGACGAAGGTCCGGCGAGCGACGGTCTTGACGGCGCGCGCCGGGACGATCAGGACGTTCTCCTTGCGCTGAACGACAATGGCCGCGCGGGCGGGATAGCCGAGCTGGACGTCGGTTCGGGGCCAGTTGACGCGGATGCGGGCGGAGCGGTCGACGGGGCCACCCGTCGACGAGCCGAACGTCGTCGGCACGCTCATGACGGTGCCGGCGAGCGTCTGGCCCGGAAAGGCGTCGATGGTCAGGCTGACCGGCTGGCCGACGGCGACCTTGGGCAGATCGGTTTCGAGCAGCTCGCCGCGGACGATCAGCGCGCTCGGATCGGCGATGCCGACGAACGGCTGGAGGCCCTGGACCTGCTCGCCGCTGCGGCCACGCGCGTAGGTCACCCGGCCGGCAAACGGTGCGACGAGCCGGCTATCCTTCAACTGCTCGCGGAGCTTGTCGAGATTCACGCGGGCGGTCTCCGCCGCATTGGCGAGGAGCGTGAGCTCGTAGTCCTGGGTGTCCTGCTGCTTCGCGGCAAGGTCGGCCCGGGCCCGTTCCAGCGCCAGGCGTGCGCCCTCGACCGCCAGGTCGGCGGCGACCCGGTCGGGGTCCTCCTTCGCCTGCCGGCGGGCGGTAAGCGTCGCATTCACCTTCTTCAGCTCGTCCTCGGCCCGGGCGACGGCGTTCTCGGCGTCGGCCAGCGCCTTTGCCGCCTGGGCGCGTGCCGAGTCGAGCCGCTCCTTGGCCGTCAACAGGGCGTTCCACGCCTGGTCGAGGTCGGCCTGGCTCGCCTGGCCGCGCTCGACCTTCGCCTTCGTCTCGCCGTAGCGCACCTCATACCAGTTGTGGTCGTACTCGCGGTCCCGGACAGCTCGGGAGACCGTGTCGCCCTTCTGGACCGTCACGAGGTTCGTCTGCGCGTTCGCCAGGGCGTGCTCGGCGTCGCGCACGGCCGCGGCGGCCTTCTCGACGGCCGTCGGTCCCGCCAGCGCCGCCGCCCGGTCGACCTCGGCCCGGGCCAGCGCCATCTCGGCCTGCTGGACCGCCAGTTTGGCGGCCATGATCTCCAGCTCGCGCTTCTTCGCCCGATCGGCGCCCTTCGCCTGCTCGTGCCTGGTCTTCGCCGTCTCGTAATCGATCTGGGCGCTCTCGATGCGGGTCTGGAGGTCACCCGTCTCCAGCTCGGCCAGCACCTGGCCCTCGGCCACCTGCTGGCCGGCGTCGACCTTCAGCGCCTTGAGCGTGCCGGCGTTCTTGAAATAGAGGTCGGCCTCGCGCTGGGCGCTGACCC
>JACQGW010000335.1 GCA_016199325.1 Chloroflexota bacterium
AGTGATGAGTGATGAGTGATGAGTGATGAGTGATTGAATCCCTCGCTCCTACTCATCACTCATCACTCATTACTCATCACTCGACTCATCACTCGAACCCCGGGCACGGGGCGGTTGGCTCGACGATGGTGCGGGTGCGGAAGGGGCCGGAAATTGGGATGGCGGGAGCCAGACAGACGCCGGCAAACTCGACGAAGGGCTGGTGGTCTTCCGGGACCGGCCGGTAGTACAGGCAGGCCAGGCATGTGAGCTCGATGGGCTGCTCGGCAGCCGGCATCTCGGGCGCGATTCGGTCGGACGCAGGCATGGCCGCTCTCCTTCCTCGGCAGGGTGGGCACCTGCCGTCGGTGCAATGGATGACGGGCGACGCATGACGCATGACGCATGACGCATCACCCGAAGCCCAGGCTCAGTATAACAGAAGATGAAGCGGAAGAAGATCGAAGTCGAAATCCCGGTCCCCGAGGTGGACCTGGCGGCCATCAGCGAGGCGGTGCGCCAGCTCGCGGCGCGCGTCCAGCAGCGGCTGGCCGCGGGCGAGCCGGAGCCATCGGCGCGCCTCACCGCCGCGCTCGGCGCGCTGGAGCGGGTGCAGGTCTCCGATGGCCGGCGGCTCGTCGTCCTCACCTTCCGGGGTGCGCCGCCGACCCGCGCCGCCGCCCAGCCCGGCCCGGATGGCCTGCTCCGGCTCGCCTGCACCTGTCCCAACACGGCCGGCCGCAGCGACCCCTTCGCCATCACCGACGCCTGCGGCCATCTCCAGGCGGCGAGCGCCATCTGGCATCTGGAGCTCGGCCCGATGCCCGACCCCCAGATCGACACCCGCCCCTGGCACCGCGCCCGCGTCTTTCTGGAGACCCGCGAGATCCTGCCCGATTTCCCCGAGCGGTTCGCCCGCGCCTGGGCCGAATGGCAGCGGGTCGGCAAGCCCGCCGTGTTGATCGGCCGCTGGGATCCGACGGTCCTCAGCCAGGCCCCCGACGATCCGCCCAGGAGCCGGACCGGCCCGCGGCCCGGCGCCGGCAGCACCGGCCCGCGGCCCGGCGCCGGCAGCACCGGCTCGCGGCCCGGAACCGGCAGCGCCGGCTCACGGACCGGGACCGGCAGCACGGGCCCGCGCTCGCAGTACCAGGCGCCGCCGCGCCCGGCCCCGGAGCCCGGCGATCACTACGCGCTCCTGGGCGTGCCCCCGACGGCGACGGCCGAGGAGGTCCGCCGGGCCTACCGCCGGCTCGCCCGCAAATACCACCCCGACACGACGACCGAGCCCCGCGACCGCGCCGCCGAGCGCTTCAAGCGGATCACCGAAGCCTATGAAGTCCTCTCCGACCCCAAACGCCGCGCCGAGTACGACCGGCGGCGGAACAAAGCCTAGATAGACCGGCAATGCTGCCGCCGTGAACGGCGGGCCTGGTTTCCAGGTCAGAGGCCCGCCGTTCACGGCGGCAGGCAGCAGTATTCCTGCCGGATTATCCGGTACGGCGCTGAGCTGGCTTGCTCAGCCACAGAGAGTGTGTATCACCTCAATAAGCTGGGGGAAGCACATGTCGACGCAGGCAGGTTCCGAAGTCAACGGTGGCACGGAATCAGCCGAGGGCCTGGCCAGGTAATTGCCAATGCTCGAAGACCTTGATCTCAACCGCATCCAGGATGAGGGCGCCCGTCAGGCCATTGTTCGACTGCTCAACCTGGTCGAACAGTTGGCAGCGGAGAATCGCACCTTGCGGGATGAGAATCACCGGCTCAAAGGGGAGCAGGGCAAACCCGCGATCAAGTCGAACACGCCCCCGCCGCCCGATCACTCGTCGGAGGACGAACGGCGGACGCCGAAAGACTGGCACAAGAGCAGCAAGATCGACCGGGTCCCGATCCATCGCACCGAGGATCTGCGGCTGGAGCGCAGCCAGTTGCCGGCCGATGCGGAGTTCAAGGGGTACGAGTCCGTCGTCATCCAGGCCCTCGTCTTTCGGGCAGAGAATGTCTGCTTTCGGAAAGAGAAGGACTCCTCGCCGTCGCTGGGAGAGACCTACCTGGCCCCCCTGCCCGCCGGCTATACGGGGCAGTTCGGCCCGGGCCTGAAATCCCTGGCCATCGTCCTCGGCTTCGCGGCCAACGTGACCGAGCCCAAACTCCTGCGCCTGTTCCACAGCGTCGGCGTGCGGATCTCGGCGGGGGAGCTCTCCAATCTGCTGATCAAAGACCAGGAGCCGTTTCACGCCGAGAAGACGGCGGTGACGCTGGCAGGACTGGCGAGCGCGCCCTGGCAGCAAATCGACGACACCGGCACGCGGGTGAACGGGCAGAACCAGCACTGCCAGATCCTGGGCAATCCGCTGTGTACGGCCTACGTCACGACGGCGACGAAGGACCGGCTGACCGTCATCGACGTGCTCCAGAACCAGGCCGAGCGGATGTACCTGCTCAATGAGGAGGCGCTTTCGTCTCTGGCGGCGGTCGGGCTGTCGGCAGCGGTGCGGCGCCGCCTGACCGCTCTCCCCCGGGATGGGCCGCAGCCGGAGGCGGCCTTCACCGCCTGGCTCAC
>JACQGW010000028.1 GCA_016199325.1 Chloroflexota bacterium
CCTGACCCCCGACCCCCACAATGGGGGTGAGCCATGTCTGAGCAACGTCGCACAGGAGGGCCGCGCCGGGGACCACGACGGGAGGGGCCGGGCGGTGGGGAGATCCACGTCGATCTGGGGTTCGGCGATCTCTTCAAAGGGCTCGGCAACTTCCTCGACCTCATCGGAGAGCTGTCCAAGGAAGGCAAGCAGGAGACCAGCGGGACCGGGGAGGTGCAGGGGCCGGGCGGGACGAAGGGGGTCTACGGCTTCTCCATCAAGATGGGCGTGGGCGGCGCGCCGACCGTCGAGCATTTCGGCAACGTCCGCGCGACGGAGCGCGGCCCCGAGATCTCGGAGGTGCGCGAGCCGCTGGTCGACGTCTTCGACGAGGGGGATCACATCCTGGTCGTCGCCGAGCTCCCCGGCGTCGCCGAGAGCGGCATCACGGTCGAAGCCAGGGACGACATCGTGACGCTGAGCGCCGAGGGGCGGAGCCGCAAGTACGCTAAAGAGATCCTCCTGCCGGCGCCGGTGGATCCGGCGAGCATCCGCCAGAGCTACCAGAACGGCGTTCTCGAGGTCCGGCTGGGCAAAGCGAAGCCCGCCCAGACCGGGAGCTGACCGATGGCGGAGGAGCATGCGCTCACGTTGCGCGTCGCCGAGGCGCTGCCGAAGGACGTCGGCCGCGGCATCGCCCGGCTCGACCCCGCCGACATCGAGCGGCTGGCGGCCGCCATCGGCGACGTGGTCGAAATTCGGGGCAAGCGCCGGACGGTTGCGCGCCTGATGCCGGCCTACGCCGCCGAGCGCGGCAAGGGCCTGATCCAGATCGACGGCATCATCCGGGAGAACACCCAGGCAGGGCTGGACGACCGGGTTCAGGTCGCCAGGGTTGCCCATCAGCCGGCCCGCAGCCTGACGCTGGCGCCCACCGGCCCGGCGCAGCAGGCGCTCCGCAGCCAGGACACCAGCTATCTCGGCCGGCTCCTGGAGGGCGTGCCGCTCCTGACCGGCGACCGCGTCCGCATCAACCTCTTCGGGACTCGCCCCGTCGACTTCGTCGTGAGCGAGACGACGCCGAAAGACGTGGTGCTGGTGAATGGGCAGACGGCGATCCGGATCAAGGGGGAAGTCGCGTCCGAGCGCCGCGGGCCGGCCATCTCCTACGAGGACATCGGCGGCCTCGGCAAGGAGATCGCCCGCATCCGCGAGATGATCGAGCTGCCGCTGCGCTACCCCGAGGTCTTCGAGCGGCTGGGGATCGATCCGCCGAAGGGGGTGCTGCTCTACGGCCCGCCCGGCTGCGGCAAGACGCTGATCGCCCGGTCGGTCGCCTACGAGACGGCGGCCTACTTCATCCATGTGGCCGGGCCTGAAGTGATTCATAAGTTTTATGGGGAGAGCCTGCCGGGCAGTGAGCTGGTACTGGTCCTGAAAGCCGGGCGCCTCGAGCGCAAGCCAATCGCCGACGTGGTTGCCGAACAGGACGACTCGCTGCAAGTGCCGTGTTTCGGCCCCGACGGCAGAGTCCGGTTCGGGCGCGTCACCGGGTTCTACGAACATCGCCTCCACGGCAAGCTGCTCCGAGTGCGCACCGCCAGTGGGCGGGAGATCCGTGTCACCGAAGGTCACTCCCTGTTCACCGTGGACTCCGAAGGTATCCGCGCCCTGCCTACGCCCGAGCTCGTCGCCAACGAATCCTTCATCGCCGTGCCTGGCCGGCTGCCGTTGCCTGATTCCTCTCTTGACGAGCTGGATCTGTTGTATCTCCTGAGGAACGATGAAAGCCTTGTCGCCAGGGGACCGGCCGTCGAGCAGCTCGTTCGGCGGGCTATTGGCATTCTCGGTCGCGAGCGGTGCGCGAAGCTTCTCGGAGTGAGGGTGAAGTACACCTACGACCTTGTGTCCAAGCGCGTGGCGATTCGGTTGCCCAGACTGCTGCGGCTTGCCGAGGCCGCGGGCATCCCCGTGGATCCAGAAGCGCTCACGCTGTCGACGCTCAAGCGCAGGAGCGGCATCCCGACGAGAATACCGCTGACCACCGACCTCTGCACGTTCTTCGGTTTGTGGCTAGCCGAGGGCTCGTTCTCCAAAGGCCGCGGGGTCCGTATCAGCGTCAGCCGCGATGAAGGAGATGCGGTTGCGGCACTCTGTACCCGTCTCTTTGGGAGCGTGACCGTCTATCGTCCTGCGAACCGGCGGGCGACAGACGTGCATGTGTCTTCGATGGCGCTGGTCAAGGCGATGCAAGCGTTGGGGTTCGTGAGCGGCGCGCGCCGGAAGCGTGTGCCGCCGTTTGCCTTTAGCCTGTCCCGGGTGAACCTGGCAGCCCTGATCCGTGGCTACTACTCCGGCGACGGCTCGGTTAGCCGCACGACGCCCGCGCCCCAGGTCGAGGTTAGCACTGCCAGCCCTGCCCTGGCAGACGACGTGTGCCACCTGCTGCTGTTCTTCGGCATCGTCGCCAAGGTCTACGACCGCCCGAGTGAAGGAGCCAAGCGCATCTGCTTTGCCGATGCCAAGAACCTGGAGCGATTCCTGGAGATCGGCTTCCTCGACGAGGGGAAGAATGCCCTGATCCGGCGCTATCTGGAGAAGTGCCCGGTGCCGCGCCGCGACCGACTACCGCTAGCAGCCGTGCGGGACCTGCCTGGGTCGAGCGTCTCCGCCTGGCGGGGCCTGTCCGCTATCGGCGTGGCGGCGACGGCGCGCCGCCTCGGAACCCTGCCCGCGGAGCTGGACGGCGACCTGTACTGGGACAAAGTGGTGGCTATCGAGGAGCTGCCGGACCAACCCGAGCATGTGTACGACATCGCCGTCGAGCCGGGCGAGAACTTCGTGGCGGGCTTCGGCGGCATCTTCGCTCACAACAGTGAGGCCCATCTGAGAAGCATCTTCCAGGACGCCGAGCAGCATGCGCCGAGCATCGTCTTTCTCGACGAGATCGACGCCATTGCCCCCAAGCGCGAGGCGGTTCAGGGCGAGGTCGAAAAGCGCGTCGTCGCCCAGCTCCTGGCCCTGATGGACGGGCTGAAATCTCGCGGGCAGGTCATCGTCATCGGCGCGACGAACATCCCGGGCAGCATCGACCCGGCGCTCCGGCGCCCCGGTCGCTTCGACCGGGAGATCGTCATCTCCGTTCCCGACCGGACCGGCCGCCTGGAGATCCTCCAGATCCACACGCGTGGGATGCCGCTGGCCCAGAACGTCGATCTGGACCGGCTGGCCGCAATAACCCACGGCTTCGTGGGCGCCGACCTTGCCGCGCTCTGCCGGGAAGCGGCAATGGCCTGCCTGCGGCGGGCGCTGCCGGCCTTCGACTTCGCCCGATCCGAGCTCCCCCTGGAGGACCTCCTGCGGCTGGAGGTCACCATGGACCACTTCCTGGAGGCGCTCAACGAGATCGAGCCCTCCGCCATTCGGGAGGTGTTCACCGAGGTGGCCGACGTCAAGTGGGACCAGGTCGGCGGCCTCGACGAGGTCAAGCGCGTCCTGCGAGAGGCCGTGGAATGGCCGCTCAAGTACGGCGACCGCTTCGCCTACGCCAGGACGAGCCCGCCCAAGGGCGTGCTGCTGACCGGCGCGCCCGGCACCGGCAAGACCCTGGCTGCCAAGGCCGTCGCTTCGGAGAGCGGGGTCAACTTCATCTCGATCAAGGGGCCGGCGCTGCTCTCCAAGTGGGTCGGCGAATCGGAGAAGGGCGTGCGGGAGGTCTTCAAGAAGGCCCGGCAGACGGCGCCCTGCATCGTCTTCTTCGACGAGATCGACGCGCTCGTCCCGCTGCGGGGGACGGGCGGCGCCGAGTCGCACGTGAGCGAGCGCGTCGTCAGCCAGTTCCTGACCGAGCTGGACGGCATCGAGGAGCTGCGGGGTGTCGTCGTCCTGGCCGCGACGAACCGGCCGGACATCCTGGATCCGGCGCTCCTGCGGCCGGGCCGCTTCGACGTGACCGTCGAGCTGCCGCTGCCGGACCGCGCGGCGCGGCGGGCCATTCTGGAGGTGCATACGCGCGGCCGGCATCTGAGCGGCGACGTCGATCTGGACGAGCTCGCCGAGCAAGCGGAGGGGCTCGTCGGGGCGGACCTGGAGGGGCTGGCGCGGCGGGCGGCGATGCTCGCCATTCGGGAATCGGTCGAGCGGGAGCCCGGCGCCCAGTTCACCCCCTTCGGCGTCGAGCGGCGCCATTTCGCCGAGGCGCTGGCAGCGATCCTGGGAACACAGACCTCGACGGCTTTCGACACGGCAGGCGCGATGTGAGTACGGAGCGAGTCCGGTTCGTAGTTGGCGCTTTAGCGCCCGGTTCCCCGCCAGCAGGCGCCGCAAGATAGAAAGGAGCGAGCGATGATCGGCACCTACCTGTACGCGATCATGCGCGGTGAGCGCCGGCTCGACTTCGGCCGGCTCGGGCTGCCCGACGGCTGGGCGCCCGTCGCCACGCTGCCGAGCGCCGGTCTGACGGCCGTGGTGAGCGAATACCGGGGACCTGCCCTCGGCGGACTTCCCCGAGCTGACCTCCTGCGCTTCCTCTCCATCCACCAGCGGGTCGTCGAGCGCGCCATGGCCGACCAGCCGGTCCTGCCGGCCAGGTTTGGAACGATCCTCGGCTCTCGTGATGAGATCGCCACGGTGCTCGGTCGCTTCGAGCGGCGGCTGACCGCCGCCCTGGCGCAACTGAGCGATGCCGTCGAGATCGAAGTGGCGGCGACCTGGGACCTCAAGCGCATCTTCGCCGAAATCAGCCGCGAGCCGAGTATCGCCGCTCTCGCCGCCGGCGCTGCCGGCGCTGCCGGCCGGTCGGCCGAGGAGAGCCTGGCCCTCCGTATCCAGATCGGCAGGGCCGTCAAGGAAACCCTCGACCGCCGCCGCCAGGAGGTCTGCCGGCAGGTGCTGGCCGATCTCGTTCCCCTCGTGCGCGACGCCCAGCCCAACCCCATCGTCGCCGACGATCTGGTGCTGAACGTGGCCTTCCTGATCGAGCGCACCCGCCTCGACGATTTCTACGCTCGCGTCCATCGCCAGGACGAGGCGTTCGAGAACCGGTTGACCTTCCGCTGTGTCGGGCCGCTGCCGCCCTACAGCTTTGCGGCCGTCGAGATCAGCCACCTGCGCGCCGACGAGATCGAAGCCGCCCGCCGCCTGCTGGGACTTGGCGAACATGCCTCTGCGACCGAGATCAACGCCGGCTACCGGCGCCTGGCAGCCACCTGCCACCCGGACCGGAATCCCGACGACCCGACGGCGCCGGCCCGCTTCGCAGCCCTTACCGCGGCCCACAGCCGGCTGCTGGCCTACGTGCATGGGCAGCGCATCAGCCCGGAGGACGACGCATTTCGGTACGATCTCTCGGGAGGCGCGGCCGACGGCGGCCTGCTCCTGGCCATCAAGCGGTCGGCGCCAGAACCCATTCAGCAAGGGGAGGCTGTCGATGAGCGCGACGCCGTCGTCGTCTAACGCCGGCACCTACATCTACTGCATCGTGCGGGCCGAGTCGTTCCAGAACGGCGGTCACCGCTTTCAGAGTCGCGCTATCGGCGGGCAGGCTGTCCCTGTACGCGCCGTCCAGTTCATGGACCTGGCGGCCGTCGTCAGCGACTCTTCGGCCGCGCGCTACGACATCGGCCGGCAAAACACGATGGCGCACCAGCTCGTCGTCGAGGAAGCGATGGCGCATTCGGAGGTCCTGCCGGTCCGGTTCGGCACCATCGCCCGGAGCGACGAGGAGGTCCGGGAGAAGCTGCTGAAGCGGAAGTTCGGCGAGTTCCACTACCTGCTGGACACCTACGTCAAGGACCGGGTGGAGCTCGGGCTCAAGGTCTTCTGGAACCGGGAGCGGGTCTTCGCCGAGATCGCGGCCGAGAGCACCCAGGTCCGCGCCCTGCGCGACGCCATCGCCGGCAGGTCTCCCGAGGAGACCCATTACCAGCGCATCCAGCTCGGCCAGCTCATCGAGGAGGCGATCGTCCGCAAGCGCGACCGGGACGCCGAGGCCATCCTGGACGCGCTCCGGCCGCTCGCCTTCGAGACGAAGACGAACAAAATCCTGACCGACATGATGATCTTGAACGCGGCCTTTCTGGTGGACCGGGCGCATGACCCCACCTTCGACGCCGCAGTCAACGTGTTGGATGCAGCGCAGCAGGGACGCCTCATCCTGAAATACGTTGGCCCGGTGCCCCCCTACAACTTCGTCAACGTTGTCGTGCGCTGGGAGGACTAGCGGTGGGCTTCCTGGCCAAGCTGTTGCTCCTGCCCATCACCGGCCCGGCCAGGGGGCTGGTCTTCGTGCTTGAGCAGATCAAGGAGCGGGTTGACGCCGAGCAGCTCGACGAAGGTCTCGTCGAGGACGAGCTGGTCACCCTCAGCCTGCGCCACGACCTGGGCGAGGTCGACGACGCCGACTACTTCGCTCAGGAAACCGCGCTCCTTGAACGGCTGAACGCCATCCGCGCCTACAAGGAATCCCTCGAAGGGGGCCGGCAGTTGGGGGTCGGGGGCCAGGGGTCGGAGGACGGGGATCAGGAGTCGGGGGACG
>JACQGW010000339.1 GCA_016199325.1 Chloroflexota bacterium
CCTGGAGCACCTGCTCGAGGACCGGCAGGATGTCGCTGATCGCCGAGATCTTCTTGTCGGTGATCAGGAAGTACGGATCGTCGAGCTCGGCCTCCATCCGTTCGGCGTTGGTGACGAAATACGCGGAGATGTAGCCGCGGTCGAACTGCATGCCCTCGACGTACTCGGTCTCGAAGCGGAGGCCCTTGCCCTCCTCGACCGTGATGACGCCGTCCTTGCCGACCTTCTCCATGACCTCGGCGATGAGGTCGCCGATCTCGGGGTCGGCCGCCGAGATGGCCGCAACCTGGGCGATCTCGGTGCGCCCCTGGACGGGGGTCGCCATGGCCTTCAGGCTCTCGACCACAGCGGCGACGCCCTTCTCGATGCCGCGCTTGAGCAGCATCGGGTTGGCGCCGGCAGCCACGTTCCGCAGCCCCTCGGCGACGATCGCCTGAGCCAGGACCGTGGCCGTCGTCGTGCCGTCGCCGGCGATATCATTGGTCTTGGTGGCAACCTCCTTGGCGAGCTGGGCGCCGATGTTCTCGAAGGGGTCTTCGACCTCGATCTCCTTGGCGATGGTGACGCCGTCGTTGGTGATGGTCGGCGACCCGTACTTCCTCTCGAGCACGACGTTGCGGCCCTTCGGGCCGAGCGTGATCTTGACGGCGTCGGCGAGGCGGTCAACGCCCCGCTTGAGCGCCCGTCGGGCATCCTGGTCGAACTTCAGTTGTTTGGCCATCCGTCTTTCACCTCGCGCCAGTGTACTGGTTATTCGCTCAAAACAGCCAGGACGTCGGACTCCCGGAGGATCAGCAGCTCTACGTTCTCCGGCTTGAACTCGGTGCCGGCGTACTTGGCATAGAGGACGCGATCGCCCTCCTTCAGGTCCATCGGCACCCGCTTGCCGGCCTCGTCCACGCGGCCCGGCCCGACGGCCAGGACCCGGCCTTCCTGCGGCTTCTCCTTCGCGGTGTCCGGGAGGACGATCCCACTCCTGGTCACTTCATCGCGCTCCAGCGGCTTCACCACGACACGATCACCCAGTGGAACGACCTTTCTCGCCATGCGTATCCCCTTTCTGTTCGGCCCGTTGCTCGGGCGAATTGGTGGCTGTTCCATCCTCACAGTTTAGCACTCTCAACCCGAGAGTGCTAACGCCCTTACTATAGCCGCGAGGCGCCCGGAGAGCAACCGACTTCAGCCGAGAAGAAGCGCAGTAGAGGTGAGTAGATCTCGACGGATCTGACCCATGCGCTATCAGACTCACCTGTCCTGATTCTGGGGGGATGATAGACCGATCAGGTATTGACAGGCAAGCTGCAAAGGTCAGGCTGTCGCGTGCGCCATGTGAGTCATCTTGGCGTGGGCGGCGGCGACGGCTTCGCCGATCTGGATGCCGATGCTATCCTCGCCCGCCAGCTTCGACCGATCGGCCTGACTGCTCACATCATGCCGCGAGGGCCAGCAAGGGCTTCTGGCGTTCGCTCAACCCCTGGTCACTATCGCCGGTGCGCTTCGGCTGGACCTCCAGGTCGACCTCGAATACCTCGGCGGATGCGCTGTTCGCCTGCCAGGGCCGGCGGTTGACCAACCGCAACGTGTACCGACCGGGGTGATTGACCCGAAAGGTGAGGCGGCGAGTGCCCATCTCGCCAAAGCGGACCTCCTGGCCCGAGGTCGCTGCTGGCTCAAACTCGTCGCTGACGAGGGTGATGTGCTCGTCCTCGCTCGGCTCGTCGACGTTCTCGTCGGCAGAGCGATCGACAACGCCAGGTCCGGCGACCGTTGGGCCCTGTAGCTCGGGAGCCTCAGCCTGCTCGCCTTCTCCACGGTTTATCACTGCTCTTGGGAGACGACGGTGCCTTTTGAAGTCGAGGCGGTCTACTCGACTCTGCCTCGCGCATCGCGCACGTGGTGCTCCGCTGCCAGACTATGCACCGCGCCGAGCACGTCCTGGGGGCGGTAGGGCTTCAGGAGGTAGCGATCGACGCCGAGGCGGGCGGCCCGTTCGCGGGGGCCGGCGTCGGACCGCGAGGTCAGAATGATCACCGGCAACGCGCGCAGGCTCGGCTGGCGCCGGACAATGGCCAGGAACTGGAAGCCGTCCAGGCGGGGCATCTCGACGTCGACGATGCAGAGGTCGGGCCGGCGGTTGGCGATGACCTCCAGCGCCTCGGCGCCGTCGCGGGCCGTATCCACCACCCAGCCGTCGTGCGCCAGCAGCGCGCTGAGCGCCCGCCGGATCGTCAGGCTGTCGTCGACGACGAGGACGCGCCCGCTGCCCGTTTCGCTCGCACCGGCCGACGCCACAGCGGCGCGCCGGAGCCGGGCGATTTGAGCCATGTCCAGAACGAGCACGGCCGTGGCTCGGTCGTCGCCCGACCGCCGGTCGACGCCCAGCCCTTCGATCACGGCGACGCCGAGCGCAATCGACCCCGGCACCGCGGGCCACGGCACCGGCTTGACGACGACCTCCCGCTCGCCGACGATCCGATCGACCGCAAGGGCCAGTCGATCGTCACGCGACCCGGCGACGACGAGCGGGATCGCGTGCGGTGCCTCCGATTCGGCGTCGGCGGGCGGCAGGCGAAGGAGCCGATCGAGACGCTCGATCCGCACGCGCTCGCTGCCGAGCTGCACCCACGCCGGGCCATCGCCGTCGGCCAGAGACGCTCCGCCGTTCGCTCCTACCGCTGCGCTGCCATCGTGCGGGCTCGGCGCATGATCGGCACCCGCGACGGCTGCGCCAGCAGCGTACTGGATAGCATTGTCTCCGCCCCGGCCCCCGGCCCC
>JACQGW010000340.1 GCA_016199325.1 Chloroflexota bacterium
CAGGACGACTCCCCGTCTGTCATGCTGAGCCGCAGCGAAGCATCTCCCCGGCTCGAACCACCCGCGTCCGGGAGATGCTTCGCTGCGGCTCAGCATGACAATGGACGGAACAGCCAACCTGCAACGGACTTGCCGGATGCACCACTTAGCCAAGCCCTGTGTAGACCGCTCTGGACTCACCGCGTCGTGATTGATTCCGGAGAACGTGGTATACTACGGGCGGGCTGACGTGCCCCGTGAGGCCCGGCTGTGGTGGAGATCGGGAAGCAGGAAGCTTCGGCGCCCGCGGAGAGCCGGCGGCTGCTGGTTCTCGGCGAGGCCGAAATCGAATTCCTCAAGGATGCCCTGTGGTGCGCCGTTGTGGCCGAGCAACTGGCAACCAGCGGCGATCCGGCCTGGGAGCGCGCCTTTCTCGCCGATCTGCGCGTCTTCATGCAGCACCGCCAGTCGCAGGGCAGAGCCGGCTTCCAGGACCTGTTCCTGGAGCTGACGGGAACGCCGCTGGCCGACCTGCCCCCGGAGCTGCGCCGCCACTTCGTCGGCGACGGGCTCGGCCTGCCAACGGAGGCCGACACGATCAAGCTGGTCGGCGTCCTGCGCTCGGAGATCGCCGACCTCTCCCAACAGTTGGCCCAGGCCCGCCAGACGCTGGCCGCCCGACAAGCGCGCCCCCGGCGCCGCTGGTGGCCGTTCCGGCGTGAGTGACGAGTGATGGGTGATGGGTAATGGGTGATGGGTGATGAAGATCATCTCCTACTCATCACTCATCACTCATCACTCATCACTCGAATACTGGGAGGTGCGCGATGAAGCTGCGGATTGCCACTGTCATCGGAACGATCCTTGTCCTCGGGCTGTTCGTCGTCGCGTTCACATCGGTGGCCTCGGCCGACCCGCCGGTCGGACGGGGACAGGGGCCGGTGGTGCCGGGCAGACCGGCAGCGCCGAGCAAGCCGGTCGCGCAGCCGGTCCGGCTCGCCTGGACGACCCCGGTGCTGACGAACACGGCGTTTCTGAGCAGCGGCGGGGCGCTCCGCACCGGCACGGCCTACACGGCGACGGCGACGTTCACCGTGACGGCGGCCATCACGACCAGCCAGCTCGCCTTCCGGCCGGTGCCGATGCGGCTGGGCCGGGACGGACAACTGGCCGTGGACGCCTCGAGCCTGCCGGCGCGCTTGGAGCCGGGCAAGACCTACCAGGTCGCCGTGCGGCTCAAGACGCCCTCCGTGCGACGGGCCGCCCGCCTCAACGCGGAGATCTTCGCCACCCAGGGCCGCCACATCCTCGGGAGGCCGCTCAGGATCAGCGTGTTCGTGCGATAGTCCCAGCGTGATGGAGCAGCTCTCGGGCTCGGTCCTCTCCGCTTGGAGGAGGCCGAACCCGGGAGTCGTCGATCTTGCGTTCAGGGGCGCATAGATCGGCCCCTTGTCAGGCCACTGCTCCAGGAGACGGCAGAACGCGTGCTGCTCGTAAGGGCCCTTTTCAGACGGACAGTGCAGGCGGAAAGCTACGGTGACCGAGCAGGATCCCCAGAAGGTCATCAGAACCATTCTGAAGCACGATAGGAAACTGACCAGCTACAAGATCGCGCTCTTGCGCGCGATTAACGATGTGGTACTGTCCTTCCCCGACATGCGCAACTTCCACAAGAACGTCGCGGTTCCTGTACGAGTCCTGGCAGAATACTGGATTATGTACTATTGGGCCTTTGCAGGCCGTGATCGTCCTATTCTACAAGGGCCTCGTTCACTACGTGATGGCAGGCTTCGGGATGATATGGCTTTCCGAACCCAGCTTGCTTCGGTGCGTCTCGAGTGGGAAGCCGTGATCGGCCGCTCGTCAAGGCCCTCAGATGGATTCTTCCTGGTTAGCGAGATTCGGGTCCCACGGAAACGAAGTACGTACCCGGAGTCGTTGCTTCGAGCTTTTCACGATGCTGTGGAGAACATCTGTCACACGATTCGCTATCCAATACAATACGCGGGACCGGGCATGTGGAGCGTGTTCAACCGTCCAATCAGGGACGCGCCAAGTCGTGTTGATCTCGCCTGCATCCCCGGCACAAAGCCAGAAGACTTCTGTCTGATTGTCAACGCGGATCTCTGGGAGACATTCCGAGTGATGTCAGTCTGGATCGAGTCATTGTGCATTCATGAATGGTGTTTGTTTACGGAGCAGGTAAGTCAGCCTGACGATACTCACTATGATCGAGGTGACGTCTACCGGCTGCTAACCGACCGGCCTGATAATCGGCGACCGCTGACATGGGAACGTAACAACATCGAACTACTGATCTCGGAAGGAACTGTGTTTATCTGTCCCTGGACGCTTATTCAAATCGGTAGAGGCGTACAGTACGACATAGATCACCTTGTTCCGGTTTCGGTCTATCCGACTAACGAACTCTGGAATCTTGCTCCTTCTGATCCGCGGTTTAACTCCCACGTGAAAAGAGACCGTCTACCTTCGTCGGAAAGACTTCTCACTGCGGAGCCTGTAATCGCGCAGGTCTACGAGAACTATGGTCGCTCCACAGCGCTTAGCCGAGCTATCAAAGAGGACGTCAGCGTGCGCTTCGCGGATGTTGACCTCGACTCCGGTAGATTCGAACACAGCGTTGCCAGTCGCGTGATCGACTTCATTGAACAGATCGCGGAGGCTAGAAACATCGCGCGCTTCGGCTAATGTTGATTCTGTGAACACTACTGTCACAGCGGGCTCGACTCTGATCCTCATTTCGAGAATCGGTCTTGGCCGCTTCACCAGAGTTGCCGACGTGGAGCGAACGATCGGGCTCATCCCAAGCGCATGGCAAACTGTCAAGCATGCGCCCGGAATGTGGCGTCCTCTTGATTCTCGGTGAATCCAGCGGACGGAAGACCGGAACCACGCTGAGCCCTGCGTTGAACGTTCAACCTTGAACGCCGTAGAATACGGTTGCGCGATCTCGCCTTGCCGCTGATGCCTGCCAGCCTCGTGCGGCGACCGGAGGGCGCGGGCGTGGCAGCGGAGCAAACGCCCCGACCCCTGCCGGTGCAACACGGCTCTGTTCGAGGAGACAACGTGGCGACGCCCCTCCTGACGACCAGACTGCTCATCCCGCCGCTCCGTGCCAGGCTGGTCGCCCGCCCGCGGCTGGCCCATCGGCTGGAGGAGGGGCTGCGCTCGGGCTGCCGATTGACGCTCATTTCCGCCCCGCCCGGCTCCGGCAAGACCACCCTGCTCGGCGAGTGGGCCAGCAGCAGTCCCCGCCCGGTCGCCTGGCTCTCGCTGGACGAGTCCGACAACGATCCCGTCCAGTTCGTCCGCTACCTCGTGGCCGCGCTCCAGCAGGTCGACCGGTGCATCGGCCAGACCGTTCTCGAAGCCGTCGGGGCGACGCTGGCGCCGTCGGTGCGGGAGCTCCTCACGCTGCTCATCAACGACCTCGCGGAAGGGGCCAGAGATCTGACCCTGGTGCTGGATGACTATCACCTCGTCGGCACGGCATCGGTACACGAAGCGCTGCGCTTCCTGGTAGACCATCAGCCTCCACACCTGCACGTGGTCATCGGGACGCGCCAGGATCCGCCCCTGCCCCTGGAGCAGCTCCGTGCGCGTGGCCAGGTGACTGAGATCCGGGACCGGGACCTCCGCTTTACCGCGGCAGAGACCGCCGCCTTTCTGGATCGAACGATGGGCCTCCACCTTGCCGGCGAGGCTGTGGCGGCGCTCGATGCCCGCACAGAGGGCTGGATCGCCGGTCTCCAGTTGGCGGCGCTCACTCTGCAAGAGGCCGAGGCGGATGCCGAGACCTTTATCGCCACGTTCGCCGGCGACGATCGGTACGTCACGGACTACCTGGTCGCGGAAGTGGTCCGGAGGCAGCCGGACCCCGTGCGCCGATTCCTGCACCAGACGGCGATCCTGGACCGGCTAACCGCCTCACTCTGCGACGCGGTGACCGGGCAGGCGGACGGCCAGGCGCTGCTGGAGCAGCTTGACAGGGCCAACCTGTTCCTGATTCCCCTGGACCATCGGCGAGAGTGGTATCGGTACCACCGGCTGTTCGCCGAGGCTCTGCGCGCGAGGCTTGACCAGGAGGAGCGGCGGCGCCTGCATCAAAGGGCAGCCGGCTGGTACAAGACGAACGGGCTCCCAGCTCTTGCCATCCAGCACGCCCTGGCCTCGGGGGACCTCGACGGCGCCGAGCGGCTCATCCGCCAGGCGGCGGAGTCGACGCTGCATCAGGGTGGCATCGCGACCGTGATCGGCTGGCTGAAGGCCCTGCCGGAGGCGCACGTGCGAGCCGACGGCAAGCTGGCAACCTGGGCCGGCTGGGCACTGGCCATGAACGGCGAAATGGGGGAGGCGAATGCCTACGCCCAGGCCGCCGAGGAATGCCTCCGCCGGGCGAAGGCGCCGGCGGCCGAGTGGGGCGAGCTCCAGCTCCTGCGCGGTGTGCTAGCCCTCGGCCGCCGTGATTACGTGGAGACAACGGCATGTGCGACCGCTGCGCTATCGGCGCTGGAGGAGACCGCCCTCCGCTGGCGAATCATCGCCCTCTGGGTGCTGGCAGAGGCCCAGGAGCGGACGCGCCCCATCTCCGAGGCCGTCCACTCCCTGCGCCAGGCGCGGCATGTCGGGCGGGCGGCCGGTCATCAGATCTTTGCCGCGGTGATCGAGGCCGGCCTGGCCGCCGCGCTCAACCACCGGGGCCTGCGCCGGGAAGCCGTAGCGGTGTGCGAGGAGGCGATCGTCCGATACATCGATTCGGCGGGACGGGTCTCGCCGGGCGTTGCCCTGGTCCTTGGCCGGCTCGCCGCGCTGTGCTACGAGGCCAATGAGCTGGAGGTGGCCCGCGGCCACGTGGAGCGAGGCATGGCGCTGAGCCGGCACCTTCCACCGCACGGTCCACAGATGGTCTGTCTGGGCGTCTCTGCGTCCATCCTCCATGCCAGGGGCGACTCGGCCGCGGCGCTGGAGGCCCTGCGACAGGCCCGCCAACTGGCGATCCAGCAGACGCTGGGCGACGCGACGTGGCTGGAAGCGACGGAGGTCACCATCCGACTCCAGCAGGGCGACCTGGCCTTTGCCGTCCGCTGGGCAGACGCAGGGGCGCTGTCACTCGACGACACGCCGCACTACTTGCGCATCGAGCAGCACGCGGCGTACGCCCGCCTCCTCATCGCGCAGGAGCGGACCGAGGACGCCCGGCGCTGGCTCGTCCGCCTGGAGCGATTCGCCGAGGAGCGCGAGCTCTCGCGGTGGCTCATCACCCTCCGCATCCTGTTGGCGCTGGCGGCACAGCAGTCGGGAGACCTGCCGACGGCTCGCGGCTACCTGGCTCGCACACTGGAGATGGCCGCGCCGGAGGGCTACGTCCGGGCCTTCCTGGACGAGGACTCCCAAGTCGTCGGCCTGCTCCCGGCCGTCCGGCGGGCCGCACCGGCGCTGGTCGCCCGCCTCTTGAGGTCTGCCGGGGTCATCCCCGTGCGACAGGGGCCCGGCCCCGAACCCCTGATCGAGCCCCTGAGCGAGCGCGAGCGGGAGGTGCTGGGCCTGATCGCCGCCGGTCTCTCGAACGGCGAGATCGCCGATCGGCTGGTCATCACCACCGGCACCGTCAAGCGGCACATCCACCACATCTTCGGGAAGCTGGGCGTAAGCAGCCGTACGCAGGCCATCGTCAGGGCCAGCGCGCTCCGGCTGCTTCCCTCGAAGCGCTAAGTATGTAGCAGGAAGTTCATTGAACATGTCACCTCGCCGCCGCCCAGATCAGTGCCTGGCGCGGCGTCATCTCGTTGAAGAACGCGGCGACGTCATCGAGCAATACCTGCATCGA
>JACQGW010000341.1 GCA_016199325.1 Chloroflexota bacterium
CCTCTCCCGCTCAGAGGGGGCCCGGGGAGCGCCCTTCTGCGCTCAGACGATGCACTCCGGGATCAAGATGTCCAACACTCGTCCGCTCGACTGGTCAGACCTTCCATCCCTCATCGCGCTGGCGAATCGTGAGGTTCTTCGCCAACCCGAGAGCGTGCCGCTAGCGCCGGCGCGGCTGCGATCCTTGCTCACCGCGCCCGGCGTCAGCCTGGCGGCGGATGGGCGCGGCGTCGAAAAGGGAGGCCAGCTTGTCGCCTGGACGGTCCTCTGGTCGCCTGAACTGCATAGACAGCGAGGGCGCGGGATCGTGCTGGGACCGGCCCTCGGGGACGTGGCCCAGGCGGGAACTGCGGAGGCCCTGGGCTGGATCGACGTGCTGGGCGTCGTGCCGGCGTGGCGGCGCCGTGGCATCGGGCGGGCGCTGCTCCTATACGGGCTCCTGAGCCTCTGGGACCGCGGCGTCCTCGCGGCGGGCCTGGAGGCCGACGCCGACAACGCTCCGGCGCTCCGGCTGTACCACAGCCTTGGCTTCGTCGAGGTGAGCACGAGCGTCCACTACCGGATCGAGGTCAAGTCGTGAACGACGTGTCAGCGCTGCTCCACCGCCGGCGGGTCGAGGTCGATGCCGAGCTGCGCCGGCAGGTTGGCATCGCCGAGCTACTGCTCGCCCGAATGGTCACCTATCATCTCGGCTGGGTCGACGCGCAGGGAAACCCGGCAGAGGTCGAGACCGGCAAGCGATTGCGGCCGATCTTCTGCCTGCTCGCCTGTGAGGCCGTCGGCGGCAACCGCTCGGTTGCGTTGCCGCTGGCTGCCGGGGTCGAGCTGCTCCACAACTTCTCGCTCGTCCACGACGACATACAGGATCGGAGCCCGCAGCGCCACGGACGGCCAACGATCTGGAAGCTCTGGGGCATTGCCCAGGCCATCAACGCGGGCGATGCGCTGTTTGCCCTGGCGCACCGGGCGCTCGCAGGATTGCCGGCGCAAGGGGTCAGTGCAGACGTGGCCCTCCAGGCACTGGCCGCGCTGGACGCCACGACGATCCGCCTGTGCGCGGGCCAGACCATGGACCTGGATTTCCAGCACCGGACTACGGTTACGGTCGACGACTACCTGGCGATGGCTGCCGGCAAGACGGGCGCGCTGCTCGGCTACGCGCTGGGCGCCGGCGCGCTGGTCGGCGGTGCCAGCGCGCCGATCATTCAGGCGTTCACTCAGGCGGGCGAATCGCTCGGCGTCGCCTTCCAGATTCGCGACGATATCCTCGGCATCTGGGGCGATCCCGCCCGAACCGGGAAGCTGACCGGCGAGGACCTTCGGGAGGGCAAGCGTGCCCTCCCGGCGGTCTATGCGCTGCAATCCGGCGCACCGGAGGCCAGGCCCTTCCTCAAGCTGCTCCGCGACGCCAGGCGCTCCCCCACGGCCGTCTCCGGCGCCATCGCGATCCTCGACGAGATCGGGGCACGGGACTATTGCCAGGAATTGGCCGAGCGCTATGAGCGGACGGGACTGGAGCTGCTCGCCGGCGTTCAGGTGGCGGAGTCGTCGGCCGATTCGATGGCGGAGCTTCGCCAGTTGGCCGAGTTTGTCGCTCGACGCGAGTTCTGAATGGTATAATGCTCCCGGGAGGCTCGCGATGGCGCTTAACCCGATGCGATGGCGTTTCACGGTGGCCGAGTATCATCAGATGGCTGAGGCAGGCATTCTGGGCGAGGACGATCGCGTCGAGCTCATCGACGGAGAGGTGATCAAGATGACGCCCATTGGGAGCCGCCACGCGGCCTGCGTGGCCCGCCTCACCTGGCACTTCGGCCATTTGCTTGGCAGTGCGGCGATCGTTTGGGTACAGAACCCGGTCTATCTCGACGAGTATGCCGAGCTGGAGCCCGATGTCGCTCTCCTGCGTCCTCGCCCCGACTTCTACGCCTCCCGTCATCCCACGCCCGGGGACGTCCTATTGATCGTCGAAGTCGCACAGACGTCGGCCGAGTTCGACCGACGAGTGAAGGTGCCCCACTACGCTCGAAGCGGGATCCCTGAGGTCTGGCTGGCGGACCTGGACCAGCAGACGGTCACGGTCTACCGGGACCCATCCCCGAGCGGCTACCGGACCGAATGGGTCGTCCACCGTGGCGGCGTGCTCTCCCCGCTGGCGTTTCCCAACGTGTCGCTCGCGGTCGCCGACATTCTCGGGTAGGGTTCGCCGGGGAACTCGTAGGAACTCATAGGAACTCGTAGGAACTTCGGGAGTTCGGGGGAACTCGGGGAAACTCGATCATGCCGAGTCCTCCTTCCGTCATGCTGAGCCCTCCTTCCGTCATGCCGAGCCCTCCTTCCGTCATGCTGAGCCGCAGCGAAGCATCTCCTCGGTTCAGTTCAGATGGACAACGGCAGGGAGATGCTTCGCTGCGGCTCAGCATGACGGAGACATGGGCGCGCGACCCCAGGCCCAACCTGTCGGGCGCGTCGGGGAGATGCTTCGCTGCGGCTCAACCTGACAGACGGGGGCTCGGCATGACAGCATTCCCACGAGTTCCGCCAAGCTCCCCCGAGTTCCTATGAGTTCCCCGAGTTCCTATGAGTTCCCAGTTGACACAACTCCGACGCCGTGCTACTATATCCACATATCGAGATATAAGGATATAAAAACTGTATGTTCGGGATACCTTCGACGCTGACGGCGGATGAGCGTCGCGCTGCCACGGCGGACCTGACCGCGCGCTTCTTCCAGGGGCTGTCGGATCCCTCGCGGGTGCGCATCCTCGAGCTGCTCGTGGACGGAGAGAAAAACGTCTCCCAGCTCGTCGAGCTCACCGGCCTGCCGCAGAACCGCGTCTCGACGCACCTCGGCTGTTTGCGGACCTGTGGCTTCGTGACCGGCCGTCGCGACGGCCGCTTCGTCCGATACCAGGTGACGGACCCACGTGTGCGTGAGCTGGTGCGCCTGGCACGGACCATCATCGCCGATAACGCCGCCCAGATTCTGGCCTGCCACGTCGTCGGCAAGCCGAGCAGCACGGATGAGGAGATAGGACAGTGAGTGAACAGACGTTCCGCATGCAGGTCGGCGGCATGACCTGTACGGGGTGCGAGGAGCACGTCACCCGAGCGCTGGCGGGCGCGGGCGCCGCCGAAGTCACGGCGGATTTCCGACGCGGCGAGGCGCGATTCCGGCTGCCGGTCTCGGTCGACCGGCGCGCGCTGGCGGAGGCGGTCAAGAGAATCGGCTACGAGCCCGGCGCCGTCGAGGCGCTGCGGCCCGCAGAGCAGGCGCATGCAGGCCGCTCGCCGGGCGACCATCGGTACGATCTCGCGATCATCGGCTCGGGCGGCGCGGCGTTCGCCGCGGCGATCACGGCCCGGGAGGCTGGCGCGCGCGTCGCCATGATCGAGCGCGGGACGCTGGGCGGCACCTGCGTCAACGTCGGCTGCGTCCCCTCGAAGACGCTCCTCCGGGCCGGCGAGCTGTACTCCCAGGCCGGCCACCACCCCTTCGTCGGCGTCGAAACACGGGCCGGCCGGGTCGACCTGGCCGCGCTGGTGGACCAGAAGGACGAGCTGATCCGCCGGCTGCGGCGGGACAAGTACGAAGACCTGATTGGCGAATATGGCTGGGACCTCGTCCACGGTGAGGCGAGCTTCGTCGACGAGCGCACCGTCCAGGTCGGCGGAGAGACGATTGGGGCGGGGAGTTTCCTCGTCGCCACGGGTGCCTCGCCGGCCGTGCCGCCGATCCCGGGCCTCGAAGCGGCCGGCTTCCTCACGAGCACGACGGCGCTGGACCTGAGGCGGGTGCCGGAGAGCCTGGTCGTCGTCGGCTCCGGATATATCGCGCTGGAGCTCGGCCAGCTCTTCCGGCACCTGGGCAGCCGGGTCACGCTGATGCAGCGTAGCCCGCGGCTGCTCAAGGAGTACGATCCCGAGGTCGCCGACGCCGTCCGGGAGGCGCTGACAGAGCAGGGCATCGAGTTCATCACCGGCGCGCGCTTCGAGCGCGTCGAGCGGGGCGGCGCCGTTCGCCGCGTCCACGTCGAGGTGGACGGGCAGCGGCGCGTCGTCGAGGGCCAGGAGCTGCTCGTGGCGACCGGCCGCGCTCCAAACACGGCGGCGCTGGCGCTCGATCGGGCCAACGTGCAGCTTGGCGGGCGGGGCGAGGTCGTGATCGACGAATACGGACGGACGACCAACCCCCGCATCTACGCGGCCGGCGACGTTACGCTGGGGCCGCAGTTCGTCTACGTCGCGGCCTACGAGGGCAAGCTGGCGGCTGAGAACGCCCTCACCAATGCCAACCGGCGACTCGACCTGCGGACCGTGCCGGCCGTGACGTTCACCAACCCGGCGATTGCGACGGTCGGCTTGACCGAGGCGCAGGCGCGGGCCGCCGGCTACGCGGCCAGGACCGCCGTGCTGCCGGCCAGTGCGGTGCCGCGGGCCCTCGTCAATCGGGAGACGCACGGCGTCTTCAAGATCGTCGCCGACGAGGCGACCGACCGGATCCTGGGCGTCCACGTCGTCGCCGAGAACGCCGGCGACGTCATCTACGCCGGCGTGCTGGCGGTGAAGCTCAACCTGACCGTCCGCGACCTGGTCGACACGCTGGCGCCGTACCTGACGATGAGTGAGGGGCTGAAGCTCGCCGCCCAGACGTTCGGGCGCGATGTCTCGAAGCTCTCCTGTTGCGCAGCCTGACTTTTCTGATCCAGGAGTCCGACGTGCGAAAGCAGATCCTGCTCGCAGCCGCCGCGCTGACCTGCCCCTGCCACCTGCCGCTGCTGGCAGAGCTGCTCGCGGGCACGGCGCTGGGCGGCTTCCTGAGCGACAACCTCCTGCTGATCTTCCCCGTCTTCGCGCTGATCTTCGCGGGATCCCTCTGGGCATGGTCTCGCCAGGCCGGGACGATGCCCGCCGGGGCGATGCCGGAGCGGCCGGCAGCAATGGAATCCGGTACCGCGGTGGGCCAGGCGGAGCCGCTGCGGCTACAGATCCTCCAGACGCCCGGCTGTGCGAGCTGCACCGCCGTCGAACGGAGCTGGGAAGCGCTCCGGCCGGAATACGGCGACCGCATCCAGGTGCAGACGGCCGACCTGCTGGAGCAGCCGGAGCTGGCGCGCCGGTACGGCGTCCTCGTCTCCCCGGCGGTGGTGATCGACGGCCGCTTACGCGCCCAGGGCGCGCTCAATCCGAGCCAACTGCGGCGGTTGCTGGACGAGGCGCTGCGGGAGCGGCGGGCGGTTGCAGGGGTGGGAGAGGGCGCCCATGCCTGAGCCGCAGCAACTGACCGGCATCTTCTCCCAGGTCTCGCTCTGGGCGGTGGTCCTGGCGTTCGTCCTGGGCCTGCTGGCGACCTTCACGCCGAGCACGTTCCCGCTGGCGCCGGTCGTCGTCGGCTACGTCGGGGCCGGCGCTCGCTCCCGGGCCGCCGGCTGGGGTCGGGCGCTGGCCTTTCTCGGTGGGCTCTCGCTGGTGAACGTCGCCGTCGGCGCGCTCTTCGGCGCGGCCGGCGCGCTCGCCCAGCGGCTGGTCGGCGGCAATGTGGCGCTCTGGAACGCGCTGGCGGGGTTGCTCACGCTGGTGGTCGCTCTGGGTGCGCTCGGCGTCGTGCGGCTGCCGCTGCCGGCGCTCGTCCCGGACGGCAATCCGGCCGGCACCTGGCAGGGCGCCTTTGCGCTGGGACTGCCCTTCGGGCTGGTGACCTGCCCGACCTGCGTGCCGCTGCTGGTGCCCGTCGCCCTGGGGGCGGCGGCGACGGGCGCCGCCTGGTACGGCGGCCTGCTCTTCCTCGCCTTCGCCGTCGGCCGGGGGATCCCGTTGCTCCTCCTCGGCGGCATCGCCGGCCTGTTCAAGGGGCTGAAGGGCGTGGCGCGCGCCATGCCGACGGTCGAGCGAGCCAGCGCGCTCCTTCTTGTCGGAGCGGCGATCTACTTCTTCATCGAGGCGATCCGATGGATGCTCTGGGGAATGTCGATGTGATCAGGCCATCGAGAGGGCTGGCCATCACGCTGGTCGTCGGCGTGGTGACGGCGGCACTCACCATGGCCTGCGGTGCGAGCGGGTCACCGCAGGCGAACACAGAACGATCGGCAAGAGGGGGCCCGGCCGCGTCCACGACGACTGCCGTTCCGACCGCGATTGCCGTTGGGACCGCGACGGATCAGGTCGAGGTGACAGCGGTACAAAAGGCGGTTCTCACAGTTCCGACCATTACCTGACCGAGCTGCCAGGGGCGGGTCGCCGCCGCCGCCGGCCGTGTGCCGGGCGTCAGCAACGTGGAGTTCGCCGGAAATCGGGTATTCGTCACCTACGACCCGTCGAGGACGAGCCTGGAGGCAATCGCCCGCGGGATCGAAGCCACGGGCGTCGACGAGGTCAGCAAGATCGAACAGTTGGCCGGGCAGCCATGAGTAGGCGACCTCGAATGCGTCGGAGTCCAGGCTTTGTTGCCGGATGAGACCGAACCGGCAGCAGTTCCTGTATGGTGTCGGGAGGTGTGATGATGGGCGTTCGGCGAGGGACATTCCGTGTCCCGCTTCTCATCGAGCGGCCTGCGGTCGGGTTGGGCTGTTGCGCAGTCCCGGCGGAAGCTATCATCCGGGCGGGGCTGGAGCGCCTCGACGGGGTAATCGCCGTTGCTATTGACCAGCCGGCCGGGCGCGTGATCGTTGGGTACGATCCGGAGCGGCTGGAGGCAACGCTGCTTGTTCAAGCGCTGGCCGGGATCGGGTATCCGGCGGTAGAGCCGGCTGACGAAGCTAGCCCGGCAGCGTGAGGTGATGATGGCCGACAAGCCCTCGAACGCCCGATCCGGGATGTACCTCACGCTCGAGCTCGTGGAGGAATTGCAGGCACGCCCGAGCCGAATCGAGGGACACGTGCGGGGCATCAACCGGATGCTCGACGCGCGGCGCGATTGTGACGACATCTTGATCCAGATTGCCGGCGTCAAAGCGGCGGTCAACCAGGTGGCGATCCGGCTGCTGGAGGGCCACCTCGACTCCTGCGTCGCCGAGTCGTTGCGCGCCGGCAATGGTACGGATGCGGTCACGAGGTTCAAGGAGAGCCTGGCGCAGGTGCTGAAGTAGACCCGTCCGCACCACGGTAGGGTTTCTTGGCACCCATCACATCCCCTTCCCCGGGAAGGGGATGTGATGGAGGGTGAACGGAGGGGAGAAGGCAGATGAACTGGCTCTTGGGGGTCCCGGCGTTCGTCGTCCTCGCGGTCCCGGTCGGCACACTCCTGCTCGACCGCATTCTTGACGTCCCGGCGCCGCGTTCCCTCGCGATCGCCGGCCCGCCTGCGGCGCTCGTCTTTGTCGGAGCACTCCTCATCGCCGCCGTTGTTGATCCGCCCCTGGCAACGCTCCTCGTCGCGGGCCTGGTTGGCGGCCTGCTTGGAACGGTCACGCTCGACCTCGTTCGGCTGGTCGGGGTGCGTTTCGGGGCGTTTCCCGCCGATATGCCCACGCTCTTCGGTCTCATCGCCCTGGGGTTGGCGCCGCGTCTCCAGCGAAACCTCATCGCTACGACGGTGGAGCGGACAGCCAGACTGGGTGAGGCCGATCGGCTGGCGACGATGCGGCCGCGGGTGCAGGCGATGGCCGGGCTCCCGGCGGCGCGGCGCCAGGTGGTCGTCGCCGGAATGATGCACGGTCTCGGACGCCTCGGCGAGCAGGAGCGCCAGCAGATGCTGGCAACCCAAATGGCGCTGCTGACGGAGCTCTCGCCCACGGGGAGACAGGCGATCATGCGCACGATGGAC
Source organism: Chloroflexota bacterium (assembly GCA_016199325.1). The sequence goes on from JACQGW010000341.1 coordinate 7,763, forward strand.
GCCGTCGGCGCCGGTGCAGCTCCGTCGAACCCCTCCGCCACAGCGAACGGTCTGCCGTATTGCCAGCCCCGGGGCATGCCGCAACTCCCGATGGCGACCTTCCGCGCCCTGGTCGAGCAAGCCATTCCGCAGACGCTGGCCGAGACCAGGACCTCACTGGGGCGCGTCCTGCTGGTGGGCTACGGCTGGCACGCGTTGATCGGGGCGACCTTCGGGGTGGCATACACACTGCTCTTTGGGCGAGGCAATTGGCCACTGGCCTTCGGCTGGGGCGTTTTCGTCTGGGCCGCCATGATGATTGCGATGCCCCCGATGATGCCGATGATTCGCTTTCCCCGCCGGTTCCCGATCGTCCCGTTCATCGCCCACCTCGCAATGGCAGCGCCGATTGGTCTGGCCGCACAAACCGTCGTCACGCCAGAGGCGTCGGCTCAGAGCTTGTTGGGCTGGCTGGGGGTGTTGCCATGACGGGGCCGGGCAGGGATGGCGCTGATCATCGAGGGTGGCGGACGAGCGGTGCCGGACGATTGCGCGCGGGTGGTACGGAGCGAGAAAGGAGGTGAGGCCCGAATGACGTAGTTCGGACGAGGGCAACAGGTCCGTCAACGTGCGCTGCGGCATGGTCCCATGCCGCAGTGGGCAGGAAGAAGATGAGTAACACGAAAGGGAGAGAGAACGCCATGGCAATGGACATGAGAAGCATGGCGGCCGCCTTGGCCGAGATGCCCGAAGTGCAGCGGAAGGCCATGCTGCGCGACCGTCTTGAGCTGTTCGCCGCGATGGCGGATGACGAGCGGCGGAACGCGATGCGCCAGATGATGGCAGGCGTCAGCGCGCTGCCCGAGGAGAAGATCCAGCGGATCCTTCGGACCCGCACCGAGGTGCTGTTCGAGCTTCCTGAGACGACCAGAATGGCGTTGATGCAGACGCACATGGGGTTGCTGCAGGAGATGGGACCGGAAGCGGCGATGCGGGAGATGAAACTCCTCGAAGCGATCGCTCCGGACCTGCCACCTGCCGCACGCCAGGGGCTTGAGATGATGATGAAGAACATGATGGCAGGGCCTTCCCTGATGGGCAACGTCGGAAGTATGCCGGGCAGGGCTGGCCCGACGCCGAGCCCAGCGCGGACGCCGGATACTCGGCCCGTCCGTACTCGCCCCGAGCTCGTTCTCAGCTTGCTCGCCCTGCTCGCCGGCGGCCTCGCCCCGATCGTCGCGCTTCTCCTGGCCGCCACCGTTGGCCTCTTGGCGCCACCGCTTCGACCTGAGCAGATGGCGATGATGCCGAAGGACATGCCGCAGATGATGCTCTCGCGGGTCATGTGGCCGGATCAAGTCGCGATGGCCAGCGCGATGCCCGAGAAACTCATGGGGATGCTCGGCGGTATGATGGCCGCGCAACCGGTCATGGCCAGCTTCGCGACTTTCGTCCTGGTCCCGGCGCTGGCCGTCCTGGGCGTCGTCTACTTCTACGCTCGCGCCCACCATCCGGGGCTGGCCAACTGCATCCTGGCCGGACTTGCCGCCGGCGCAGTGGCGACACTCGCCCTCGACGCCGTTCGGCTCACCGGGTTTGCGTTCCGCTGGATGCCGGCCAACCTGCCGCCGATGTTCGGCATGCTGATCCTCGGGCCACAGTCGAGTCCGGCCCAGGCCCAGGTCGTGGGCTATCTCTACCACTTCCTCAACGGCGCCAGCTTCGGCCTGGTCTACACGCTGGCGGTCGGACGGGGCCGTGTCGTGTGGGGAATCGGCTGGGGCGTCGTCGTTTGGCTGCTGATGATGATCACCCCGCCGCTCCTGATGATGGGCGTCGGGCCTTTTGGCGTGAACTTCGGGCCGGGCCTGGTTGCCACCACTTTCATCGCCCACCTGGCGTATGGGGCGGCACTTGGCTGGCTGGCCGAGCGATGGGCCTGTGTCGAAGGGCCAGTCCTGGCTGGTCGGACCGCGGAACTGCGTCTCAGCGCGGAGGCGCATCAACAACGCCTAACAATACCGTAGGAGCGCACCTGCCTACGCGCCCTGGGCGGACCGCCCAGGGCCACCTCTACGAGGTTCTGATAGGCGCTCCATTTCGGCGGGGTGGTCTGGCGACGGCGCCGGAGCCCCACCCGCCGCTCATCCCCCAGGAGGGTTGGATCGTGACGCGACGAGTGACCAGGGACTACACCTCGACTGCCACTGCGTCGGTCGTGAGGCGCGGCCGCGGCCGTGATCCGGAACGAAACCGCGCGGAACAAATCGACGACGGCTTTGCCGCTCGCGCACCTCGTGACCGCTGGACGGCCGGGCAGGACGCCTTCGGGCGGCCAGGCCTGCCCCCGCGCTGGACCACCGGCGCGAAGATCGGTGTTGGCACCGCGGTCGGTGGCCGCTCCAAAGTCTGGTTCACTCTGGCCCGTGGGATTGTCACCGAGGTGTACTACCCGCGCGTCGACGTTGCCAACTTGCGGGACCTGCAGCTCCTGGTCAGCGACGGGCGAACTTTCTTCCACGAAGAGCAACGGGACCTCCGCCACACGCTCAGCTACCTCTACAACCGGGCGCTGGCCTACCAAATCGTGAATGAGGCGCCAACCGGCCGGTACCGCGTCGTCAAGCGCATCTTCACCGATCCCGAGGAAAACGCCCTCGTGCAGCGCGTCGTCGTCGAGCCGCTCGTCCCGGCGGCGGTTGCCGATGACGTTTACGTCCTGGCGGCGCCACACGTCGGCAACCAGGGCGCGGACAACGTCGCGCGTTGTGTATCACACCATGGCCAGGACTTCCTGGTGGCGTCACGGGGAGACATCTTCCTCGCGCTCGCCGCTTCCGTTCTCTTCCACAAGGCCTCGTGCGGCTTTGTTGGCTCCTCGGATGGCTGGACCGATCTCGCGCACCACCTGACGATGGACTGGACGTTCGAGCGGGCTGCGGGCGGGAACGTCGCGATGACCGCCCAGCTCGATCTCGGGGCGAGGCGCGAGTTCGTGCTCGTGCTGGCCTTTGGCCTGACCGAGGCCGAGGCGATCGGCACCGCTGCGATCGTCCTGGCCAAGGACCCGGACGACCTCGAGCAGCGCTACATCGGCGGCTGGCGGGACTACTGCGCCGGCCTGGAGGACCTCTCCCGTCAGGCCGAGGACGGTGGGCGGCTGTACTGGACCAGTGCGATGGTACTGAAGGCGCACGAGGACAAGACGCATCCGGGCGCCTTTGTCGCTTCGCTCTCGATCCCCTGGGGCGAAGCTGCCGGCGACGCCAACACCGGCGGCTACCACCTCTGCTGGCCGCGGGACCTGGTCCAGATCGCGTCGGCATGCCTGGCAATGGGGGATGGAGCCGCCGCGCTGCGCGCGCTTCGCTACCTAGCGGCGATCCAACATGAGGACGGCAGCTTGCCCCAGAACTGCTGGGTCGACGGTCGGCCGTACTGGCGAGCAATCCAATGCGACGAGATTGCCCTGCCGATCCTGCTTGCCTGGCGCCTCTGGCGCGCCGGCCTCCTCGACGCGGCCGGCTGCGAGGCCTACCCGCTGGTCCGTCCGGCGGCGCTCTTCCTGGCGAAGCTCGGCCCGGTGACCCAGCAGGAGCGCTGGGAGGAGAACGGTGGCTACTCGCCATCTACCCTTGCGGCCGAGATCGCTGCGCTCGTCTGCGCCGCCGAATTCGCAACGGCGGCCGGTGAGGAGCGTCTGGCCGCGTACTTCCTGGAAGTCGCCGATTCGTGGGCGACGCAGGTGGAGCACTGGACCTTTACCCACTGCGGGGCGCTCGTGCCGGGACACCCCGCGCATTACGAGCGTATCGCCACGATCCCCCCGAAAGGCCTCGACCACGATGGCGCCGAATGTCGCTTCCTCGTTCCAATCGCCAACCAGCCGGCGGCGCCGGACGGGGCGTCGCAGTGCTGTATCGTCGATGGGGGTTTCCTCGAGCTGGTCCGGTATGGCGTCCGCTCGCCGGACGACGCGCACGTTCTGGCGACGTTCCCGGTCGTTGATGCGCTGCTGAAAGTCGACACCCCCGCCGGCCCGGCCTGGCGCCGCTATAACTTCGACGGCTACGGCGAGTACGCCGACGGCTCGCCGTATGATGGCACCGGTGTCGGTCGCGCCTGGCCGCTCCTCGCCGGCGAGCGGGGCCATTACGTACTGGCTGCTCGCGGCGACGTTGCGCCGTTCATCCGAGCGATGGAAGGGTTCGCCAATGTGGGGCAGATGCTACCAGAGCAGGTCTGGGATGCGGCGGATATCGCCGGGCACGGGCTGTTCCGGGGGCAGGGCACCGGCTCGGCGACACCCTTGGCCTGGGCGCACGCGGAGTACATTCGTCTGCTCCGCTCGCGACGCGCCGGTCGGGTCTTCGATCAGATCGAGCCCGTCTATCGGCGGTACGTCGGCCAGCGGGTCCGGTCAGAGCTGGTGATTTGGAAGTTCAATCACAAAGTGCGCGAGATCCAGGGCGATCAGCGTCTCCGCGTCGAAGTCGGTGCGCCGGCCGAGCTGCGCTGGACGCACGATTCCTGGACGACGGCACACCACCAGCCTCTGGAAGACGTCGCGCCAGGGGCAGGAATCCATGCCATCGAGTTCCCCGCGGACGTGCTCTCGCTGGGGCGGCCGCTCGAATTCACGTTCTACTGGTCCGAGAGCGGCCGCTGGGAAGGGCGCAACTTCGTCGTCAGTGTGGTGGCGGGAGGTGGGTAATGACGAAGCCGATGACACGGGACCAACCCGATCGCGTTGCGTCGACGATCCATAGCACGAGCAGTATCCCCCGGGCTAGCCCGCATCTTCGATCTGCGAGGGTGGCCCTCACTCTGCCCGCGCTGCCAGCCGGAGCCCACGACGCCGAGGCGCCTGCGTCGCCGGAGCCGCCGGACATGGTGCCATTGTATCGCTTCGTCGCGCTGCGGGTCTTTGGCGCGGTCGTGCTCGTCGTGCTTGCCGAGCGCGCGGCCGAGCACTGGCTGCAAGCCGGTCCAGTCGCTCAACTCGGCCTCATCCTGACCAGTTGTGCGCTGATCCTGGTCGCCTTCCACGCCCTCGTTGGCCGGCGGCTCTGGGCGCTCGTCCGGGCGAATCAGCGGCTCGCCGCGGGCGACCTGACCGCTGCCGCCTTGCCGGTCCCACGGGTCCGCGACGAGATCGACCTGGTGCTCGCCTGGCGCAGTCACATGCTTCAACGACTGGTCGAGACCGCTCGAGAGAACGCCCGGTTGTACGCCCAGACTGACCAGAGCTTGCACCAGCGTCTCCGCGAGCTCGAAGTGCTCTACGCGGTGACCCGCGCCCTCGTCGCAGCGCCGAACCTTGACGCCACACTGGCGCTCATTCTGGATCGTCTGGCCGAGGTGGCCGGCGCCCAGCGGGCAGCGGTCCTGCTCCTGGACTCTCCGACCGGGCGGCTGGAGGTGCGGATGGCCCATCAGATGCCGCCGGACGCTTGGCCGGCGCTGGCCGCGGACCTTTCGCGCCTGCTCGTTCAGCGTGATCAAGAGACTGGGGCGCTGAGCCTGGCGTGCGATCCACTCGTGGTCGGCGCCAGCGGAGGGGATCGGGCCCATCTCTGCTTCCCGCTGCAATCCGCCGGCCACCCCATTGGCGGCATCTACCTCGACCGCGCCGAGGCCGGCGGCTTCGCTATGGAAACCGTGCGACTGATCGCGGCCCTGGCTGACGACTGTGCACTGGCAATTGAGCGGGCTCAACTGGCCCAGATGGCCGCGAGCGCCGAAGCCTATCGGCAGGCCGACGCGCTGAAGAGTGAGTTCCTGGCGGCGGTGTCGCACGATCTTCGGACGCCGCTCACGTTCATCTACGGCACGGCGGAGCTCCTTACCAACCGAGCGTTCGCTGAGGACCAGCGGCAGGCGTTGCTCGGTGAGGTCCTGGCCCAGGCGAAGCGCATGGCCGCGATGATCGACGACCTGCTCGACCTCGCGCGTTTGGAGGCCGGGAGACTGGAGCTCCGGCCCGAGCCGCTCGACGTGCGTGCGCTACTGGACGAGGTCGCGGCGCTCTTCGGCGAACGGTCGGCGAAACACCGGCTCGTCGTCGAGACGGTACCCAGCTTGCCGGCGGTCGCCGCCGATCGCAGGCGTCTACAGCAGGTGATCGAAAACCTCGTGGGCAACGCCATCCGCTACTCGCCGGGCGGTGGGACGGTGACTCTTCGGGCGATGCCGGCGGGCAACCAGGTGGCGATCGATGTCGAGGATCAGGGCATTGGCATCCCGGCCGAGGAGCTGCCGCGCATCTTCGACCGTTTCTACCGTGTCCGTTCGGCGGCAACAGCGGCAATCACGGGCACCGGCCTCGGGCTGGCGATCGTCGAGGGGCTTGTGCGCGCGCTGGGCGGGGCCGTCGACGTCCGCAGCCGGGTTGGGGAGGGAAGCGTCTTTCGCGTGACGTTGCCCGCCGACACCGCGTGAGCGGCTGACCGCTTGTGTGAAGTTGCTGCAACCGGCTCATTGGGCGACGTGGCTGCGAACTTGCGCGTTAGGGGGAGCGATGGACTCTGCACGTGGTCCCGGCCGGCCTGGCTCTCATGGAGAACAGCCAGGGAGTCGAGAGGCTGACCTGGGTGCGCTGTTTCTGAAGCGACTGCGACGATTGCTCGAACTGCGGGTAACCCGTGCCGAGAGCCTGAACGTCACGGGTATCCGCCTGCTGAACCGCGCCATCTACTCGACGTGTCGTGACCTTGGGTTGCTGGGCATGGAACGCGAGGCCCGCCTGCTCTTGAGGGCTCGACGTCGAAGGAAGCGAGAGTAGCCGCGAGTGCTGGGGGTGACATGAAAACCAGGCAATTGGCCAGTCCATCCGACCCTGAGTCGCCGGCACGAGCCGTGGGCCAACTCGGCCAGGTCGATCGGGCCCGGTCCAAGGCTCAGGAGGAGGGGCGGCACGCACTGTCGTTGCTGGCCAGTTGGATGAGCGACCGATCGTCGTATCTGCTGCTGTTCTACGGGTATTTCGCCTTTGGCGTCCTGCTCCAGGTCTTTCCGCCACTGCTGGGCCTCATCACTGCCGAGTTCGGCGTCAGTCGGCAGTCGGCTGCCCTGACGATGACGCTCTTCCTGGCGCCGCTGGTGGTTATCGGCATCCCGGCGGGGCTGGCGGTGGATCGCTGGGGAGTTGTGAGGATGGGCCGCCTCGCTTTCGTCCCGATGCTCCTTGGCGGCGCGCTCACGGCTTTCGCCGGCAGCTTTCCGGTCCTCCTGCTGGGCCGGATGGTCGCTGGAGCCGGAGGGTGCCTGCTGGTGGTCACGCTCCTCAAGGTCATCGCTCGGGACTTTGCACCCGAACGACGAGGCCTGGCGCTGGGCATCTTTGCGGCCGGGCTGCCCGCCGGCACCGGGCTGGCGTTCAACGGGCCGGCGCTTCTTGGCCATGCGGTGAGCTGGCGGGGAGCAGCGCTGGCAGCAACACTCGTCGTCGCCAGTGCCGCAGCCGTCTTCGCGCTGCTCTCCAGGTCGAACGCGACGAACGGCGCCACCGGTCCAGCCGTTCGGCAGGGAAACCCTGCCGGAGCGTTGCGCAGCGGCGAGCTCTGGCGACTGGCCGCCACGACGACCCTGGGCTACATGGCGATTCTCGCCTTCACCACCTGGGCCCCGACGACGCTCGTCGGCTACGCCGGTGTGGCTCCCTGGGTCGCCACCCTCATCGCGTCGCTGCTGCTGGTGATCGACATCCCATTTGCCCCCTTCTGGGGACACGTTTCCGACCGGGCCAGGCGGCGGAAGCCGTTCGTCGTCGGCGCGTTCGCCATCTACTTCGCCGGCTCGCTGGCACTCCCCGTCGTCGCCGTTGCGCCTGGACTGGCGATCCCGGGTCTCCTGCTGGTCGTGCCGATCATGGCCATCGGTTGCGCGATGTTCTTTCCGACGGCTCTGGCAATTCCCGCCGAGATCGTCGCCCCGCCGTTGATCGGTGTGGCCTACGGTCTGTTCTTCGCCGCCCAGGTGCTCGGCATGATGCTCGGCCCGATGTTGCTGGGCTACGTGCTGGACCATGGCTCGGCTCTGTCTGCTTTTCGCGCGGTGAGCGCGATGGCGCTCGCAGGATTCCTGGCAGCCCTCACGCTACGGAGTCGTTAGTGCCTCATCCAATCTGCACGGCCCGGGGATTCCCCCAGAGGGCCGAGCCAGTCTAGCTCCTGGAGAGAGAAGGATGACCAACGCAGAACACGAACATGACCACGAGCACGCCTTCGTCGAGATCGCCCGCACGGAGAACATCGTCGCGTACGAAGAGACGGTGCATCAGGTGATCACGCTCCGGCTGCACGACCGCGGGCTGGCGCTGGAGCTCACGCACGCCGAGGCGCGGGAGCTCGCAGATGCACTGGCTCAGATCAGCGCCCGTATTGGCGCCCAGACGGAGAAGTGAGGGGAGCGCTACCGGCCCTCTCGAAAGGGCGCGCCAAGACGGAGGGCGCGCCATCCCGGCGCTACGCGGGTGTTTGGGCCCACTGGAGCGGTCGGCACAAGGATTGACCAAGCGACCAACCGACGTGCTTGGCGTCCTGCTTGGCGATCTAGGCGTCTTGGCGGTTCGTTGTCTCCCGGCACCGCTGTAGGGCTGCGCGCTATGACGCGACCGGTCGCGAGCGGTACCACGCGCTCACCGTGAGCTCGTCGCCCCGGCGAACCGGCTCAGGCAGCCATCCCTCTCACGTCTGAGGGCCGACGGCACGAGCGTGGGAGCGTGAACCGGAAGGTGCTCCCCTGCCCGAGCTCGCTCTCAACCCAGATATGGCCGCCGTGCGCCTCGACCAGGAGCCGCGTAATGTAGAGGCCCAGGCCCAGCCCTTCTGCCCTGGACGCAGCATGCTCTGCGCGGAAACCGCGCTCGAACAGGCGGGGGAGATCCGCCGGTGCGATTCCCGCCCCGCGGTCCGCTACCGTCACCAGCGCCTCTCCAGCACGTTCCTCCACTGTTACCGTGACCTCGGTTGCGGGGTCGGAATACTTCAGCGCGTTGGAGAGGAGGTTGCCCAGGATACGCTCCAACCGGTTCGGGTCGGCGCAAGCAACCACCGGTGTCGTCATCACGGCACGCACCCGATCGACGTCGAGCGCCGCTGCCAGCCGTGGGATGAGGTCGGAGATGAAGGCCGTCACTTCGATCTGCTCGCGATGGAACTGGAACTGGCCCATCTCCAGCCGGGCGCTGTCCACCAGGTCGCCGACCATCGCCTCTAGCCGCCTGGTGGCGACGTCGATTGTCTCGGCGCTTGACCGGGCGTGCTGCTGATTCCCTCGATCGAGAGCCCGCCGCAAGAGCTGGGCCTGTCCGCGCACGATGGTCAGCGGCTGACGGACGTCGTGGGCGATCAAGTGGAGGAACTCTGCCATTTCCTCCGCGCGATGCTCGGCCTCGGCCCGAAGACGGACGTTCGCCACGAGCAGAGCCGTCCGCTCGGCCACCGCCTGCAAGAGCCGCACCTCGTCGTCGCGGAAGTCGCGCTCCTCCAGGAAGTCGACGTGCAACACGCCCAGCGTAGCCCCCTCAGAGACCAGCGGCACCCCGAGCATGGCGCGGATACCGTGGGCCTGGATGCACGGGCTCAGCGCCCACTCGGCGCGCTGCGCGTCGCGCACCGCCAACGGGCGTCCCGTGGCGGCAATGCGCCCGGGGAAGCCCTCTCCTATCGGCAGGGCAAAGGCCCTCTCCTCGGGGATGCCAACCGCGTTCCGTACGACCAGCCGCTTGCCGGTCTCGTCGACGAGTAGAACCACGCCGGCCCGGGCGCCAAATACGGCCACCGTGCGCGTGAGCACGGAGGTCAGCAGCTTGTCCAGGTCTGTGGCAGCAAGGCCCGCCTCAGTGACACTCAGCAACACGTCGGCCACACTACGTAGCCGGCGTTCTTCGGCCGCCACTACCTCGAGTCTCCGGCGCGCCCGCACCTGCTCGGTGGAGTCGCGAAAGGCAAGCACGGCACCCGTGACCCGTCCATCGGCGACGATGGGTGCGGACGTGCAGGTGACAGGGAACATCGTCCCGTCTTTACGCGTGAACACGTCGTCGTCGTTGCGGATCGTCATGCCCGAGTCTGTCACTGCCCGCAGGAGACATTCTTCCGCGGGAAAAGGGGTGCCGTCCGCGCGTTGAAAGTGGATGACCTCGTGCATATCCTTGCCCAGGAGTTCCGCTTCGGTCCAGCCCAGCATCTGCTCGGCAGCCGGGTTCAGAAAGGTGAGCCGACCCTGGCGATCGAGGGCAAAGACGCCTTCGCCCAGGCTGCCGGTAATGGCGCGAGTGAAACTGAGCTGGTGATGAAGCTCCTGGAGCGCCGTGTGCAGACGCTGCTCGGCGAGGACGCGCTCGGTCACCTCCCAGACGGTGACGAGTTCCCAGCCGACTTCGCCGCGCTCATCCTGGATGGGGGCGATGTGGATGTCCCAGTAGCTCAGGCCAGGCGCGGAGCCATGGTAGGGGAACTCTCGGGCGACGCACGGCCGGGAGATGCAAGGCTGACGCGTCCCTGCCACCTGGCGGAGGCAGTCGAACATGCCCGCCTGCTCGAAGCCGGGGATGTAATCGGCGATGCGCAGGCCAACTACCCCTTCCGTGCGATAAGGCTCCGCCAGGAGCGACTGATAGAGGCGATTGTGGGCGACCACTCGGAAGTCCCGTGTATCCAGAAGGCAAACGCCGGCGGGAATGGCCTCCAGCGTGTCGGGGTCGGCGCACCGTGGCAAATGACCGTTCATGACTTGTGGCTCCTGTGCCGCTCGCTCCATGGATCCGTGCATCCAGGCGTTCTGGATTCTTCCTGTTCTGGACCGAACGTGGGTCTCTGCCCGGCGCAAGCGCTGTTTCCACGCGGCTGATGGCGGGCGCTCCCTGGACAGGCGGCCTGGTGCTCCTTCAATGGCGTGGTGTTATCAGAACATTGTACACCAGGCGGCGCTTTCTCGCATGCAGGAAGTCAGGTTGCCATCCGATGGGGTACCAAGGGCTTATCAGGCGCCGTGCCCTCCAGCGGATAGCCGAGCGCCTGCCAGCCGTGCAGGCCGCCTTTGAGTGCGCCAACGTTCGCGTAGCCTCGTCGTACCAGCATTTGCGCCGCACCGGCGCTCCACTCCTCGTGGAGTCAGGTGCAGTAGGTGATAATCAGCCGGTCGCGGGGCAACTCCTGATAGCGCCGTGGCACCTCGGTAATTGGCATCAGGAGAGCGCTCGGGACGTGTGACTGCTCGTACTCCTCGCGGGGGCGCGTGTCGACGAAGATCGCGTCCCCCGCGTCGAGGTGTGCCTTCGCCTCTTCGAGGCGGATAAGTGGCGTTGGCGTGGTGCGCTTGTTCATTCGGTCACCTGCTGCATGTTCAGGATCGGTCGCTCCCCGCCACGGCCTCAGGCAGTTCGCCCATCGTCCGTGCGCGAGACGACACCCCTCGCTGAAACCAGAACCTCAACCCCAACACGGTCCCGGCCGATCCGAACTCCGTCGAGGTAAACGCGGTGCAAACTGGGTGGCAAGAAGGGAGTGGCTCTCAGAGGGTGAGTGTTCGGATCCAGCCCCGCCATCGCCGCGAGCAGGAGGAAGACGCTACCCGACGCCCACGCCTGGGGGTGACTCGCCGTTGGATACTCGACCGGAAAAGGAGCCTCATCCCGACCATACCCGGCGAAGAGCTCCGGCAGCCGGTGTTCGGGGAACTGGCCGAGGGCCGCCAGCAGTCCGTCCACCAGTCTCTCCGCCTCCTCGACGAAGCCGTAGCGCGCCAGACCGGCGACGATCAAGCTGTTGTCGTGCGGCCAGATGGAGCCGTTGTGGTACGAGATGGGGCTATAGCCGCCTTCGGTCGCCGCCATGGTCCGCACGCCCCAGCCGGAGAAGAACTCGGGCGAAAGGAGTCGCCTGGCGACCAGGCGGGCCTTATCCTCGTCGGCCAGCCCTGTCCAGAGGAGATGCCCCGGGTTTGACGTGAGGGAATCCACCGGGCGTTTTTCGCCGTCGAGCGCTTCCGCGTAGTATCCTCGGCCCGGTAGCCAGAAGTCACGGTTGAAGCGTTCTTTCAGCGCGGCGGCGTCCAGGCGCAGACGGGCTGCCCGCTCCGGTTCGCCAAGCGCCTCGAAGACGTCGGCCATGCCGACTCGGGCCGCGTAGGCGTACCCCTGAACCTCGCAGAGGGCGATGGGTGGTTGGACAATCGTTCCGTCACGGAAACGCACGGAGTCGAAGGAGCCTTTCCACCCCTGGTTCACCAGGCCGGGGCCATCCTCGCCGGTGTACTCGAGGTAGCCATCGCCATCCCGATCCCCATAGCGATCGAGCCACTCGAGCGCTCGCAGGGCGTTGTCACGCAGCGAGCGCACGAAGACGAGATCGCCCGTCAGCCGACAGACGGCCGCGAGGAGTATCAGGAACAGGGGGGTGGCGTCGATACTCCCGTAGTATGGGAAGGCCGGGATGGGCTTCCCCGCCCCCGTGAGCGTCCGGTAGCGCTGCTCGTGGAGGATCTTGCCGGGCTCCTCGGCGCGACGGCGATCGACCCGGCTGCCCTGGAGCCGGGCCAGCGCCCGGAGCACCCCCTTGGCCGCCTCCGGGAAAAACGGAAGGGCCTGGTACGCCGCAATCAGTGAGTCGCGGCCGAAGAGGGTCATGAACCAGGGGATGCCCGCGGCGATGACGAACTCGCCCTCGGAGACCTCCTCGCCTTTGATGCGCAGGGCGGCGAAATCCCGCAGGCTCTGCCGGTAGGCGTGCAGGAGCGGCTCCGAGTCGGCCTGCAGCGCCGGCGCCTGTTGGATGAATTCGGCCTGGCGCTGCTCCCGGTGCAGGCGCAGCTCCTCGCTCTGGCCTCGCCGGCAGGTGTACGCCGGCTCGGCACGATCTTCGCCGGCCAGGGTCAGGAAATCAATGCACAGATGCCACGCTTGCCGCGGCGCCAGCCGCAGGGCAAAGCGGCAGCGCCCGCTAACCAGCTCGGGCCGCTGCGAGAGATTCACGACGAGGCGGCGGAAGAAGTCCCCTCGCTGGTAGCTGAATCGCAGACTGCGGCCTTCCTCCCCGATCTCCAGACGGAACACGCCTTCACGGCGGATCGCCTCCTTCTTCACCTCGATCTCGTGCTTCACCTCGAAGATGTGGGCGAAATCGGCGTCGAGAAGGAAGTCCAGCGGCATCGCTACCTCACTATCGCCGTGGTTGGTGATGTCCAGATCGTCGTGCATCCCCTGGCCGACGAGTCGCCGCCGGACGAGGCTGAGTTGGCCGCGGGGAACGGCCGGCAGCGCGGGGTTCGTGAGGAAGTGGACGGCGGCATAGTAGTCCGTCGCCCGGGCGCTGAGCACCAGCGGTCGTTCGCCGTCGAGCGTCAGATCGTACCGGCAGAGGAAGCGCGTGTCCTCGTGATACAGGCCGAGCTCCGCCCCTTCCGGCACGTTTCCCCACTCATCGCAGATGAGGAAGGTTGTGTCTTCGTTGATGGCGATCCGCATCGGGCTCGCCCTCCCTCCAGAATTCCTCGATGGAATTGAGCACGTTTGCGGGCATGGAGGCAGGGGCAGGTTGCGAGCCCGCCCCTACCGCCGCCCGCGCAATCGTTCCGTCAGGTGCTCAGTGGAACTTGCCCTCCCGGACCAGCCGCTCCACTTCGGTGCGAAGGCGCTCCACCTGCCCCTCCTCCTCGCGCTTGATGTCGGTGAACAGTTGCTGGCACCGATCGTCGCCGGTCTCCTGGCAGTCCTGGATGTACCGGTCGTAGACCGTCACCGCCTGGAGCTTGTTTTGGAGGGCGGTCAGCACGTCATAGCACGGATTGCTCAGCGGCATGTTCTCTCCTCCGATGCCGATATGGTGATCATCGAGCCAGAATGCTCCTGATGGTAGCAGGAAACGCGCCCTTCGTTCGGCGCGCTTCTGGCCGATCCACCGGTTGCAGCAAGTCCTGTGCCCCCGGGGAGGACGGTTCAAGACGGTTGCCGACCTTCCTGCCAGGCCCGGTGCAACACGTCGCCGACCCGGGCGAGATCCTGGCGGACCAGGCGTAGGACCTCCTCGCGATCCTGGCCGGTCCGACGCAGGACGTAGGCGGGGTGATACGTCGCCAGTACTTGGCTACCAAACCGCCCTGGGAACCACCGGCCGTGCTCCGCGCCCATCTTGAAGCGCGAATGGATGAGCGTGCGGGCGGCCAGGTTGCCGAGGGCGAGGATGACGCGTGGGCGGACGACCTCGATCTCCCGCTCCAGCCACGGCAGATCGGCGGCGATCTCGTCGGCCCGCGGCGGCCGATTGACGACGCTCCCTCCTAGCCCGGCGGTCGGTCGGTGTTTCACGACGTTCGTCACCCAGCCCTCCGATCGGTCGATTCCCGCGTCGGCCAGCAATCGGTCGAGGAGCTTCCCGGCTTGCCCGACGAAGGGCTGACCCTGGCGCACCTCCTGCTCGCCGGGAGCTTCGCCGACGATCATCAGCCGGGCATTCGGGTTCCCGCGGCCGAAGACCAGTCCGGGTCCGGCTGGCCCGCCGAGCGCCTCCGCGCGCAGCGCCGCCAGGGCGCCGGCGCGATTGCCCTCAGTCATGCGGATGCGAGGGGCAGGTTTCGTGCCGACTCCGGCGGCGGTGGAGCAGTGACGCGGTTCAGCACGAGGGCGGCGCCGGTCGCCAGCGCCAGACAGAGGGCAGCGTACTGGAAGACGGCGCCAAGGCCGAACCCGCTGACGAGCGAGGCGAGGGCCGGCGAGATCAGCATGGCGAAGTTTCGCGGCGCCGGGCTCAAGCTCATGATGGCGCTCCGGTGCTCGGCCGGCACAATGGCGGCGAGGTGGATCGTCAGGGGAGAATTGGTGCCGGCCTGCGGCAGGGCGCGCAGCAGGACGAGCGCGGCGACGAGGGTGAGCGAGGTCGCCCAGGAAAGCCCGAAGAAGACCAGCGCCAGAATCGGGGCGGCGACGACGACAATGCGGGCGGCGCCGACGCGATCGGCAAGTCGCCCGAGGATTGGCATTGCCGTGGCGCTCAGGAGGGCAACGCTGCCCAGGATAACGCCAATGGCGGTCACGGCGTCGACCCCGGCGCTCCGGCTGGCTCGCTCGATGGCGACCGGGATGTATGGCTGCGCGGCGGTCATGCCGGCACTGGCGAGGAAGGCGACGACGAAGTTCCAGCGGACCGGCGGGGCCGTTGTGACCTGAGCGAGGACGATGCGCAGTCTCCGGCCGATGGAGAGCCTGGGATCGGCCCTGCCGGGTGGCTCGCGCAAGAAGATCAGGATCAGGAGCCCCGAGGAGAACGCCAGCGCGGCGTCGAGGCCGAACATGGCGCGCATGCCAATCAGCTTGATCAGCAGCGATCCGACGATGGGCCCGATGCTCATGGCGATCGGTCCGGACATCTGGACGATGCTGATGGCCAACCCGATCTTGCGTTCGGGCGTGACCATCGACTGGGTTGCGATGATCAGTGCGGCTGTGCCGAAGCAGAAGCCGAACAGGAAGTGAGCCGCCAGCACACCCCAGACGTTGTCGGCGACGGCCACCAGGCCGTAGGCGAGCACCGCCAGGAACTCGCCGCGCAGGATCATCCACTTCCGGCTGTAGCGGTCGGCCAGGACGCCCCAGAAGATGGACAAGGGGGTGGCGATGATCATCGAGGACGAGGCGAGGAGGCCGACCCATCGGGGGACGTCGGCCGGCGGGACCTGGAGGACGTCCTGGAGGTAGATGGGGGTGAACGCCTGGAGGTGGCCCCAGGCCATCACGTCCAGAAAGAAGGCACTCATGGCGATGACCATGACGGCGCGCCAATCCTGCTGGCGTCCGCCGCCGCCGTCCCATCGCCTCAGGATCCGCATGGAGCTCCCTTCGTGTTTGGGGGATTATACCGCTGAGCGCCGGAGAGAGGAAACGATCGCGTTGAGGCCAGCGTCGTTGCCCATTGGCTTCAGCGTCCTTCGTCATGCTGAGCCGCAGCGAAGCATCTCCCGGGCTCGATGTGGGAGCGACCGGGAGATGCTTCGCTGCGGCTCAGCATGACAGATTCTGTCTTGACCAATGTGACTTCTCGGCGCGCACTTCCTCGGCTCGCCGCCGGCGGGCGGCTCAGCATGGCAGATTCCGTCTTGACCCGAGGAGTCGGCGCGTGGATAATAGGCGTGCCACGGTGGAGGGGGAACGTGATCACGGCGGCGTCGTTTCTGGCGGAGAACGCACATCCGGTCTTCGAGGCGATCACCGGCTTTGTCGGCCGGCAAATGGGCCGGCCAGCGCAGCTTCTGGCCGACGTGGGCCTGGAGGAGCGGCACAGGCGGCTGGACGCCGGGGAGATCCAGGTCGCCTTCATCTGCGGCTGGCCGTACGTCCAGAAGCACGACCGGCCCGATCGGCCCGTCGAGCTGCTGGCGGCGCCGGTCATGCAGTCTGACCGCTACCAGGGCCGACCGATCTACTTCACGGACGTCGTCGTGCATCGCGAAAGCCCGTTCCGGTCATTCGCCGACCTGCGCAACCGGTCGTGGGCCTACAACGATGTCGGCTCCCACTCAGGGTACAACGTCCCCCGGCACCACCTCGTCGCGCTCGGCGAAACCGCCGGCTACTTCGGTGAAGTGATCGCCTCCGGTGCCCACCAGACCTCCATCCGCCTGGTCGCCGATGGGCTGGTGAACGCCTCGGGGATCGACAGCACGGTGCTGGAGTTGGAGCTCAAGCAGCATCCTGAGCTGGCTCCCAGGGTGCGCGTCGTCGAGGTGATGGGGCCGTCGCCGATCCCGCCGGTCGTCGTCTCGCGCCGCCTCCCCGACGAGCTGAAGGACCGTTTGCGCCGGGTCTTTCTGACGATGCATAGGTCGGCCGAGGGACAGGCGATCCTGGCCGAGGGGCTGATCGCCCGGTTCATCGAAGTGTGGGATGCCGACTACGACCCGATCCGGGCGATGACCCGGCGGGTTGAGGCAGCCGGCTTCCTGACGCTCCGATGATCGCGGGCTGCTGCTTCTTGTCTGACGTGCTGTAGTTGCACGAAAACCGGCCGAACCCCTTGACAACACGCGCCGCAGGCCCCAGACTGGGAGTAGGCGGTTTCGAGGCAGAGACCGCCTGGCGCCTTGGGTGGCCCCTGCTGAACGATTGCATCGTCAACGCCGGGAGATCAGCCGGACCCGGGGTAGCATTCGGATCCTGGAACAATGCACAGAGAGGTGAACGATGTCAATCGGTGGGAGAGGACTTTCTGAGGAGGAGTTCGAGCAGATGCTCCGGCAGGCCCAGGCCTGGACCCGGCAGGCGCAGAGAATCCTGCTGGCAGCCCTGGGCCTGGGGCTCGCGATCTGGCTGGCATCTGGAATTTACATCGTCCAGCCCGGCGAGCAGGGGGTGGTCCTCCTCTTCGGACGGCACATCGGGACGGCGTCCCCCGGCATCAACTACCGGTTCCCCTGGCCGATCCAGAGCGTGTTCATCGTGGACGTCCAGAACATCCGCCGGATCGAGGTCGGATTCCGCTCGGCGAATCCTCCGCAGAGCCAGCGCGTCCTTGAAGAGGCGCTGATGCTGACTCGGGACGAGAACATCGTCGAGGTCGGGATCCTGGTCCAGTACCGGGTGAAAGACGCCGCCGCCTTCGTCTTCCGGGTCGAGAATCCGATGGACGTGATCCTTGGAGCAACGGAGGTGGCGCTGCGCGGCGTCGTCGGCAAGATGCCGATCGACGCGGTGATTACGGAACGGCGGGCCGAGGCCCAGGACAACACGCGGGCCTACCTGGAGCACCTCCTCGATACGTACGGCGCGGGGATTCAGGTCACCGACGTGCGGCTCCAGGTGGCGGACGCGCCGGACCAGGTGCGTGATGCCTTCCACGAGGTCGTCCGGGCACGAGAGGATCGGGAGCGGAAGGTGAACGAGTCGCAGGCCTACCGAGAGGACGTCGTCCCGCGAGCTCGCGGTGAAGCGCAACAGATCCTCCAGCAGGCCACCGCGTACAAGGAGGAGCGCATCCGTCTCGCTCGGGGCGAGAGCGACCGGTTCATCGCCGTGCTCAAGGAGTACCAGAGCGCGCCGGAGGTCACCCGCGAGCGGATGTACATCGAGGCGCTGGAGCGGGCGCTGTCACGGGTCGACAAGGTCTTGCTCCCGGACGGCCAGAACGGCGTCCTGCCGTTCCTGCCGCTCCGGAACGCCCCGGCGCAGCAGACCCAGACGCCGGCCCCGGCGCAACCCCAGCCGGCCCCGGCGCAGCCCCAGCGGCCGGCGCAGCCCCAATCTCAGGGCACGGGCAGATAGGGAGGATGACGATGGGCAAGCTCACCGCTCTCGTGGTCGGCGTGCTGGTTGTGGCCGCCGTGGTCGCAACCCAGGTCTTCTTCATCGTCCAGGAGACCAACCAGGCGGTCGTCCTGCAACTGGGCGAGTACCTGTACACGGCGTCCAATCCGGGGCTGTACGTCAAGACACCCTTCGCCCAGCAGGTGGTGTATTTCGACCGGCGACTGCTCTCGACCGATGCGCCGCCGCAGGAGTACCTGACGCTGGACAAGAAACGGCTTCGCGTCGACCACGTCACCCGCTGGCGCATCGAAGACCCCTTCCAGTTCCTGGTGAGTGTTTCGACGGAGG
The DNA here is from genome assembly GCA_016199325.1 of Chloroflexota bacterium. The sequence goes on from JACQGW010000341.1 coordinate 26,328, forward strand.
CCGGGGCGCGTGCCCGCCTGGACGACGTCGTCTTCTCGGAGATGCGTCGGGCGCTGGCGACCTTTAACTTCAACGTCATCATCGCCGACGAGCGCGATCCGATCATGGATGCTGTCTCGGCGGCAACGCAGGCGCGCGCCAAGGCGTTCGGCATCCACGTCGTCGACGTGCGGATCAAGCGGGCGGACCTCCCCAAGGAGGTCGAGCAGAGCGTGTTTGCGCGCATGAAGGCCGAGCGCTCGCGCGAGGCGAACCGATACCGAGCAGAGGGCGAAGAGCAAGGCGCCCAGATTCGGGCGAGCGCCGACCGCGAGCGGGTCGTGATCGTCGCCGACGCGCAGGAGAAGGCCGCTCGCACCCGCGGCGAGGGCGATGCCGAGTCGATCCGAATTTACGCCGATGCGCTCAACCTGGACCCGGAGTTCTTCGCCTTCCGTCGGCGGTTAGAGGCCTACGAGAAGGTGTTGCGCGAGCGGGACACCATCGTCGTCCCGCCGGACTCCGGTTTCTTCAATTACCTGTCCGGCCACAAGACGAGCACGGGCAGATAGCACCGGCGCCTGCTCGGGACCTCCGATCGTGGTATCATCTGAGCACGATCGGAGGTCTTCGCCATGCCAAATCTGGCAGACAACATTCGGCGCGTCGCGACGGCGATCCTGATCGGGTTCGTCGTCGTCGCCGGCGCTGCCCTCTACTGGCAGGTCATCCGGGCGGCCGACGTCGCCGGCCGCCCGGAGAACGCCCGCCGAGTCGAGGCAGACCTGCGGGTGCGGCGGGGCCAGATCCTGGCCCGCGATGGTGAGCCGCTCGCGCGGACCGAGATCACCGCCGACGGCTACGCGCGCCGCCTCTACGCCGACCCGGGGCTGGCCCACGTCGTCGGCTTCGTCAACCAGCAGGTCGGCCCGACCGGCATCGAGCGGGCGTTCGACGACTCCCTGGCCGGCAGGAGCGGCGCCGACCCGCAGATGGCGCTGGCTGCCCGGCTCTTCCGCCGGCCAACCATCGGCAACGACGTCGTCCTGACCATCGACCCCCGCTTGCAGCGCGTGGCCGAGCAGATGATGGGGAAGGACGCCGGCGCCGTCGTCGCGGTCAATCCGCGGACGGGCGAAATCCTCGCGATGACCGCAAGCCCCGGCTTCGACCCGAACCCGCTCGTCTTCAACCCGGCGGCGCCGCGCTGGTCGGTCGAGAGTGCCCGGCAAGCAGAGGCATGGGACCAGCTCCGCCGGCGCGAGGACGGCGCGCTGCTGAACCGAGCGACCCAGGGGCTCTACCCACCGGGGTCCACGTTCAAGACGGTGACGCTCGCCGCCGCCCTGGAGCGTGGCGTCGCCCGGCCGGAGACCATCTTCAAGCTGGCGCTGAGCCCTCCCGGCCCCGGCCAGAAGAACTACTCCCACGCCAACCAGTACGTCCAGTGCGCCAACCATCCGCGCGACGACAAAGAGCTGACGCTGGGTGGTGCCTACGCCTGGTCGTGCAACGTGATCTTCTCAGAGCTGGCGCTCCAGGTGGGCCCCGACGACCTGCTCGACACGGCGAGGCGGTTCGGCATGAACGAAGCGCCGCCCCTCGAGATCGCGACGGAGGCCAGCCTGGTCTACCGGACGAAGGGCTACTTCGGTGGCAACGAGCGGTTCTACGCCGTCGCTTCGACCGGCATGGGCCAGGGCCAGGTGAGTGTGACGCCCCTTCAGATGGCGCTCGTCGCCGCCGGCATCGCCAACCGTGGTGAGGTGCCGCGACCGCATCTCGTCGCTCAGATCCGCCGACCGGATGGCACCGTCCTGCGCCGGACATCGCCGGAGGTCTGGAAGACGGCGGTTCACCCGACGATCGCCGACCAGATTCGGGCGATGATGGTCGAAGGTGTGCAGGACGGCTGGGCATCGCCGGCGGCAGTTCCGGGCGTCGCCGTCGCCGGGAAAACGGGCACCGCCGAGCACGGTGCGCCGGGCAAGCCCCCCCACGCCTGGTTCATCGGCTTTGCGCCGGCCGATAACCCGGTCATCGCCGTCGCCGTCGTCAAGGAGTACGCCGGGGCCGGCTCGACCGCCAGCATCCCGGTTGCCCGCGCCCTGTTCGAGACGGCGCTCGGCCGGCCGGTGACGCAGCGGTGACTCGCAGCGGCGGCGCAAGAAGCGAAAAACCAGAAACGCGAAACCCCAAACCAGGAAACCCATCTCTGCGTTCTCCGCGCCTCTGCGGTTCGACGTTCGTTCCTACGTTGCTGGAAGAGGTGCGGCTGCGGGCGCTGGGCTATCGGCGGATCGCCGGGGTGGACGAAGCGGGCCGCGGCCCGCTGGCCGGGCCGGTGGTCGCCGCGGCCGTCCTGCTGCCCGATCCCGAGCCGCGCTGGTGGCACCGCTGCCAGGACAGCAAGCTGCTGACGGCGGCGGAGCGTGAGGACCTCTTCGAGCGGATCACGGCCGGCGCGCCCTGGGCGACGGGCATTGTCGATGCCGGCGATATCGATCGGGAGAGCATTCTGTGGGCGACGCTGCGGGCGATGCGTCTGGCGCTCGAAGGGCTCGATCCACAGCCCGACGGCCTGCTGGTCGATGCCCTGACGCTGCCGGACGTCGGCGTGTTCCAGCGGGCGGTGATCAAGGGCGACCGCCACTGCCTGTCGATCGCCGCCGCCTCGATCGTCGCCAAGGTGACCCGCGACCGGATCATGGTCGGGCTGGACAGTCGATATCCTGAATACGGCTTTGCCCGGCACAAGGGCTACGGCACTGCCGAGCACCTGGCGGCGCTAGCTCGGCTTGGCCCCTGTCCGATCCATCGCCGGTCGTTCAACCTTCTGATGCGAGGTGATCATGCAGGACCGGCTGTTCGAGATGGACGAGGGACCTGAAGCGGGGGCGCCGCTGGCGGCCCGCATGCGGCCGCGCACTCTGGACGAGTTCGTGGGCCAGGAGCACCTGATCGGACCCGGCAAGGCCCTGCGCCGGGCCATCGAATCGGACCGCGTCACATCCATCGTCCTGTGGGGGCCGCCGGGC
>JACQGW010000342.1 GCA_016199325.1 Chloroflexota bacterium
AGCATGATGTTCATGATGCCGATGCCGCCGACGACCAGCGAGATCCCGGCGATGCTGCCGAGCAGCAGGGTCATGACCATCGTGATCTGGGTTGCTACCTGGAGCATGTCCTGCTGGCTGAGGATCGTAAAGTCGTCCTCGGCGGTCCGGTGGCGCTCGCGGAGGAGCGCGCCGATTTCCTGCGTGGCCCCCGCCATGGCGCCGGCCTCGGCGACCTGGACGTTGATGCTGTTCACGTTGAAGCTGCCCCGGGCCGTGCGCTGCGGGAAGAGCCGCTGCTGGAGCGTCGTCAGCGGCATCAGCGCCATATCGTCCTGGTTCCCCATCGGCCCGGCGCCCTTCGCCTCCATCACGCCCACGACGCGGAAGTTCACCCGGCGCGGCCCCATGCCCACGCTGACCGTCTGGTCGACCGCGTCGCCCTCGCCAAAGAGCGTCTTTGCCACGTTGGCCCCGAGCACGATGACGAGCGCCCGGCTCTCGACGTGCTGCCGGGTGAAGAACTCGCCCTGGGCCGGATGAAAGTTCCGCACCGCGGGGTACTCCGGCGTGGTGCCGACGATGCGGGTGGCGACGTTCTGGCCGCCGGCGATGATCTGGGCGAAGCTGCCCGTCTCGGGCGCCACGCCGGTGACGTCGACCACCTCTCCGATGGCGACGGCGTCGTCGTAGGTCAGCGTCGGAACAGAGCCGGCCTGGGCCCGAACGCCGCCCTGCTGCTGGGCGCCCGGCCGAATGAAGAGCAGGTTAGTCCCCATGCCTTCGATCTGGCTCGTGATCATCACCTGGGCACCCTTGCCGATGGACATCAGCGCGATGACGGCGGCGACGCCGATAATGATGCCGAGCATCGTCAGCGCCGACCGCAGCTTGTTGGCCGCCAGCGCCCGCAGGCCGACGCGGAGCGAGTCGAGCACGTTCATGGTCGGACCTCCGCCAGCGCGGCCGCCGCGATCCTGGGGTCGGCGACGACCTCATCGCTCGTGATCAGGCCATCGCGCAGATGGATGATCCGGCGAGTATGCTGGGCGATCTCCCGCTCGTGGGTGACGAAGATGACGGTAATGCCGTGCTCGGCATTGAGCTGCTGGAAGATCGCCATGATCTCCTCGCTCGTCCGCGTGTCCAGGGCGCCGGTCGGCTCGTCGGCCAGGATGATGCTCGGCCGGTTGACGAGGGCGCGGGCAATGGCGACCCGTTGCTGCTGGCCGCCGGAGAGCTCCGTCGGGCGGTGGCGGACCCGGTCGGTCAGCCCGACCATCTCCAGCGCGGCCAGTGCCCGCGCCCGCCGCTCGCCGACGCCGGCGTAGATGAGCGGCAGCTCGACCTGCTCCAGCGCCGTGATGCGCGGCAGCAGGTTGAAGCTCTGGAAGACGAACCCGATCTTCCGGTTGCGGATCTCGGCGAGCTGGTTGTCCGAGAGCCGGGACACCTCGATGCCGTCAAGCTCGTAGGTTCCGGCCGTCGGCTGGTCGAGACAGCCGAGGATGTTCATCAGGGTCGACTTCCCGGAGCCGCTCGGCCCCATGATGGCGACGAGCTCGCCGCGGCCGACGTCGAGGTCGACGCCGCGGAGCGCCTGGACCTCGACGGAGCCGAGCGCATAGGTCTTGGCGAGACGGCGGATGCGAATCATCGTCGGCTCCCATCACCGGCGGATCGGCACGCCGGGCGCGGGAGCGGGTGCCCCGAAGCCGCCGCCGATCCGGGTCGGGTTGGCCGTCGTCGTCGCCGGGATCACGACCTGTTCGCCTTCTGCCAGCCCCTCGACGATCTCCGTCTGCTGCTCGCCGACGAGCCCGGTTCGAACGACCCGCGTCTGCGGCTTGCCGTCGGCGATGATCTCGACGATCTGGTCGCGGCCCTGGCGCCGGATGGCCCGGCTCGGCACGACGAGGGCGTTCGCCTTCTGGTCGGCAATGATCGTGACGTTGACGGTCATCCCGGCCGGCAGCGTCGCGTCGCCCTCAGCGCCGACGGATACGAGATAGGTCACGACGCCCTGTTGAACCGTTCCGCTCGGCGCCACGCTGAGGACCCGGCCCTGAATGCGCCGGTTGAGCGCGTCCACCGTGATGACGGCCGGCTTGCCCGGCGCCACGCGGCCGATGTCGGCCTCGTCCACGTTGACGTCGACGCGGAACTGGGTCGGGTCGACCAGCGAGACCACGGCCGCGCCGCCGCCAATCTGCTCGCCAACGTTGGCGCCGACGGCGGCGGCGACCCCGGCGAACGGGGCCGTGAGCGTGGCGTTCTGGAGGTCGAGCCTCGCCTGCTTGAGCGCGATCTCCGCCTGCTTGATCGACTCCTCGGCGATAGCGATGTCCTGCGCCGTGGAGCCCGCTTGCTTCAGGGCGAGCTGGGCCTGCGCGCTGGCGACGCTCGACCGGGCCGCCTGGATCTCGGCGCTCTTCGGTCCGGCCTTCAGTGCGTCGAGCCTCGCCTGAGCGGCGGCGAGTTGTGCGCGCGCGGTGTCCACCTGCTGCTCCGCCGCCGCCAGCTCCTCCGGCTTGGCGCCCTCCTGCGCCTGGGCCAGCCTGATCTGGGTCTGCTGGAGGGAGAGCTCTGCCGCCATCACCCGGGCGTTCTCGCCGTCGCACGTGAACCCCTTGCCCCGGCTGCAGACGCCGTCGCGGCTGAGCTGGGCCGACCAGAGGCTGCTCTTCGCCTTCTCGACCTCCTGCTCGGCAAGCCTGACGCTGTCCGCGTCCGGCCCGGCCCTGAGCGTGACAAGGTCGCTCTGGGCCTTGGCCACCTGCGCCTGCGCCGCCATCAGGCTCTGCTCGGCGGCGCGCAGGTCGGCGTCGGCCGGGCCGGCGGTCACGTCGGCCAGCTTCGCCAGCGCGCTGTCGTAGGCGGCCTTCGCGGCGGCGACGTCCTCAGGACGAGCGCCGGCCTTGAACGCGTCGAGCCTGAGCTGAGCCGTCCGCAGCGACGATTCGGCCTGCTCGACCTTCAGCCTGAGCTGCGGTGTGTCGAGCTGGGCGAGCTGCTGGCCGGCGCTGACCGTATCGCCCACCTTCACGTCGACCGACGCCAGCCGGCCCGAGGTGGCGAAGGTGAGCCTCGCCTGCCGCGTCGCCACGACGTTGCCGGTGGTGCTGACGGACGTGACGAGCGGTCCGCGCTGGACGGCCGCGAGGTTGAGGGTCGGCGGCGGCGCCGGCCGGTTGATCTGCTGGTACCCGACGTAGCCGGCGGCGATGCTGGCGACCAGCGCGACCAGCAGCACCAGGAATTGGCGGATGCTCGGCCGCCAGGCCACTCCCTGGCGTACCCGCATGCCTTCGAGTCCACTTGCCCCAACGCTCATACGCCCCCCCGAAGCAAAGAAGGTTCAGGCCGCCCTGCCCAGCACAGCGCCGGGCACGAAGGCCCCTTCCATAATAGCACTCCCAGAAGCCATTATGCGCCCGGCGTGTTAAGGTTGGCCCGACGATATGTTAATATATCGTAAAGTGGCGGCCGCCGGTAGGCCGGCAGGCAGGGCCTGGGGGTTGATGGTTTCTGGTTTGTGGCTCCGAAGGAAGCAACCAGAAACCAGAAACCACGAACCAGAAACCCGTTCATATGGCGAGGAGCAGCGCCTTGAAGAACTGCGCGGCGGTGGGGAAGAGCGCGAGCGTCAGCAGGAGGCTGAAGCCGATGGCCCAGAGGCTGCGCCAGCCGAACAGGACCAGCGTCTTCACGACGAGCACGAAAAGCACAATTGCCAGGACCGTCTCCATCTCCGTCGCACCTTGCTTATGGTAACTCACAAGAGGGCCGGGGACGGCAGAAGATACATCCGCCCCGCCCTTGCGGACCGTAGCGGAGGTCCGTATCATACAGCAGGCCGGGTCGTGGAGCTGTTGGGATGATCGTCCTCGTGGCCGGCTCCCTCTCAGTGGAAGAGAGGCGGGGTGAGGGCACATGTGGAGAGGTCCAGAATGATCGTCATCGTGGAACCTGATCCCCGCTGGCCGTCGATCTTCGAGGCAGAGTCGCGGGCGATCGTCGGCGTCATCGGCGACCTGCTCGGCAGCGTCGAGCACATCGGCAGCACCTCGGTGCCGGGCCTTGCCGCCAAGCCGATCGTCGACATCCTCCCGGGCGTCGCCCGGTTCGCCGACCTCGACCGGTGCGTCGAGCCGCTCAAGGGCATCGGCTACACCTACGTCCCGGAGTACGAGGACGACATGCCGTTCCGCCGGTTCTTCAGAAAGCGGCCCCCGCCGAGCCCGTACGCGTTCAACGTCCACGTCGTCGAATACGGCTGTGACTTCTGGCAGGAGGACATCCTGTTCCGCGACTACCTGCGCGCACACCCCGACGCCGCCCGGGAATACGAGCGCCTCAAGCGGGAGCTGGCGCCGAAGTACGCCGACGTGAACGAGTATGCCGACGCGAAGACCGCGTTCATCCAAGCGATCAGGACGCGCGCTCGGGCCGATCCCAGAGGAGCAGCCTGGCGCTGTCGTGGTCACGACGGTCGCGGCCGGACTCGACACTGCTGATGGCTGACCGTTCGAAACCTCCACGAATTGGCGCCCACGTGGCCGGCGGGATCGGCAAGGGGATCGAGCGCGCGCTCGAAATCGGCGCCGAGTGCATCCAGATCTTCGCCAGCCCACCCCAGGCCTGGCGCCGGCCGAGCCACGACGACCGCTCGGTCGAGACGTTCCTCGACGGTTGCCGGCAGCACGGCATCGGCCCCGTCTTTCTCCACGGCATCTACCTCGTCAACCTCGGCGCGGCCAACGCCGACACCTACGGCAAGTCCGTCGAGGCGACGCGGGAGCACCTCCGCTGGGCCAACCGACTCGGCGCCGGCGGCCTGATCATCCACCTGGGCAGTGCCGGCACGGCTCCCTATGAAGAGGCCGAGGATCGGGTCGTCGACGCGCTGGCGCGCATCCTGAGCGAGGACGACGGCTCAGCGCCGATCCTGCTGGAGAACTGCGCCGGCCAGGGCCAGACCATCGGCCGCAGCTTCACGGAGCTCGGCCGGGTCGTCGATCGGCTCGACCGCCATCCTCGCCTTGGCCTCTGCCTGGACACCGCCCACGTCTTCGCCGCCGGCTACGACATCACGGGTGCGGCCGGCCTGGCTGCGGTGATCGAGGAGATCGAACAGGCCGTCGGGCTCGACCGGCTCCGCTGCATCCACGCCAACGACTCGAAATCCAGGCTCGCCAGCAACGTCGACCGGCACGAGAACATCGGCTTCGGCCAGATCGGCGAGGCGGCGTTCGCCCGGCTGTTGCACCACCCGGTCCTGCGGCCGCTGCCCTGGATCCTCGAAGTGCCCGGCATCGACGGCGGCGGCCCCGACCGCGCCAACGTCGAGATGCTCCGCCGTCTGGCGGGCTTGCCGGCGCTGGCCGAGCCTGACGTAGGAACTCGTAGGAGCTCGTAGCTTGGCAATGTCACATTTCCGGCCCGCCAAGAGTCATTTTGGCGCCCGGCAAGGATTGCGAGCGACCCAGGGCAGGCAACACATGCGCCGCTTTGGTAGATGGCACCTGGAATGTGACATTGCCAAGGTAGGAGGTTATCGGAGGTAGGAGGTTATCGGAGGTAGGAGGTTATCGGAGGTCGTAGGAACGCCATCCTGCTCAGCCGCCTCCCCTCCCCCGTCATGCTGAGCCGCAGCGAAGCATCTCC
>JACQGW010000343.1 GCA_016199325.1 Chloroflexota bacterium
CCTCCATCGACCCATCCCACCGCCCCATGCCCTCAGCCCTTCTTCCTTTCCCGCTCTCAACCGCTGCGCAAGCCCGAGTAGACGTCTTCCTTGACAGTCATCGCGGCGTGCTGGTATACTCCTTTGCTGTATGTCAGTTTGATGCAGAGGAGCGCGAGTGTGTACGCGGTCATACGAACCGGCGGCAAGCAATACCGAGTGCAGCCGGGCCAGACCCTTGATGTGGAGCAGCTTCCCGGCGAGCGGGGAAGCACGGTTGAGTTCAGCGACGTCTTGATGGTTGCCGGCGAAGGGCAGACTCGGGTGGGAACGCCAACGGTTGCCGGCGCCAGGGTTGTGGCACGGGTGGTGGGCGCCGGGCGAGGCGAGAAGATCATCGTCTTCAAGTACAAGCCCAAGACGCGCTATCGCCGCAAGCAGGGCCACCGCCAGGCGTACACCCGCCTCGTCGTCAAAGAGATCGTCGTCGACTAGAAAGGCGGAGGAAGCAAGCGATGGCACACAAGAAGGGAGTCGGGAGCTCCCGGAACGGTCGGGACAGCAAGCCCAAGATGCTGGGCGTCAAGCTCTACGACGGGCAGGCGGTGCGCGCCGGCGGGATTCTCGTCCGGCAGCGCGGCACGCCGATCAAGCCCGGCCAGAACGTCGGCGTCGGACGCGACCACACGCTCTTTGCGCTGGTCGACGGCCTCGTCAAGTTCGACCATGCCTCGACCGAGCGCAAGCGCGTCAACGTCATGGCGATGGCGTGAGCAGGCGGTAGAACAGGCGGCAGAAGAAGATGAAAGCGAAGATCCATCCGAAATGGCAGAATGCGGCGGTGACCTGCGCCTGCGGGAACACGTGGCAGACGAAGTCGACGAAGACCCGGCTGCACGTGGACGTCTGTAGCCGCTGCCACCCGTTCTTCACGGGCGAGCAGCGCATCGTCGACACCGAAGGACGCGTCGAGCGGTTCAAGCGGCGGTACGGTCTCCAATAGCCGGCCGCCGATCCGTCCCGGGGAGCGGGAGGGACAGGCATACGGGCCTGACCCTGCTCGCTCCCTCTTTTTTGCCTGGTACGCTGATTGCGGGTACGGACGACGAGCCGGTATCCGGGAGGCATGCTTTGAAGAGGCCCTACTTCTACGGTGGACAGGCGGTCATCGAAGGTGTCATGATGCGCGGGCGCAACCACATGGCCGTCGCCGTCCGCCACCCGAGCGGCAGCATCGTCGTCCACAGCGAGCCGCTGACCTCCTCGTTCGCCAACAAGCCGTACGCCAAATGGCCGCTCATCCGCGGCGTCGCCACGCTGTGGGACACGCTCTCGCTGGGCATGCGCGCCCTGCTCTACTCGGCGAACGTCCAGATGGCCGAGACGCCCGAGGCTGGCGCCGAGAGCGAGATTCCGAAGGGCGCCCTCGCCGGCATCGCCGGCACCGCGCTCGTCTTCGGGGTCGCCGTCTTCTTCCTGCTGCCGCTCCTCCTGGTCGGCTGGATCGACCGCTTCCTCGAATCGTCGTTCGTCAGCAACCTGATCGAGGGCGGGATTCGGCTGGCGCTGATCCTCGGCTACATGATCGGCATCGGCTTCCTACCGGACATTCGCCGCGTCTTCGCCTATCACGGCGCCGAGCACAAGGCGATCAACGCCTATGAGGCCGGCGTGCCGCTGGAGGTCGGCCGGGTCCAGCGTTTCAGCACCGCGCACACCCGCTGCGGCACCAGCTTCCTGCTCGTCCTCGTCGTGGCGTCGATCTTCGTCTTCGCGCTGCTGGGCCAGCCGCCCATGTGGCTGCGGGCGATCTCCCGCGTCGTGCTGCTCCCGTTCATCGCCGCCGTGGCCTACGAGATCATCCGATTCGGCGCCAGCTACAACCGATTCCCGCCGGTCCGGGTGCTCTTCACGCCCAACCTGGCGCTCCAGCGGCTGACGACCCGCCCGCCCGACGACTCGATGGTCGAGGTCTCCATCGCCGCCCTCAAGCGGGTCCTCCACCTGGACGGCGTCCTCCCGGCAGCAGAGCCGCCGGCCCGCCCGCTGGCGGCCCCAGTGGACGCCTAGAACCTAGCCGTCGGTTCGCCCGGCCGGCTTGCGACGGCGGGCGAGCTCGGCCCAGACGGGGGCGGGGGTCATGCGGCAGGCGGCCAGGAGGACGAGCGTGTGGAACCAGAGGTCGGCGACCTCGGCGGCGATGGGGCCCGGCTCGCCGTTCTTGGCCGCGATGATCACCTCGGCGGCCTCTTCGCCGATCTTCTTGCCGATCTTGTCGACGCCCTTCTCGAACAGGTAGGCGGTGTAGCTCCCCGCGGGCCGGCTGTGCCATCGCTCCTCGACGACGTCGAAGAGCTCGGCCAGGACGGCAGGGCCGGCGGCGGCCGGTTCCCCCTGCGCCCGCTCGTCGGGCAGGGCGCGGAAGAAGCAGCTCCGCTCGCCGGTGTGGCAGGTCGGCCCGGCGGGGAGCGCCTGGACGAGGAGCGCATCGCCGTCGCAATCGACCCGGATCCCCTGGAGTCGCAGCACGTTGCCGGACGTCTCCCCCTTGTGCCAGAGCGCCTGCCGGCTCCGTGAGAAGAACCAGACCTCGCCGGATTCGAGCGTCCGGCGCAGCGCCTCGGCGTTCATGTACCCGAGCATCAGGACTTCGCCGGTGCCCGCATGCTGGACAATCGCCGGCACCAGCCCGCGCTCGTCATACCGGATCACCATCGTCATGCGTCACTCGTCATGCGTCATGCGTCACTCGTCACTGGTCAGCAGCCACCCGTCACCCGTCACCCACCACGCCATGACGCCATGACGTATGACGTATGACGTATGACGTATGACGTATGACGTATGACGCCTCACCCGTTCGGCATCAGGATCGGCCAGCGCACCGCCACGCCGTGGTCGGCGAGATAGCGCTTCACGTCGGCAATGGTGTAGGTGCGGTAGTGGAAGATGCTGGCGGCCAGCACGGCGTCGGCGTAGCCCTCGGTCAGCGCCTGGAGGAGGTGTACCGGCTCGCCGGCGCCCCCGCTGGCGATCACGGGCACCTGGACGGCCTGGGAAACGGCCCGGTTCAGGGCCAGATCGTAGCCCGTCTGCCGGCCGTCGGTATCCATGCTCGTCAGCAGGAGCTCGCCCGCGCCCAGCTCGACGACCCGCATGGCCCAGTCGACGGCGTCGAGGTCGGTCGGCCGCCGGCCGCCGTGCGTGACCACCTGCCAACCGGCGCCGTCGGGCCGGCGGCGAGCGTCGATGGCGACGACGATGCACTGGCTGCCGAACGCTTCCGCGGCCCGGCTCACCAGGTCGGGCTGCTGCACGGCGGCCGTGTTCAGGCTGATCTTGTCGGCGCCGGCGTGGAGCATTCGCCGGATGTCCTCGACCGTGCGCAGGCCGCCGCCGACCGTCAGCGGGATGAAGACCTGCTCGGCCGTCCGCTCGACGGCGGCGAGCATGGTCTCCCGTCCCTCGGCCGAGGCGGTGATGTCGAGGAAGACCAGCTCATCGGCCCCTTCCCGGTCGTAGTAGGCGGCCAGCTCGGCCGGATCGCCGGCGTCGCGCAGGTCGACGAACTGGACGCCCTTGACGACGCGCCCGCCGGTGACGTCCAGGCAGGGAATGATTCGGCGGGTCAGCATGGGACGCAGGCGCGGGCCAGGGTTTCGAGCGCCTCGGGGAGGTCGATGGTGCCGACGTAGAGGGCCTTGCCGACGATGGCGGCCTCCAGACCGGCGGCCTGGAGCTGGACCAGGTGATCGAGCGTCGAGACGCCGCCGGATGCGATGATGGCGCCCACCTTCAGGCCCACCATGTGGGCGAGGGACTGGAGGTTCGGCCCGGTCAGAGTGCCGTCTCGCGCGATGTCAGTGCAGACAAACCGGCGCACGCCGAGCTCGGCCATCTGCTGCAGCAGCTCGTCGGCGGAGACGCCGGCCCTATCACGCCAGCCATGGACGGCGACGATCCCGTCCCGGGCGTCGACCGAGACGACGATGCTGCGCGGGTGGCGATCGCACGCGATCTCGACGAGGTCCGGCTGTTCGACGGCGGCCGAGCCGAGGACGACGCGCTGGACGCCGGCGTCGAGCAGGCGGTCGATCGTCGCCAGGTCGCGCACGCCGCCGCCGAACTGCACGGGGATCTCGACGGCCTCGAGGATCTCGGCGAGGGCCGGCCAGTTCTCGACGCGGCCGGAGGCGGCGCCGTCCAGATCGACGACGTGCAGGCGCCCGGCGCCGAGCTCCTGCCAGCGGGCGGCCACTTCGACCGGTCGGACGGAGAAGATCGTCATGCGGTTGTAGTCGCCCTGGAACAAACGCACACAGCGGCCGCCTCGCAGGTCGATCGCGGGAACGACCTCCATCGGCCGCCGCTGGGCGACCGGCCGTGGCGCGGTTTGCGGGTTGCTCATCGTGATGCCTCGCAGCGAAGCGCCAGGGCGCAGAAGTTCTCGTAGAGGCGCAGCCCGAGATCGCCGCTCTTCTCGGGGTGGAACTGCGTGGCCAGCAGGTTGCCCCGGGCAAGGATGCTGGGAAACCGGATGGCTCCGTACTCGGTATGGCCCAGCGCGTCCCGGCCGTCGGCGATCTCGGGGTAGTAGCTGTGGACGAAGTAGAAGCTGGCGCCGTTCGGGAGGCCGGCCAGCCGTTCGTCGGCTCGGCAGATCTCGACCTGGTTCCAGCCGATGTGGGGAACTTTCAGCGCCGTTGGGAAGCGGCGGACCACGCCGGGCAGGATGCCCAGGCAGGGCTGGCCGCCATCCTCTTCGCTCCATTCGAGCAACACCTGAAGCCCGAGACAGACGCCGAGAAAGGGCGTGCCGTCGGCGGCCGCGCCCCGCAGGACGTCGACGAGATCCAGGCGCCGGAGGGCCGCCATCATCTGGCCGGCCGCGCCGACGCCGGGCAGGATGACGGCCGCAGCGTGCCGAACGACCGCCCGATCGGCAGTTACCGTCGGCCAGAACCCCACGTGCCGAACGGCCCGCACTACGCTGCGGAGGTTCCCCGCACCGTAGTCGACGACGGCGATGATCGGGCTCGATGGGTCGGCGGCAGCCACGCCGCAATTATACGCAGGGACGGCGCGCCACTGCAAACACCCATCTGGTGGTCTGCCACGCTGATCTTGATGGATGCGGCTTGCCGATCTCATGCGTCATACGTCATGCGTCATTCCGTCAGCTTTCGCCGGGCGCCACCCATCAATATCATTATCATTGTGGTGTTCCACTAGTCACGGACGACCCCATGCTTGAGTGCCCACACGGCCGCCTGGGTTCGGGACGCCACCTGGAGCTTGGCGAGGATGCTGCTCACGTGAAGGCGGACGGTGTTGGCGCTGATGCCCAGACGCGCGGCGGTCTCCTTGTTGCTGAGGCCGTTTGCCAGCAGGCGCAGGACCATGAGCTCTCGCGGGCTCAGCTCTCGCGTCGGCTCGATTTGGCCAAGGGACAGCCCCGGTTGCTCGATGGCGTGACCGTTCGTGTCGGCTGTGATTTCGGGAGCTGTGATGGCGGGAGATGAAACCATAGGACCCTCCTTTGCGGCATTGGCTGCGCGATGGCGCTTTCCAAGTTGCTCAGGCTGCGTCAGAATACTCCAAAGACCGTCATCTCGGCTATAGGAGATTGCTCTCCCGGTCGGTCTAGCCCATTCGGGGGCTCCCCTCGTCTCCAGGTGATACCATACGATCTTCCTAGGACTTTTGTCCACCGCCGGTACTGTACCATTTGGACTAACCGCCGTCTAGTAACTATTTCACAATTCTCCGCGCTGTGTTGAAATGCCTCAGGGCACTCCGCGGTCGGCCACTGTGCTGCCCGGTTGACATCAAGCGGCAGCATGGTATCATGGCAAGGCGCTCGGGTTCGCCCATAGACCACGGATCGGTGTGCAGGTGACGTCATGCCAGAGTCGTTGCAACGCGTTCGGCTCGCAATCCCCGCGGACTGCGTGCAGCTCGAAGGGGTAGCCGGCAGTTCGCTGGCTCGGCCCGACGGCAAGGGCCGCCGGAGCGATCACCGCGACGGCGTGCTGCGGAACGAGGTGCTGCTTCAAGAGCGCTACGACAGGAAGGAGAAGACCTGGCGCATCGGAGGCTTCCTCGAATGGCACACCCGCCTCGACGGCACGGTCACCCTGCGCGACGTCGGGTCGACGGGCGATACCCCCGACCCGGTCGTCATCAAGGCGCTCATCCGGGAGCTGGTCCTGCGGGAGTCGCCGGACGTCATCCAGGTCAAGGTCCGGGCCGATCAGGCGTTCTGGAACGACCTGTTCGCCGAGCTCCCCGGCTTCGAGCTCGAAGGCAAAGAGTTCGCCCGCCCCTACTGGCGCAACATCTGGATTCGCAAGCTCCGCCGGTGACGAGCGGTTAGTCGGCAGTCGAGAGTCGGCAGTCCGAAGTCCGGGAGGCGGAGCACGCATCCTCGACCGGTGACTGCTGACTGCCGACCGTCACTCATCGAGAGTCGGGAGACGGACCGCCGACTGCCGACTGCCGACTGCCGACTCATCGCTCGGCTTCACGTCGGCGATGCGCAGGCGGAGCTCGCGCTCGCCCCGCCAGATGTTCTCCTCGAGCTCGGCGACGACGTCGATCCTTCCTGAGACGGCGAGCAGATCCGGTCGGTTCCAGGCGATGGCTGTTCTCGTCGCCGCACCGTCGACAAGGCGGAGCTTGACGTGCTTGCCCTCGGCGCCCAGAGGGCGCGCATCGGCGACGGCGACGTTCCGAACCAGGAGCTGGGGGCGCGGGTTGCCGGTGCCAAAGGGCGCCAGTAGGCGGAGCTGGCGCCACAGGGCGTCGTCGATCTCGGCCAGGCTGAGCGCGGCGTCGACGGCGAGGATTGGCGCCGGCTCGTGTCCGGCGTAGTGTTCGACGGCGATGGCGGCGAGGCGAGCGTGGAGCGCCTCCAGGTTCCCCGGCGTCAGGGTCAGGCCGGCGGCGGCGCGGTGGCCGCCGAACCGCAGGAGCAGATCGGCGCACCGGCTCAGTGCCAGATGAATGTCGAAGCCCTCCGGGCTGCGCGCGCTGCCGTAGCAAACGCCGTCGACGACGGCGATGACGACCGCCGGCCGGCCATACTGGTCGACGAGCCGGGCAGCAACCGGCCCGGCCACCCCGCGATGGAACGCCGTGTCCCAGAAGATGAGCAGCGGCGGCAGCGCGTCCAGCGCCCCGATCCGGGCGTCGATCACGTCGCAGGCACCGGCGACAAGCTGTTGTCGCCGGGCGTTCTGCGCCTCCAGCTCGTCGGCGAGCTGCGCCGCCCGCGCCGGATCGCGCGTCGTCAGGAGGTCGTAGCTCGTCAGGGCGTTGCCCAGTCGGCCGGCGGCGTTCAGCCGCGGGCCGATGACATGGCTCAAATGGCGACTGTCCAGGGCCGTCGGGTCGATGCCGGCGCGCCGGCAGAGCGCGGCCAGGCCGGGCCGATGGCCGGCGCGCAGGACGTCCAGGCCGTGCCGCACGAAGTAGCGGTTCTCGCCGAGGAGCGGAGCGATGTCGGCAACTGTGCCGATCGCGACCAGGTCGAGCAGCTCGGTCGCCGCCACGGGCGGCCTGGTCCGAAAGAGCGCCTGGGCGAGCTTGAAGGCGACCCCGACTCCCGCCAGCTTCTTGAACGGGTAGACACAGTCCGGCCGGTGTGGATTGATGGCAGCCACCGCGTCCGGCAGGCGTGGCCCCAGGGTATGGTGGTCGGTGACGATGACGTCCAGGCCGAGGGAACGGGCGTGGTCGACTTCAGCGGCGTCCTGGATCCCAGCGTCCACCGTGACGACGAGCTTGACGCCCTGGCCGGCCAGGCCAGTCAGCGCCGGCATGTTGAGCCCGTAGCCCTCGGTGAACCGGTTGGGAATGTAGGGCTGGACGCGACCGCCGAGCTCCCGAACTACGTCGACGAGGAGCGCCGCCGCGCAGAGCCCGTCGGCATCGTAGTCGCCGTAGATGGCGATCGCTTCGTCGTGCCGGATGGCCCGGACGAGCCGATCCACCGCGCGGTCGACGTCCGGCAGCAGCGATGGGTCGTGCGTGAGGTCGGCGTCGACCAACAGGAACGAACGGGCGGCTGCCAGGTCGTGGCAGCCGCGCCGGTACAGAATCTCGGCGATGATGGAATGGAGTCCGGGCCATTCGCCGAGGCCGTGCGGCGCCGGCTCCGGCAGGACCCAGCGGCGGGCGATCACGTCGGACGAGCAAAGACGAGGCTGACGTTGTGGCCGCCGAAGCCGAACGAGTTGGTCAGCGCCATTCGAATCGGCGCCTTGCGAGCGCGATTCGGGACGTAGTCCAGGTCGCAGGCCGGATCCGAGTGCTCCAGGTTAATGGTCGGCGGCAGGATCCCGTCACGCATCGCCAGCACACAGATGGCCGCCTCGACCGAGCCGGCCGCGCCGAGCAGGTGGCCGATCATCGATTTCGTCGAGCTGACCGGAACGCGATAGGCGTGGTCGCCGAACAGGCTCCTGAGCGCGGCCGTCTCATAGGCGTCGTTCAGGGGCGTCGACGTCCCGTGCGCATTCACGTAGTCGATCTCGGTCGGTGCCAGGCCGGCCTGGCGAACCGCCCTCCGCATCGCGCGCAGGCCGCCCTCGCCGCCCTCGGGTGGCGCGGTGATGTGGTAGGCGTCGGCCGTGGCGCCGTAGCCGGCGATCTCGGCGAGGATTGGCGCCCCGCGTCCGACGGCGAACTCCCACGCTTCGAGGACCAGGATGCCGGCGCCTTCGCCGATGACGAACCCGTCCCGCTCGGCGTCGAACGGGCGGGAGGCGCCGGACGGATTGTCGTTCCGCGTCGAGAGCGCCCGTGCGGCGCAGAAGCTGGCGACGCCGATGGGTGTGATGGGTGCCTCGGCCCCACCGGCGATGATCGCGAGTGCATCGCCGCGCCGAATCGCCTCGAACGCCTCGCCAATGGCGTGGGCGCCGCTGGCGCAGGCCGAGACGGGGGCGTAGTTCACCCCCTTTGCCCCGGTGGTGATCGAGACCTGGCCCGCAGCCATGTCGACGATCATCATCGGCACCGAGAACGGGCTGACCCGGCCGGGACCCTTCTCGGTCAGAATGCGCAACTGCTCGGAGATGGTCGCCAGACCGCCGATGCCGGACCCGATGATGACGCCGACCTGCTCGGCGATGTCCGGCGTGATCGACAGGCGAGCGTGCTGGAGCGCCTGGAGGCTGGCCGCGACGGCGAACTGGACGAACCGGTCCATGCGCCGGGCTTCCTTGCGATCGATGTACTTGAGCGGGTCGAAGCTCTTGACTTCGGCGGCAAACTGCGTGTCGAATCCGGTCGGGTCGAAGGCCTGAATCCGGTCGGCCCCCGATTGGCCGGCCACGAGCGCCTGCCAGCTCGATTCGACGTCCAATCCCACCGGCGTAACGAGCCCCAGCCCGGTGACCGCAACGCGCTTCTGGTCCATAGGCGATGTTACCCTCTCGGAAGACTTCAGACAGGCTGCACGGAGTATATCGGAGCGCCCGCATGGTGTCCAGTGAGTTAGGACAGAGCTCTGGGCCACACGGGTGAGCATGCCGACGGGACGGAGTGCCCTGGCAGCGGTGGCGAGCGGCAACGGTAAAGTTTACGCGATTGGAGGACACAACACGAGCCTGGGCTTGCTTGCCGCAGTCGAGGAAGGAATGCTTCCAGGACCTCTGCTGGCGGTTGCTACGTCAACGCCGACCCCGTCGGCCACACTGACCAGCACACCGTCATCCACGCCGACGTCGACGGCAACGCCGACGGCCACACCGACGCTGACGTCCACCCCGACGTCAACCAGCACGCCGACTCAGACGCCACCGCCGACCCAGACGCCAACCCTGAGGCCGATGCCCACAAACACTCCCACAGCGACACCGACGCCAACGCCGACGGTCACTTTTTCCATTACCGCGACGCCAACAGCGACGGTCACTTCTACCACTACCGCGACGCCGACGCCGACGGTCACTTCCACAAGTACCGCGACGCCAACGCTGACGGTCACTTCCAGCGCGGCGCCAACGTCCCCGGCAACGGTCGTGGCGATCATTGCGCCGACGCCAGGAGCGACCACGGTCGTCTCGATCCCGGACAACCAGGGGGCTGTCGTCGTGCCGGGGAACGCCGTCGGCAACGCGTCGGTCCGCGTCGAGGTGCGAATCGTTCCGACACCGGCGAACGTCCCAACGGCCGTCGTCGTCCTTCGCTCGATCGAGGTTTCGTTTACGAACGCCGCTGATGGCTCAGCCGTGACCGACCTGGCCGACGACGTGACCATCGAGATCTCGTACGCCGGCCTCGAGCTGTCCGACGAGCAGCTCGGCCGGCTCGCCATCTACAACGCCAGCCGCGGCGAGTATCTGTCGACAGCCGTCGACCGCAATCGACAGGTGGCAATGGCGAAGACGCGGCGGTTCAGTATCTTCGCCCTGGTACAGGTGGCGGCGCCGATCCCCCGAGCATATCTGCCGATCATCCAGAAACTGAGACCGGTTCAGGGCGGGTGGTGAGCCCGAGAGCGGTGCCGCCATTGGGCAAACCGTCCCAGGATGCGAGGCCCTCACGCACGCGGATCGACAGTTGTAGGAAAAGCTGCGAATGCGATATAATTCATGCAAACAGCGCGTGCGTGAACTCTAGCGAGTTCGATACAATGCATGCAAGGACGAAGAGGGGATCTTGGGTGAAGCTCACTATCGGCATCCCTGTGCGGGAGGCGGCGGCACGTCTTGGGGTGCATCCCTCCCGCGTTCGGGCCTTGATCCAGGACGGGCAACTCCTCGCCGAGAAGGTTGGCGATCGCTGGCTGATTGAACCAGGCAGTGTGGAGCGGCGCCGCGTACAACATCCCCCGGTAGGGCGTGTTCTCCAGACGCCCAATGCCTGGGCGACGCTCTCGCTGCTCTCTGGTGAAAGCGGTCACTCGGTGACAGTGCTCGGCCCGCTCAGTCCCTCGGCGCGCTCGCGCGTGCGCTCACGCCTGCGCGCTGCCGGTCTGGCATCCCTGGCTCCCCGCCTTCGTGGGAGGGCCCGCGTTCAGCGATTCCGCGCCCATCCGAGTGACCTGCCGAGGATTGCCGAGGAGAGGGGCGTTGTCCGGGGCGGTGTGAGTGCAGCGGCCGAGCATGATGTCGACATCTCCGCGCCAGGTACGCTGGAGGTCTACGTGTCGGCCGAGCGGTTGCCTCGACTGCTGCGCAAGTACAGCGTCGAGTCCACTGCCAGCCCGAACCTCATCTTGCACGTCATCGAAAGCATCTGGCCGTTTGCGCCGTCGGCAAGAGTGGTGCCCGCTGCCGTTGTCGCTCTCGATCTCATCGAGGCAGACGATCAGCGCAGCCGCCGGGCAGGGGAGATGCTGCTGAAACGTCTGGAGAATGGCTGTGATCCACATCGATACCTTGGACGATCGCCTGCTGGCAGCTTGGCAGGCGCTTCTGCAGCTCAGTCGCCAGCGCCCGGACGGCTGGACACTCGTCGGAGCGCAAATGGTCGCCCTCCACGCGGCCGAGCACGGCCGGACCCGGCCCCGCCTGAGTCTTGACGCCGATATCCTCGTCAATGTCCGAGTTCTCCAGAACGGGACTGCCCGGGTTAGCCGCGACCTGCTTGAGCTCGGCTTCGCGCTCGACGGCATGAGCGCAGAGCAGGTTGGCCATCGCTTCCGTCGTGGCTCAGCGCACATTGATGTGCTGGGACCAGACGGCCTCGGAAAGCACGCGGTGTTGGTCACTGTACCCCCGGCCCGAGTGGTGGCGAAGGATCCCGTCAAGAGCGGCCGCTCGGGAGGCAGCAGCGATTGAAAGCGGCGACCCGAGCCGCAGGGGCAGGGATCGTTGCGGCCGAGCTTCTCGACCAGCGCTTTGTCGCCGTGGACGACCTGCTCCCCGCGCTTCACGTGGGTTTCCGATGGGTATCCCTTCCGGCGCTTACTCGCACGCTCGAAAGGAGAAGTTCTCCAGTTCGTCTGTCTTGCGTATGGTCGTGTCCTCCTTCCGCTGAGCTATGCACAGCACCAGCACGACTGCCGCCAATCATAGCACGAGCAGGGCCATCCATATGCACGCATGGGTAGGTTGCACCAGCCATCCGTTCAATCCGTTCGCCGAATCCGTTGACAGCCCGCCCCCTCGCCCTGAGGACTGGGCGTCGCCGGTGCTGCCGCCGGCGCTGGAGTGGTCAGCGCAAGGACTGACCAAACGGACAACCGATGTCCGTGGCGCCTTTCTCGCCGTCCCTCCTGGCGATCTTGGCGTCTTGGCGGTTCGCTGTGTGTCAGAGCCGCTCCAATCCTCGGCCGGCGCTCATGCGGCCGGAGCCAGCTCCGCCACGCCGATCATGCTCTCCCAGGTGACCAGCTCGGCCAGCTCCGGCTCGGCCAGGTGATCGGTGCCGGCCGGCCGGCGGGGCAGGACCAGGTAGCGGACCTCCGTCGTCGTATCCTGCACCCGCACCTCGACCTCGCCGCCGAGCTCCAGCCCGAACTCTCGCATGACCCCGCGCGGATCGACGACGGCTCGCGCCCGGTAGCTCAGGCTCTTGTACCAGTCCGGCGGCGGACCCAGGATCCCCCGAGGCGAGCACGAGCAGAAGGTGCAGACGACGAGGTGGTGGACGTCCGCGGTGTTCTCGACGACGACCAGCTTGACGACCTCGCCGGTGTCAATCCCAAGCTCGGCCGCGGCGACCCTGGGATCGGCCAGGAGGCGCGCCTTGAAGGCGGGATCGACCCAGGCGCGGGCGACGAGCCTGGCGCCCACGGCCGGCGTGTGATCGTCGAGCCAGTCGACGGTACGCTGGACTTCGTCCGGGGTGACCACACCCCGCTCGATCAGGAGCGCCTCGATGGCCTGGACTCGCCCGGCAAGGACGTTGGACTCGGTCTGCCGATCGGCGTTGGCGTGCGCCGGCCCGTCCAGGGAGGGATCGGGGCTCGGATGATTGCCGCTCATGGGCGCCTCCTCATGCCGACTCCAGCCAGTGCTGGAAGAGGTCGACGTACAGCTTGTCGTGGGGCGGGCCGCCGTATCGGTCCCAGACCTCCGTCTGGCGGAACTCGACCCGGTAGAGCGGCAGCTCGGGCAGCCCGTCCCCGCCGTAGGCGAGCGACTCCGGATTGGGAAAGCTGCCGAGCAGCACGTCCACCCGGCCGACCTTCCCCTGGATGTAGCCGGGCGTCCGAACGTGTCCCGCCGGCGCGGCCACCCGGACTCGAACCCGGTCGCCCGGTCGATACCTGCCCTCGATCGCGGCTGCCATCGCCTACCCTCCCGACCGTTCCCGATCGGCGACCCTGTCGTCGATCTGCTCTTTCGTCAGAACGCCCTTCTCGATCAGCAGCGATTCGAGGGCGATGGCCCACCGCTCGTAGTAGCCGAGCGCCTCGTACCGCGCCGGCTCGATGCTCTCGATGGCCCGCCGCATCTCGTCCACCCGAATGATCCGCTTGGCCGGGCTCCACAGGAGCCGCATCAGCGCGTCCGTCCGCCGTTCCCATTCGGCCAGTCGGTGATCGCTCCGGTCAATCGGCCCGGCATCGGGCCACCCTCCCCGGTCATGAACCAGCCGCATCGGTACCTCCTCGGTTTGAGGTACGGGGTCCAGGGTCCAGGGTTCGGAGTTCCTGGCTGCTGGCTGCCTCATCCTAGCCCGTGGACCTCGAGCTCCGAATGCCCACTCCCAGCCTTGAACCCTGGTGCAATCCTCGTTCCTCCAACCCTGGACTATGGACCTTGAACCCTGAACCCGTCTTCACCCCCCCGCCGGCTCGCGGCGCAGGTGGGCAACGCGGGCGACCGTCTCCTGGAACTGGACGAGCTCGCGACCGATCGCCTCCCGAAGCAGCGCGCCGGTTTCCCCTAGCGAGCGGTACTTCTGGTAGCGCTCGGCCACGAGCCTGCTGGCCGAGCGGCCCTGGATCTGGCCCAGGTGCTCCAGGAGGGCCTGTTTCAAGATGGCGGCGGCGGCATCGGGGTCGGCGTGGGCGCCGCCATCCGGCTCCGGTACGATGGCGTCGACGACGCGCAGGGTCAGGCAATCCTGAGCGGTCAGCTTCAGCGCCGGTGTCACCTCGGGCGCCCGGCTGGCGTCTCGATAGAGGATGGCGGCAGCTCCCTCCGGGGCGATCACCGAGTAGATGGCGTGCTCCTGCATCAGGACGCGGTCGGCGACTGCGAGCGCCAGCGCGCCGCCGCTGCCGCCCTCGCCGACGACGGCGGCGATGACCGGCGCCGGCAGCGACGAGAGCCGCGCCAGACAGTGCGCCAGCGCGCCGGCCAGCCCCCGCTCCTCGGATTCGGGCCCTGGATAGGCGCCGGGTGTGTCCACGAACGTCAGCAGCGGGAGCTGGAGCTTGGCCGCCAGCGTCATCATCCGAATCGCCTTCCGGTATCCCTCCGGCCGCGCCCGTCCCCCACCGTGGCCACGCTCCTGGCCGACGACGACGACGGCCTGGCCCTCCAGCTCGGCCAGCCCGGCGACGATCGCCGGGTCGTCGCCCGCAAGGCGGTCGCCTTTCAGCTCGACGAATGAGTCGAGGATGCGCCCTGCGTAGTCGAGGAACGTTGGCCGTGCCTCGTGGCGGGCGAGCTGGACAGTTCGCCAGGCCGACGCCGTCTCGGCCTGCGGCCGCGCGGGTGGGCGCCGTCTGGCCTGGCGGGCGAAACGCGGGTGGGCACAGAGCAGTCGGAGCAGGACGGCGAGCGCGTCCCGGAGGTCGGCGCGGTCGACGATCCGGTCGACCTGGCCGTGCTGCAGTTGGAACTCGGCGGTGTGGCTGCCGGGCGGCAGCCGGATGCCGAGCGTCTGCTCGACGACGCGCGGGCCGGCGAAGCCGATCAGTGCGCCCGGCTCGGCAAGGATCACGTCGGCCAGGTTGGCGAAGCTGGCGTACACGCCGCCGGTGCAGGGGTCGGCCAGCACGGCGATGTACGGCAGGCGCGCACCGTGGAGCCGCTGAGCGGCCGCGGCCGTCTTCGCCATCTGGGCGAGCGAGAGCATTCCCTCCTGCATCCGGGCGCCCCCGCTCGTCGCCACGACGACGACGGGCAGGTGCCTGTCGACCGCGTGCTCGAAGGCGAGCGCGATCTTCTCGCCGACGACGGAGCCCATGCTGCCGCCCAGGAACTCGAAGTCCATCACGGCCAGAACGGCCCGCCGGCCGCCGATCCGACCGGTGCCGGTGATAACGGCGTCGGCCAGACCGGTCTTCCGCTGCGCCTCCTGGATGCGCTTCCGGTACGGCATCCGGTCGCTGAACTCGAGCGGGTCGACGGACACGATGGAGCGGTTCAGCTCGCGGAAGCTGCCGGCGTCGACCACCTGCCGGATCCGCAGCCAGGCCGGCACCGAGAAATGGTGGCGGCAGCCCGGGCAGAGGCGAAGCTCGGCGTAGAGGTCGGCGCCGCCGACCGCCGTGTGACAGCGCGGGCACTGGATCGGCGTCGGCGCTACCGACACCGCCGGCCGACGACGGACACCGGTGAGCAGATCGGTCAGGTTTCTCATGGTCGGCCTTCCCCTTGGCGCCTTGGCGGTTCGTTTGGTCAGCCGTTCTGCGTGTCGCCGCCGTCCGTCGCCCGGCTTCGGCCGCTCTCATCGACGGGACCGCCGATCCCTTCGGCTTCGAGTATCTCCAGAAGACGAGCGGCCCGGGGATAGCCGATGCGGAGCTTCCGCTGGAGGTAGGAGACCGAGAGCGGTGCCGTCTCGGCCAGCTTGCGCGCCTGCTCCAGCAGCGCGTCGTCGGCGTCCTCCTCGGCGGCGAGCCGCTGCGCCTCCTCGTCCAGGTTCTCGACGTACTGGACCGGTCGCAGCCCCTTCCAGTGCGAGACAACCGCTTCGATCTCGGCGTCGGAGACGAAGGCGCCCTGGAGCCGGATCGGCTTGCTGGCATCCCGCGGCATGTAGAGCATGTCGCCGCGGCCGAGGAGCTTCTCGGCGCCGCCCATGTCGAGGATCGTCCGGGAGTCGACCTGCGAGCTGACGGCGAAGCTGATGCGGGTCGGGAAGTTCGCCTTGATCAGCCCCGTAATGACGTCGACCGACGGTCGCTGGGTGGCGACGACGAGGTGGATGCCAGTCGCTCGGGCGAGCTGGGCGAGACGGCAGAGGATAACCTCGACCTCCGCGGCGGCCTGCATCATGAGATCGGCCAGCTCGTCAATGATGACGACGTAATAGGGCAGCGGCCCGTCGCCGGGCAGCGGCCGGCGGTTGTACGCCTCGATGTTGCGCGCCTTTGCCGCCTGGAACTTCTTGTAGCGCCGGTCCATCTCCTGTCCGACCCAGCGGAGGATGCCGACAACCTTGTCGATGTCGACGACGACGGGATGGAGCAGGTGCGGCACGTCGTCGTAGGAGGACATCTCCACGCGCTTGGGGTCGATCATCATCAAGCGCACCTCGTTCGGCCGCGCCTGCATGAGAATACTCACGATCAGCGTGTTGAGCATCACGGACTTGCCCGCGCCCGTCGCCCCGGCGACGAGGAGATGCGGCATCTGGGCCAGATCGGCGGCAACCGGCTCGCCGTTGACGCCCTTGCCGAGGGCGACCGCCAGCTTCGAGCGCGCGGCGATCTTCTGGAAGCTCGGGCCCTCGACGACGGACCGGAGCGTGACGAGAGACGACGTGGCGTTCGGCACCTCGATGCCCATGTACGGCCGGCCCGGCACCGGCGCCTCGACCCGGATCGTCGGCGCGGCCAGTGCGAGCGCCAGGTCGTTAGCGAGCGAGACCACCTGACTCACTTTCACACGCGTACGGGAGGCTTCTTCGACGTGGGTGACGACGGTGCCATCGGCTTCCCGCTTCGCCCGTCCGTCCGGTCCGCGCTCGACGACCAGCCGCCGCTTGATGTGCCAGCCGGGCTCCAGGCCGAACTGGGTGATTGTCGGCCCCTGGTTCACGGCGACGATCCGCGCCTCTTCGACGCCGAACTGGGCGAGCGTATCGAGGAGGAGCTGCTGGGTCCGATCCAGATCGATGGTTCGGCCGTCGTCGCGGCTGCCCTCCTGAAGCAGCGAAAGCGGCGGCAACTGCTCGTCTCGCACCGGCACAGCCGGCCTCGCCGTTGCCTCCGCGGGCCGCCCTTCCCGCAGCGGGACCGGAGGCGCCGACCCGGAGGCCGCGCCTGCCGCCGGCGTCACCGGAGCGGCGCGCCCCTGGGCGCGGCCCGGCCGGCCAAGCAACGGGATCGGCGTGGTCGAAGGCGCCTGGGACACCGACCGCAGTTGCTGTCGACGCCAAGCCGCCGCCTTGGCCAACAGGAATCCAGCTCTAATCAGACGGCCTGAGCCCTTCACTACGCTGCACGCCGCCGGCCAGGCCCGCCGGCGGCCAAACTGCACGATCGCCGCGGCCGCCCAACAGGCGCCTCGGAAGGTCATCCCAGGGGCAGCCGGCCACAGCAGGCGGATGCCCAGCAGGCCGACGACCACCAGCCCGACGACCCACAATTCTTCCCGTCCGACGATGAGGAACGAGCCGGCGCGGAGCGAGCCGACGAGGAGCGAGCCGACGGCGCCGGCCGGGCCGACCAGAGAGGGGTCGGTGAAGACGGTGCGCGGGGGGATCGGCAGCAGCGCGACGAAGCCGGTGAAGGCGATAGCCAGCATCGCAGCCCCGACGAGCTGCCGCCAGGGCGAGCCAGGCGGGCTGAGGCGCCCGCCCCAGACGCGCGCGGCGACCAGCAGCCCGACGGCGACGGCGATCGGGATCGACAGGCCAAAGCTGCGCAGCAGGAGCCGCTGCCACCACGCGATGGGCGGGACGGCGTCGACGGGCGGGACGAAGGCGAGGAAGGTCGATAGGGCGCCGAGCGCGAGCGCAGCGGCGGCGGTCCGCCGTCTGAGGATCCACCGGCCGACGAACGCCCGCACCACGGCGGCTCTTCCGCCGAGCAGCCGCCGCTGCGGCCGCTGCTTCCGCGGGCGCAACGGGACAACCTTCGGATGCGCCGGACGCGATTGGCTGCGGTTCTTCGAGCGTTCAGCCATTCCGATTGGGGATCAGGGGCCAGGAGTCGGCAGTCGGCAGTCGGCAGTCCGGAG
>JACQGW010000344.1 GCA_016199325.1 Chloroflexota bacterium
CCTGGCGCAAATTGGCGACGCCCACCCACCGCCGACCCCGGCGTTGATCCGGTCGTTCCCGGTGTGCTATACCTCCCGATGCCTGCCGGTCGTCGGCGGGCTATCGCCGCCGGATCGGCAGCTTTCGACCCGAAGGAGGAATCAGCCGTGCCGCTGGAAGAGTGGAAGTGCAGCGCCTGTGAGAAACCGATGCTGGTCCTGGAGGGGACCGAAGAGGACGTCTGTCCCAACTGCCACACGCTCATCCGGCGGAATGGCCTGCCGCCGAAAGAAGCCGACGCCAGCGCACCGGTTGCCACCCCGCTGGCCGATCGCTGCCCCTACTGCCGCACGCGGCTGCCGGCGACGGCGCCGCGCGTGCGCTGCCCTCGCTGCGGTCGCATGCTGTCCTAGAAGCGCCTCACAAAACCGCAGAGGCGCGGAGGACGCAGAGGAGATCGCGGAGGAGCGGCACTGTTGTGCTTCTCTTCTTTGCGTCGTCTCTGCGCCCTCTGTGTCTCTGCGGTTGGTCTTGTCCGGTATTCTCGCCCGAGCACCGCACGCTGGCACGCGGTCTGCGGACGCCTACCGATTGGGATGCGAGGGTGCCATGCGAGGACTGCGGCTGTTCGGACCGCCGACTGCCGACCGCCGACTGCCGACCCGATAGGGGTGTGCCATGCGAAGAACGCGGCCGAGCAAGTGCGAAGCCGACGACCGCCACCCGGCGCCGCCGGCGGGCGGTCCCGGCAGGGATGGGCGAACCGAGGATGAGAAGCTCCTGGAGTGCCCGGAAGCAGAGCGACGGTTAGCCGCCTGGCTGGCCCGAAGCGATCCCTGGCGCCTGTTCCGCATCATGGGCGACTTCGTCGAGGGGTTCGACGCGCTGGCCGAGATCGGTCCGGCGGTCTCGATCTTCGGTTCGGCCCGGGTTGGCCCCGACGACCCGATGTACAGGGCAGCCGTCGAGGTCGCCCGTGAGCTGGCGCTCGCGGGCTTCGCGATCGTCACCGGCGGCGGCCCCGGCATCATGGAGGCGGCCAACCGGGGGGCATCGGCCGTCGGGCGTGTCTCGATTGGCTGCAACATCGAGCTGCCGCACGAACAGAAACCGAACCCGTACGCCACGCGGCAGCTCCACTTCCGCTACTTCTTCGTCCGCAAGATGATGTTCGTGCGCTACGCCGAAGCCTTCGTCATCTTCCCCGGCGGACTGGGGACGCTCGACGAGCTCTTCGAGGCGCTCACGCTGATCCAGACGGACAAGCTGCACAACTTCCCCGTCATTCTGTTCGGACGGGCGTACTGGGAGGGAATGCTCGACTGGCTCAAGGCGACGGTCCTGGCCGAGGAGAAGATCGACCCGGAGGACCTCAAGCGGCTGGTCGTGACGGACAGCCCGACCGAAGTGCGCCGGCTGGTGGTCGACTGCTTCAAGGCCCGCTGCTGGCGCGTGGAGAAGCAATCGGCGGGACGCGGGCTACCCGGCCGGGTCCGGCCAGTGCGTGAAAAGGCCGATGCCCAGTAATACTTGGTTACTCATGTTCGGTGGACAAGTAGTACTCTCCTTTACTTCCTCGTCACGTAGGTCTTGTCGAGAAACATCCGTCTCACCGGCATCGGGACGTAGCCGTCAACCCGCTTGTTCATGACGGTCGCAAACCGGCCGTAGTACACCGGGATGAGCGCCACCGAGTCGAGCAGCATCTTCTGCGCATCCCAAAGGATCTGCTTTCGCTTCTCCTGGTCCGGTTCGCCCGACTGCTTCGTCAGCAGCTCGTCAAACTTCGGATCGCAGTAGCCCCAGCGCTTGTGTCGCGGGTTGTCGCAGCCGAACAAGATCCAGTAGCTATCTTCGGGATCTGGAGCCCAAGCCGTGCTATCCCCGATAAACATGGCGTGCTTGCCTTCGGTCACAAAACCGTAGAACTTCGCCGAGTCGATTTTCTCGATCGTCACCTTGGCACCGACGGCGCCAAAGTTCGCCTGGTACAGCTCAGCGAGCCGGGGCCAGAAACCGGAGTTCTGAGTGTGGAGAACGAACTCCGGCGCGCCGCCGGCCTCTCTGAGCAAGTCCTTTGCCTTCTGCGGGTCGTGCTTGTAGTAGTCCTTGAACTGGGGAGCATGTGCCCACTGGGGGATGGGAGTATACCCTGCCCCGATGTCCGCTTCGCCGTAGAAGATCACGTCAACTACTTGCTGCTTGTCGACGCCGTGGGCAAGCGCCTGGCGGACACGGACGTCCTTCATCGTCGGATGGGCCTGGTTGACGCCAATGTACCCGGTATTCGCGGCCGGCACGGTCTGCACCTTCAAGGTCGGGTTCTTGCGGAACGACTCGAGGTCTTTGAAGTCCACGAAGGAGGTCATATCGACTTCGCCGGAAAGGAGGCTCGCCGTCATCACCTGATCGTCGGCGATCACGCGAACGGTGACGCGGTCGAGCGCCGGCCGGCCCCCCCAGTAGTCGTCAAACGCCCGAAGGGATGCCTGATTGCCCTTCTCCGCCTTCTCGAAGACGAAGGGGCCGGCACCGATCGGGTTACGCCCGGCGTCTTTGACGCCGGCCTTCTTGACCGCCGTTGGGCTCATGATGCTGCCGTAGGGCGACGCGAGCGCCGAGATGAACGCCGGCATCGGCTTCTCGCGGACGATCTCCACCGTGTACTCGTCCTTGGCCTTCACCGTCTTCACGCCGGCCAGCAGCGAGGTGCGGCCGATGGCGTTCTCGTCGTAGTAGGGATGGTTCTTGTCGATGTAGCGCATGTAGTTGAACTCGACGGCTTCGGCGTTGAACGGCGTGCCGTCGTGGAACTTGACGCCCTTACGGAGCTGGAACGTGTAGACCAGGCCGTCGTTGGAGACGGTGTGGCCGGTTGCCAACTCCGGAATCAGCGTCTTGAGGTCGCGGAAGGTGTACAGGCTGTTGTAGATGTTGTCGACGACCCAGGCGTGAGCCCAGCCCTGGAAGCTGACGGCGGGTACGTAGTTATCGCCGATCGCCTCGCCAGCGACGACCAAGCTGCCCCCCTGGGTTGTCGGTTTACTGATCACGGCCGGGGCAGTGGTGGGCTGGACGGCGGGTGCTTTCGTCGGCTGCGGGGCAGGCGGCGCGGTCGGCTGGATGGTGGGGGCGCCTGGCGCACACCCGGTCAATGTGGCAAAGCCGCTGCTGAAAGCGAGCAGACCTACTGCGTGGATCAACCGGCGCCTGGACATCGTCTTGCGAATGAAGTGGGGACTTCCCCAATACCCTGTCGCCATTGTCTTCCTCTCTTGATTCATTCCTGATTCATCAGTCCTGATTCACGAGTCGCACCTCATCCCTGATCGCTGAAGGGCAATGCCGCAGGTTCCTCTTCTGGCAATGGCACATCCTACACGCCTGCGAGGAACGTGCGCGGGTTGTCGACGAGGATGTGCCGGATCGTGGCTTCGTCCACCCCACTCCTCAAGAGGCGCGGACGGATGGTTCGCAGGATGTGGGCGTAGCCGTTGCCGCCGAACCGGACCAGCTCGTGCTTGTAGGAGATGTCCTGGGAAAGGAGCACGTGATCCGTCAGACCGGCGTCGAGCAGGCCGAGGATGGTGCGGATGCGGTCTCCGTCGGACAGATGTTGCGTGTTCACGTGCGGATAGTAGACGTCGCTGCCGAGGCGGTCTATCTCCAGGCGGAAGCCCCGCGCGGCCACCTCGCGGTACGCAGGCAGGTCGTCGCGAAAGCGATTGTCGAGATGGCAGAGGGCCGTCCGCCCGGGGTTCACCCCAGCATCCTCGGCCAGTCGCATCGCCATTCTCGCCCCGTCGGCGCCCCAGCCAGGATGGATCGAAACGGCGCAATCGAGCTCCCGCTGGACCCGCGCCGCCGCCGCCAGCACCCGAATCTCGACCGGTGCCGGCGGGTTGCTCAGCCCCAGCTCGCCGATGAGACCGGCGCGAATGTCGGTGCCGGCGATGCCCTCCAGCAGCTCACGCCGCATGCTCTCGGCCAGCTCATCCACCGAGCGTTCGACTGCGGATTCGGGGAGGGACAACGCGATGTAGTATCCGGTGCCGGCGACGACCTGGAGACCGGTTCGCCGTGCCACGGCGCCCAACCCCTTCAGGTTGGGCGCGATGCCGACCGTGGTGAGGTCCACCAGCGTGCGCCCCCCGGCGGCGCTGAACTGCGCCAGCTCCGAGACCGCGACCTCCAAACTGTCCTGCACCAGGTTGTCGCGACTGTTCTGCGGGTGCGTGTTGAGCCACCAGCGCCGCTCGGGCGAGACCGGCGCTGCGGCCATGGCGCCGTCCGGGTCGTCATCGGCCTGCTTGAAGTAGGCGGTCATGTCGAAGTAGACGTGTTCGTGCACCATGATCGTGCCCAGCGCGTCGGCCGGCACCGGGCCAAGGACCGTCATGACTGTCGGGCTTGCCATGCGCTTCCTCAGATGAGTCATCGGGGTTGGAGCAGTTGATCCTGCTCGTTAGCTCAACAGCTTTGCGTCATACGGGTAGGTGCAGAGCAGTTGGGCGCCATCTTTCGTCACCAGAACCTGGTCCTCCAGCTTGACCCCGAACGGCGCGCCAACCTTGCCGGCGTAGCACTCGAGACAGAGGACCATGTTCTCCTTGATCTCGCGTGTCGGCATAGGCATGAGCGACGGTGGATAGTCCTCCGGATACAGGATGGCCGGTCCCTCATCCTCCAGGCCGGCCTGGTGGGCCATGACGCAGTACCGCTGGGCTCGGTACGCCTCCGGCAGCTTCGGCGCCCGCTGCCAGAACTCCTCGAACGTCATCCCCGGCCTGATCAGATCGAACATACCGTTGACACAGTCGTAGGCGATCCGATAGGCCTCCTTTTGCTCCGGAGACGGGTTGTCGCCGCAGAGGAAGGTGCGCGAGACGTCGATGACGTAGCCTTCGTAGCCGTTCGCATCGGTGTCGACGGCGACGAGATCGCCGGGCATCACGACCTTGTCGTGCGCTTCCGCAAACCAGGGGTTCGTGTTCGTGCCGGAGACGCTCAGTCGGGTGAACAGGAATTCGCCGTGGCGACTCAGCAGCGCGTGGCTCAGCACCGCCAGGAGCTCGTATTCTCGAATCCCCGGACGGATGGCGGCCTCGAACTCGGCCAGGATGGCATCGCCGATGCCGCCGTTGATCTTGAACAGCGCGACCTCCTCCGGCGTCTTCACCTCACGGGCGTCGACCGTGGCAGGACCGGCGTTGGCGATGCGAATGCCCTCTTCCTGGAGGGCAAGAAAACCGGTGGTGTCGAGCTTGTCCACCCCCAGTCGCTCGTTCTCCGCGCCGAGCTCGCGCATGACCGAGCGGATCTCTTTCGCCCACCCTCTGGTGACCTCCTGGGCCCAGGGATCTACCCCGATGAAGAACTCCCAGGCCCGCGCTGGCCGCACGTCCCTGACGAATCTCCGGCTGACATGCATGGCGCCGGTGAACTCGAAGAGGATCGGGTCGCCCGCGGCCGGGACCATACAGTAGCGTGCGAAAGTCCCGGCCATGTAGACCCCCTGCACGTCGGTGCCCGTGGCGTAGCGGATGTTCGCCGGGCTGTAGAAGAGGCAGACGGGCAGGTCATGGCGCTGCATCATCGTCTGGAGACGCGCCAGCCGCCCCGCCCGCAGCCTGTCGAAGTTGACCTCGCTCAAATTGGGCACCCTGAGCTGGTGAACGCGGGGGCGGATCGCCAGTAGTCTGCCCTGTTCGGTAATCATGGTCTCCCTCCGTTTTCATGGTAGAGGGGCAGCTTGCCTTTGTGCCACCAGGGCACAGCGTACGGCGGCCGCACATCAGGGACAATATGGCGGTTCCACACAGTTCACTGGAGTTTGCGCTGGCTGGACGTGGAGGCCACACACAGTCGTTCACAATTTGAGTGGTGCGGATACGGGGAAGGGAGATGGAGAATACTGAATCTGGCAGTCCGCCGGAACTGCCTACTGCTGACCGAAGGTGGTGCGCCCGGCGAGTTTCAGCACCCGGAAGGCGAGTTGGAGGTTCAGGCGAGTGTCGGAGTCGTTCAGGTCAAGCTTCGCGACGGCCGCAATGCGGGCCAGACGCTGAGCCAACGTGTTCGGATGGATGAACAACCGTGTGGCCGTGCGTCGCTGGTTGCGGTCTTCCTCCAGATAGGCATGGAGTGTCTCGAGGAGAGCCGACCCGCGTTTGTGGTCGTACTCCACCAAGGGGCCAAGCATCTTGTCGGCAAACTGAAGCAACTCCCCCTCGTCCTCTTTTCGGGACAGTATGCCGTAGACCCCCAGGTCGCCCAGCGAGATGACGGCGTTCGATAGGCCCAGGCTTCGCGCCGCTTCCAAGGCGCGCCTCGCCCGTGCGTACGATCTGGGGAAGTCCTCGAGAGACCGGCACGTCTCCCCAACTCCCACGGAGACGAAGCCGTGGAACACGTGCCGAGAGACTTCCTGCCGGATGGCTTCGGCCAGCCGCCGGCTCCTCCCGCCGTCGAGCGACGGATTCGGTGCCAAGACGACGATATTCCTGCCCTGGATCACGGCAACAGGACGGGTATATGGACTGTTGCCCAGATGGTGAATGGCCTCGAGGATGCGTCGCTTCGCGACCATCTGATCCGCTTGCTCGGAGGCCAGCTTGGGGCCAGTCCCCTCGTCCACGTCCAGCACCAGCAGATCCCAGGGCCTGCACAGATCGATGCCGAGAAAGCCAGCGCGCTCGATAAGAGATGGTGTGTCCTTGGATACCCCAGCCAGCAACTCCGCTAGGAAATCGGCCCTGAGCCGGTGTTCAGTTTCCAATTTGGCCCGCTGGTTCACGAGCTCCAGCCCTAACGCCACCGTGGCATCTTCCACGATGGCGCAGTCGGAATCGGTGAAAGGACGCCGGCTTTCGGCGGCGGCCACCAAGCCCAGCAGATCGCTCCCCGTCCAGATGGGAGCCTCGAGCCGACGCTGCACCAGGCCATACTTCAAGAAGCTTCCCGTGATGAGTGGCCCCTTCGACTCAATTACCCGATGGAGTTGGCGGCGGAACAGGGGATCGTCCATCGCTTCTCTCGGTACTCCACCTTGATCGAGCGAGTCTCTGCGCATGCGATCCGTCCCCTCCTGTCGCGGCGAATGGGCGATAAGGTGGAACACACTATTGACCAGTACCACCGGGTTCTCAACGAGATCGTCAAGCGCCGCTACCAACGTGGACAACCCTCTTCTGTCAAGAACCATCCGCACGAGATTGCCCGCGACGGCAGTCTGCGACAGCTTGCTCCCACGGATCGCCTGGGATTCAGCAGCGCGCAGCGCCGCTGCAAGTTCCTTTGCGACGGTCTGGCAGAGACGGACGTGAGCGAGGCTCAGCTCGGCCGTCCCGTTGCCCAGCGCGATGAACAACAGGCCGAGAACAGTGCCACGACAGGTGATGGGGAACAAGATGGTCGGAGAGAGAACCGTTCCTGGGGAGGCGTTGGTGCGCGTCGGCATAAGGGAGCTGCCGTCGTCCAGAAGGATGGGTTCTGTGCCCATCAGCAGACTCCTGTCGCGGACGATCTGCGCCAGGGGCACGGTCGCTCCCAAGTCGCAGCCGAGCCTGCTCGCATCGCCATAGACGCCAGCTACCTGGAGAACGTGGCTGTCTCCTCTCAACAGGGCAATGACGGCCTCAGACGCGCCAACGGCCTGCCCGACGCATTCCGCCACTTCTCCCAAAACGTCCTCTGGGTCCTCGGCATCGAACAAGACGTGAGCAGTGTTGAACAGTGACCCGATGAGACCGGCCTGTGAATCAACCTCTCGCATGAGCCACCTCCAACCGGACAGCCTGCGTGGGTTGCACGAGAGTTCTGCTACACGGCGATCAGGCTGGTCTCGTACATGCGCGCAAAGATCTGCTGCCAGTGCTTCTCGGCGCCGACGTTGCGGACGTCCTCGACGAGCTGGTCGAGCCGTCGGGGGGCGATGAGGATCGTCGGCTGATGCCGGCTGAGGCGGGCGTCGACGACCTGCTGCAAGTGGACGATCTCGTAGGCGTGCCCAAGGGCGAGGCCGCTGATCACCAGCAGCTCGCGATCGATCATCTGGTAGTAGGTGTCGAGCGTCACCCGATTGGCGAGGGCGTACTCCTGCTGCACCCGCGAGTCACCCGAGCGGACGACCTCATCGGTGTGGCCGAGCTCCAGATTGAGCATGTACGCATTCAGGGCGAAATCGCGCCAGGGCAGCGCGTAGTACGAGATGAGTGGGCGGTACTCGTTCAACCGGTAGGTGATGAACTGGCTAATCCGGGCAGCGCGTTGCTGCGTCGTCCCGAAGATGAGCCAGCCGGTGCCCTCTCGGACCCGCGACTCGAGATTGTCGAGGTAATAGGACAGGCGACCCAAGAGGTCGCGATCCTGAATACTCGGCTCGATCATCTCACGCCTCCGTGAGGTAGTAAGACGTCCGTGCCCTCCAACACTGCGAAAACCGGGCCAATGGAAGGACGTACCGCTGTCGCGCCCGTATTATGGAGCAGGTTCCCGCACCTGTCAATACGTCGATTGTCCCCCGATCAGCGCCCGAACCGCGTCCGGAACGTTCTCCTGCCAGCCATCGGGCCGGTAGTCGCCCGTTGCCGCGTCGGCCCGGTAGGTCGTCGCCAGGTCGCACGCAGCGATCCGCCGCAGGGCGACGACGAGGCGGTCGACCTCTGCCCGCGTGTTCTGAAGGCCGAAGCTCGCGCGCACGGCGCCGGGCGTATCTGCGTGGTCATGGCGCCGCAGGCGGGCGCGGGCGGCCTCCGCCGCACGGGAATCGAGGGCCAGCAGGTGGAGGATCCCCGGATGGGCGCAGAAACAGCCGTTGCGCACGCCAATCGCGTGCTCGTAGGCCAGGGCAGCGGCCACCAGGCCGTGTCTCACCCCGTCCAGGACGAAGCTGATGACCCCGACCCGATCGGGACCGGCCGGCGGCCCGAGCACCCGCAGCCCCGGCACGGTTGCCAGGCGCGCCAGCGCGTGGGCGGTCAGCGCGGCCTCCTGCGCCTCCAGTCGTTCACGTCCGAGCTCCTCCAGCCGGGCCAGCGCGGCGCCCAGGGCGATGGCGCCGACGACGTTCGGCGAGCCGGCCTCCTCCCGATCGGGGAGTCCGTTCCACACCACCTCGTCGAGCGTCACCAGATCGACGATCCCGCCGCCGAGCAGGTCCGGCTCGCCGCTGGCCAGCGCCCTCCGCGGGGCCACCATCGCCCCGGATCCGAACGGGGCGTAGAGCTTGTGGGACGAGAAGACCAGGTAGTCGATCCGCTCGTCCGGCCCGGTGCCCTGGAGGTCAACCTGCCGATGCGGCACCAGTTGGGCGCCGTCGACGAGGATCTCGGCGCCGTGCTCGTGCGCCAGCCGCGCCAGGCGATGGATCGGCGGCGCGTAGCCGGTGACGTTGTAGGCGCCGGCGACGGCGACCAATCGGGGTCCGGCCGGCGCTGCCCGGAGCTCGCGCCGCAGGTGATCCTCGTCGATCACCCCCCGCGCATCAGCCTGGATGAATCGCACGTCCCGACCCCGCAGCCACCAGGGCAGCATGTTGGCGTGGTGCTCCATGATCGAACTGAAGATCGTCGTCCCGCGAGCGGCGGACAGTCGCGCCAGGCGGTTGAGCCCCTCGGTGGTGTTCTTGACGAAGACGACCGTCTGGCGGTCGTCGGCGTTGACGAAGTGGCGCACACGCTCGCGCGCCTGTTCGTAGGCGGCGGTGGCCAGGCGCGATTTGTAGCCGGCACCGCGGTGGACGGAGGAGTACCACGGCAGGAATTGCCCGACGGCCTCTGCGGCGGCGCGGAGCGCGGGCGTCGAGGCGGCGTTGTCCAGATACGCGTAGGGAAGACGGCGACCGCCGACGACGGGGACCTCGATCCCATTCCCGAGGACCTCCTCCGGCAAGCCATCCAGGAGCGGCGTCTGCTGGGCCATGATCCTCAATCGCTCACCTCGGTTTCGTTCTGCCATGGTCCCATCCGTCATGCTCTCTGGCCTCCCCTTCTCTACGTCATCACGTCATCACTACGTCACCACTTGATCCATACTGCACGAGCTGTTCCTACGCCAGGTTGAACCTGATTGGGGTCAAACGATGCGTGGTGCCAGGTGCCATCAGGTCCATGGGTTGTCCGGGTCCCCCGATCCCTGAACAAAAGAAGGGGTGTCTGCGGAGGCGCGGCGGCTGTAGAGGCGGGGCGCGCAGGTTCGTAGGGCGCACTCGCAAGTGCGCTCCCGGGCGTGAAGGTCTCGCCCGCGCTGACCGGCGAGCAACGTCTGCGAGGATCCCCGAACCGAGTCACGACCGTGATGCGGTCAGCCGTCAGCAGTCGGCGGTCGGCAGTCAAGAGCCGCGGCGTCGGTGCCGCGAGGATCACGGAACCGAGCCGCGACCGTGAGGGAGCCGTTCCCCGGCATGCGGGGGCGACCACGCCGGCCAGCGAGCGACGGCGGTGGGGGCACCGAACCGAGCCGCGACCGTGAGGGAGCGGTTCTCCGGCACGCGGTCGACTTCCGCACACCGAGGAACGGCTCCCTTACGGTCGCGGCTCGGATAGTCCGCGCGCGGCAGCCTCCGCGCCATGGCAAGGCCGGCATCGCGTCGTCGCTTCAGACAAGCGGCTCCGACCGTCCGTATGCGGTGTTCGCGTCCCCGCATGCGGGTTTCCATGTTTCGCGCTATACTCCCCCTACGAGACTCGCGCGCTGGGAAAGGCGGATCGGTCCTCCGATGCAGTGTCGGATTGAGCTCTACGGCGTTCCCCGCCTGCTCGCAGGCGAGCCGGTTGTCCAGGTCGACCTGCTGAGCGGCCAGACGGTCGCCGACGTCGTGCCGGCGCTGGCGGTGCGGTGCCCGGCACTCGTCGGGCGGGTGATCCGCCCGGAGCTCGACGGCCTGCTGGACGGCTATCTCTTCAATCGGGACGGCCGCGCCTTTGTCCAGCGCCTGGACGAGCCGCTGGCGCCGAGGGAGATCCTGCTGCTCCTTTCGAGCGCGGCGGGAGGCTGAGCGATGCTGGGCTACCACGGGCGGATGCTCCACGTCGACCTCACCCGGCGCACGACTCGGGTTGAGACGCTTTCCGACGACGTCCTCGCGCGCTTCGTCGGGGGGATCGGGCTTGGCGTGTGGCTGCTCTATCGCGAGGCGCCGGCCGGCGTCGATCCCTT
The DNA here is from genome assembly GCA_016199325.1 of Chloroflexota bacterium. The sequence continues at coordinate 11,138 of JACQGW010000344.1, forward strand.
TGCCCCGGCGAACCCGCTCATCCTCTGCAGCTCGCCGCTGGTCGGGACGCCGGTCACGACCTCGGCCAAGTTCGCCGTCGTCGCCAAGTCGCCGTTGACCGGCCTGGTCGGCGATTCGCTCTCCTCGAGCTTTCTGGCGGTGGAGCTGAAGAGGACCGGCTTCGACGCCATCGTCGTGACCGGCCGGGCCGACCGGCCGGTGTACCTCTTCGTCGACGGGGAGCGCGTGACGTTCCACGACGCCGCGCATCTGCTGGGCCTCGGCACGGACGCGACGGCGGACGCCGTGAAGGCCGAGCTGGGTGACCGGTGCGTGCGGGTGGCGGCGATCGGCCCGGCCGGCGAGCGGCTGGTTCGGTACGCCACCATCAGCAACGACGGGCGCCACGCCGGCCGAACCGGAACCGGCGCGGTGATGGGCGCCAAGAACCTGAAGGCGATCGCCCTGCGCGGCCGGCGGGCGACGCCTATCGCGCACGCGGCGGAGCTGCGGGAGGTCGGTCTGGCGTTGCGGGAGCGGAGTCTGGGCATCGCGACCGACAAGTACCGCCTGATCGGCACCACGGCAAACGTGCTCGTCTTCGACCGGCTCGGCACACTGCCCTCGTACAATTTTCGCCGGGCGACCTTTCCGGACGCCGAACGGATCAGCGGCGAATCGCTGCTGGCCCAGCACCAGACCCGGACGGTCAATTGCGCCGCCTGCACCATCGGCTGCGAGCACGTCTACGAGACGCGGGACGGGCGGGGCGCAACCCGGAGCCGGCTGGAGTACGAGAGCCTCTACGCGCTCGGCCCGGCCTGCGGCGTCGGCGATCCGAACGCCGTCATTCGCGCAGCCCGGCGCTGCGACGAGCTCGGGCTCGACACCATCAGCGCCGGCGTCACGATTGCCTGGGCGATGGAATGCTTCGAGCGCGGGCTGCTCACGCCGGCAGACACGCAGGGCGTCGACCTCCGTTTCGGCAATCCCGACGCGTTGCTGGCGGCGATCGAGGCGATCGGGCGGCGCGACGGTCTGGGCAACCTGCTGGCCGAGGGCAGCAGGCGGGCGGCGGCGACGCTGGGGCAGGGCTCACACACCTGGGCGATGCACGTGAAGGGGCTGGAGCTGGCCGGGTACGAGCCCCGCGGCTTGAAGACGACGGCGCTCGGCTTCGCCGTGAACCCGCGAGGGGCCTGCCACAACCGCTCGGGCGCCTACGAGGCCGACTTCTCGGGGAAGGTCGACCGGCTGAAGGGGGGGCCCGAGCGCGGGCGGATCGTCGCCGAGCTGGAGGACACCGCGGCCGTTCTCGACTCGCTGATCCTTTGCAAGTTCGTCCGCAAGTGCCTGGACGACCTCTACGCCGAGGCGGCGAGCCTGTACCGACTGGTGACCGGCTACCCGATGGAGGCCGGCGAGCTTCGGCGGGCCGGGACGCGGATCAGCACGCTCAAGAAGCTCTTCAACGTCCGCGAGGGCTGGACGCGGGCCGACGACACCCTGCCGCCGCGCATCCTCGCCGAGGCGCTGGCCGACGGCGTCGGCGAGGGCACCCGGCTGACCGCCGAGGAGCTCCAGGCGATGATCGGCGACTACTACGCGGCGCGCGGGTGGACGGACGAGGGTCTCGTGCCCGACGCCCTCCTGGGGGCGCTTGATCTCCTGTAGTCACACCTCATCCCCTTCCCGAGACTCTTGCCTCAGCATTGAGTCAAGCTTTCGATCGAATGCCCAATCCGATAACGGACGAGAATGTGGTATAATACTGCACTGAGGTGGCCTACGATGGAACGCGTCTACGTCGATTTCAACACGATGAACCAGGACCTATGGAGCAAAGACCGGCGAGTCCTGATCGGCCGAGACGGCGCGCGTCCTCGCTCTCACGAGGGTGTGCGTGTGCTCATTGGCGATGAGGACCTGGAGGTCAAAGCGACGCTGGAGTTCGACTCCCAGCACGATGCATGGTGGGCGCGCCCGGACTGGTCCACTCGCCGCGACGTATCTGAGGCGACCATCTCGAACGATCGGCCTGACGCGGCGGCATAACGTCTTCTTCCACTCACCCCTGCTTGTTCGTTTGTCACCTACTTTGTAGAGTGTTCCGCTGGCGCGCTTCCTCGTGATTCGTCGATCGTGAGGTGAGGGTTCGTAGCTGGCGCTTGAGCGCCCGGACCCCGGGGTCCGGGCGCTCAAGCGCCAACTACGAACCCATCGGTTCAGCCCTGACAGACCACCAGCCGGCTTCCCCTTCATCGCGCAGCAGGCGGAGCGGTTCGACCTGATGTCGTCGCCCCGGTGACCGGGCAACCGGCTGATCGCCCTGGCCTGCCGATTGCACTCCAATAGGAAAAAGGGTGCAGCCGGCTGCGTTGTTGGCGAGAATGCCGGCCGGGTGGCATAATGGTATGGTGACATGATGCTCAGGAAGGCGCTCCTCTACCTTTCCAACCAGCACGCCGTCCACGACGCGATCATGGCGCAGGAGACGGCCCGGCAAGCGGCGCTGCGCTTCGTTGCCGGCGAGCACCTGGACGACGCCATCGCGGCGATCCAGCGGCTCAACCGGAGCGGGATCATGGCGACGCTCGACCACCTCGGCGAGAACGTCGCCGACGAGGCGAGCGCCCGGCGGGCGGTCGTCGAGTACCTGGCGGCGCTGAAACGGATCCACGAGACCCACGCCAACGCCAACCTCTCGATCAAGCTCACGGCGCTCGGGCTGGACTTCGACGAGCAGCGCTGCGGGGCGAACCTCGTCGAGATCCTCGATGCGGCCCGGTCGTTCGGCAACTTCGTCCGGATCGACATGGAGAGCTCGAAGTACACCCAGCGGACGCTGGATCTCTTCGAGTCGGTCTGGCCCGAGTACAGGAACGTGGGCGTCGTCATCCAGGCGTACCTCTACCGCAGTGAGCGCGACGTGCGCCGTCTGAACGCGCTCGGCGCCCGGGTCCGCCTCTGCAAGGGCGCCTACAACGAGCCGCCGGAGGTTGCCTACCCCGAAAAGGCCGACGTGGACGCCAACTACCGCCGGCTGCTGGAGCTGCTCCTGAAAGAGGGCACCTATCCGGCCATCGCCACCCACGACGAGGCGATGATCGCCCACGCCAGGGCGTTCGCGGCGGCACACGGCATCACGCCGGAGCGGTTCGAGCTCCAGATGCTCTACGGCGTGCGGCGCGATCTCCAGGAGCTGCTGGTGGGCCAGGGCTACCGGATGCGGGTCTACGTGCCCTACGGCCGCGAGTGGTATCCGTACTTCATGCGGCGGCTCGCCGAGCGCCCCGCCAACGTCCTCTTCGTCCTCCGCAACGTCCTCTCCGACATCGGACGGTAGGGGCTCGCACCCGGCGGCAGACGAGCTGTCAACGGATTCTGGGAGCGGATTGAGCGGATCGGATCGGATTTGGACGGATGCCCAATCCAGCCTTTGTACCGGTCGGCGGATCAGGCAACGCACGCCTCCCGTGGCATTCGGTGGTAGTGTACGAAGTATTGCAGAAACACGCCGGGCAGCCCTGCGCTGTCATGCCGAGCCGCAGCGAAGCATCTCCTGGCCGACCACGAGGAGACCCTTCGCTGCGGCTCAGGGTGACAGGATCCGTTTTCTGCAATCCCGCGTACACTACCCATTCGGTCTTCCCGTTGACAACACGCCGTCGCCGCCCTACCATGCACGACGACGGTAGATCGAGGGCAGGAGGAAGGCGATGCGATTGGCGGGCAGGGTTGTGCTGGTGACCGGTGCGAGCCGGGGGATCGGCCGCGCGCTCGCGGTTGGGCTGGCGCGGGAGGGGGCCGACGTGGCGGTGAACTACGTGCAGGACGCCGCGGCTGCCGAGGAGACGGCCTCCGGTGTCCGGGGCTGCGGGCGGCGGGCGCTGGTGGTGCAGGCCGACGTCTGCCGGCGCCCGGAAGTCGAGGCGATGGTGGCGCAGATCGTCGAGACCTTCGGCCGGATCGACATCCTGGTGAACAACGCCGGCGTCATCTCACGCGCCCCCTTCCTCAAGGTCTCCGACGAGCAATGGGACCGGGTGGTGGACGTCGACCTCAAGGGATCCTTCATCGTGGGGCAGGTCGTGGCGCGGGAGATGGTCACGCGCGAGTGGGGCCGGATCGTCAACGTGACCTCGGAGGCGGCCCAGCGGGCGATGCCGGACCTCAGCCACTACGCCGCGGCCAAGGGCGGCCTGGCGATGCTCACCCGCGCCATGGCCCTGGAGCTGGCCCCCTACGGCATCACCGTGAACGCGGTCGCCCCCGGCACCATCGAGACCGATCTGAATCGCGACTACCTGGCCCGCCCCGACGTGCGTCAGTGGCGGCTGGCCCGTATTCCCCGCGGGCGCATCGGCGCACCGGGCGACCTGGTCGGTGCGGTGGTGTTTCTGGCCTCGCCGGAGGCGGACATGGTCAACGGCATCACGATCCAGGTGGACGGGGGGAGCTCGATCTGCTGATGGGCGTCGTCATCGGCTGGGACGTGGGCGGGGTCAACACGAAGGCGGCGGCGCTGTCGATCGCCGATGGGCGGGTGGTTGGCCAGGAGCTGCGATCGCGGTACTTCGAGATCTGGCACGATCGCCGCGCGCTCGTCGCGGTGCTGCGCTCCATCGCGGCCGAGCTGCCGGCGGCCGACGTGTGGGTCGCGACGATGACGGCCGAGCTCTCGGACGCTTTCCAGACGAAGCGCGAGGGCGTCGGATTCGTCGTCGGCGCGCTCGCCGAGGCGGCGGGAGCGAGCCGGCTCGCCATCTTCGCCGTGGACGAGGCGTTCCTGGCGCCGGAGCAGGCCCGGGCCGAGCCGCTGCGGGTCGCCGCGGCCAACTGGGCGGCGACGGCCCGACTCATCGCCCGGGAGCACCCGAACGCCATCCTCGTCGACGTCGGCTCGACGACGGCGGACGTCATCCCGATCGTCGAAGGCCGCGTCGCCGCGCAGGGGCTGACCGATCCCGAGCGGCTGCTGACCGGCGAGCTGGTCTACACCGGCGCCGTCCGGACGCCGGTCGGCGCGGTCGTCCAGTCGGCGCCGCTCTGGGGCGGCTGGTGCCGGGTGTCGTCGGAACACTTCGCCATCGCCGCCGACGTGCATCTGCTCCTCGGCAACCTCCAGCCCGAGGACTATCTCTGCGACACACCCGACCGGCGCGGCAAGACGCCTGCAGAAGCCGCGGCCCGCCTCGCCCGCGTCGTCTGCGCCGACGTCGAGATGCTGTCGCCCGCCGAAATCCACGCCATCGCCGCCTACGTGGCCGACCGGCAGATCGACCAGATCGCGGCCGCGATCCGGCAGGTGATGTCCCGGCGGGTGGGAAGGGAGGGACCTAACCCCCCGGCCCCCTTCCCGCCGCGGGAAGGGGGAGTCATCGGCGGGGTAGCGGCGGGCAACCACAAACCACAAACCATAAACCACAAACCTCGTCCCGCGATCGCCGCCGGGCTGGGGGCCTTTCTGGCGCGGGCGGCGGCGGAACGGGTGGGGTTGCCGGTGGTCGATCTGGCGGCGACGCTGGGCGCCGAGGGCAGCGCCGTGGCGCCGAGCGTCGCCGTCGCCAGGCTCTGGGCGGCGGCGGAGGGATGGCTGTGAGGCTCGACGCCGTCGTCAAGGTCGGCGGCAGCCTGGTCGAGGGGCCCGCGCTCGACGTGGTCTGTCGGGAGCTGGCGGCGCTGGCCGGGGCCTCCCGGCTCCTCGTCGTCGCCGGCGGTGGCCCGCTCGCCGACGCCGTCCGGGATCTCGACCGCCGGTACTGCCTGCGGGACGACACCGCGCACTGGATGGCGATCCTGGCGATGGACCAGCTCGGCTACTTCCTGGCCGAGCGCATCCCCGACGCCGTGCCTGCCCGGACGGAAGCGGAGATCGAAGCTGCACTGGCCGCCGGCCGGCTCCCGATCTGGCTCCCCTACCGCCTCCTCCACGCCCTCGACCCGCTGCCCCGCTCCTGGGAGGTCACCTCCGATTCCATCGCCGCCTGGGCTGCCGGCTACCTTGGCAGTCCCCTCGTCGTGCTGCTGAAGTCGGTCGACGGGCTTGGAGCGGCTTCGCGAGAGGCCGAACCGCCAGGAGGGATTGAACCGCCAAGACGCCAAGGCCGCCAAGAGGGGTGCCGAGAAGGCTTTGCTGGCCCGGGCAATCCTGCTGGAACGTGCCCTGGCGGCTCAGACGGACTCATCGCCGAAGTCCGCCGTAGCGAGCTGGGGCAGTACGGTGAGATCGATGCGTACCTGGGGAGGGCGCTTACGCCCGGTTTGACCTGCTGGGTGATCAACGGAACGACGCCCGGCCGGCTGGAAGAGCTCCTGCGTGCCGGTCGGACGAGGGGGACGAGGATCGCCGGTTGATCCGGGGGACTCGTAGGAACTCGCAGGAACTCGGGGGAGCTCGGCGTTCTCCGTCATGCTGAGCCGCAGCGAAGCATCTCC